>JBGSTK010000170.1:0-36083 GCA_041736565.1 Phycisphaeraceae bacterium | reverse complement strand
GGCAGACTTGGCGGCACTGCTGGCACGGGCGGGGGGTTGGGCCGACGCTGCGGGGGCATCGGTGCTCGAAGCGGGCTTCTTGGTGATTCGTTTGGCCATGGGTGATTCCTTTCACGGCTAGATGGATGGTGGTGTTTGACCGGGACCCCAATGGTCCCGTTCCCGGGCTTTCAGCAAATATCGTACCAAGCCCGTTGCCTCGGCTCAAATGGTTATCAGACCTTTTATGTGAAATATCCGTGATCGACCTGAAAACGACCCGTAAACCTACCCTAGCGCAGACGGCGCTAAAACGGCTCATTCCAGGCCCTCGGGGTTCCAATGGGCGTAATCCATCAGCCGTCGTTCCACCAGCGACTGGATCACCACATCCGGCTTCTCCTTCTCGATCAAGGCAGGAAGGAACTGGTCAGTCCATTGATACGTCACGCGACGGAACTGCCTGTTGAGGAAGGGGATCATTTTGATTCCAAAAGAATCGCAGAGGACCACAGCGGTGGGCAGGTTGGCCGCGGCGGGATCGTTGTTCTCAACCACCAAGGGCCAGGTGACCACATCAGCCTCGGTGATCAGCCTGCCTTGGGACGGGACGACGACAGGCACCGACTCAAACTGCAGATTGAAGAGCCCCAGCATGCCCATCAGATCGCCGCTGAAGCGGGGGTCGGTCTCGGTACGGTAGCCCCACGTCTGCCGCCCCACTGCCGGATACCACTGGGCAAGCACCGTGCCGATGTGGTCGGCTGCGAGCATGGCACCCACCATGTTCCAATGGGTGTCCGTGAGGTAGTAGAGGTGGTACTTGGAGGTCTGCAATTGCACTGCCTTTTGAGATCGCAGCATCGCGACGAGATCAACAACGGTCAGGTTGGGTTGCATCTGCAAATAGGCTTGGATTTGCTCCAGACGCGATTGCTCACCCACGCGGTTGGCCCAGGTGGGCAGATACTCGGGGTAGATCGTGGACTTATTGGGCGCAAAGAAAAAGACGTAGCGGCAATCGCGTTTGGCGAGCCAGTCGGTGCGCTCTTTGAGCACTCGGGACCATTGCGCCAGTTCGGCTTCGGTCAAGGGAGTCTGGGCGCGATAAGACTCGATGGCACCGTGGAGGCGGTAGAAATACCAGCCGTCCTTGCCGATGGCGACACGTTCGGAAGCCGAGGCGCCCAGGACGTTGACCTTGAACCAGCCGTGGGAACTGACCAGCAGTCCTCGCAGGCCGAAGTTTTCCGCAAACCAATCCCTCGCCGGGCCCAGGAATGCCACCACGCCTTTTGGCGACATGGTCAGGCGGGGAAAGTCCTTTTTTCGCCGGTTTTCAAACGCGCCACTGTCTGCATCCAGGCGGAGAAACGTCGCGCCCAGGGGCATGGCCAGCGCGGCAACGAAGCCCACAATCAGCAGCCAATCCGCCAGGCGTCGCAGACCGGCGTACTTGGGCGCAGGCTGCGGTGTTGAGGATGAGGTTGTCGTCGCGGTGGTGTCCATGTCTCAAAATCGGAAGTAGATAAACGGGTTGTAGGTTCCCGCCGCAGCAAGCATCATGCAATAGAGCAGCACCACCGCACAGAAGGCCAGTCCAACCAGGCTAGCGGTGCCGGCCACGACACCTTCCCGCGGCTCAGGCAGATGGTCAATCACCTGACGACTCCGCGCCAGTGCCCAGGGCACGATGGGCGTCGATCCGATCACACCCAAAGCCAACGCCAGCCCAAGCTCAGTGGTGAGCCACATATCCAGGTGGTACTCCAACCCCGACGCGCCACTCAACCCCGCCATCGCCGCCAGGTAGCCGCTCGCCTGGCCCAGCGTCTCAGCGCGGAAGAAGACCCATCCGACCATCACCACCAGCAGGACATATCCATGTCGCAGCCAGGCGGGGATGCTCTCGCCCATGCGCCAGCCGCGCCCGGAGCCCATCCGCTCGATAACCAGGAACATGCCGTGGAACAGACCCCAGATCACGAAGGTCCACGCGGCACCATGCCACAGGCCGCAGAGGAAAAAGACGATCAGCAGGTTGCGATACACCATCGAGGCGCTGCCACGGTTGCCCCCCAGCGGGATGTAGAGATAGTCTCGAAACCAGGTGGACAGCGAGATATGCCAACGGCGCCAGAACTCGGTGATCGATCGACTGATGTAGGGGTAGTTGAAATTCTCCAGAAACCGGAAGCCGAACATGTGCCCCAGGCCGATGGCCATGTCCGAATAGCCTGAGAAGTCGAAGTAGATTTGCAGCGTGTAGCAGATGATGCCAAGCCAGGCGACTCCTGCGGGCAGTTGCTCGATTGGGATGGCGAAAATTTGATCAGCTGGGAGCGCCACGGTGTTGGCGATGATCATCTTCTTCCCCAACCCAATAACGAATCGTCGGATGCCGTAGGCGAATCCGTCGCGTGTCACTTGGCGGGCGACGATCTGGGCTGCCACGTCCTTGTAGCGCACGATCGGGCCGGCGATGAGTTGCGGAAACAACGCGATGTAAAGTGCCACTTCAAGCGGGTTGGCGTTGGCGTTTACCTCACGGCGATAGACGTCGATGACGTAGGACATGGCCTGGAAGGTGAAAAACGATATACCGATAGGCAGGTGAACCTCAGGCACCTCCAACGGTGCTGCGCCCAGCGATGCCAGAAACCCGTTGACGTTGTCAACGACAAAGTTCGTGTATTTGAACGTCGCCAGCAGCAGAAGGTTACCCAGCACCGCGACAACCACGGCAAAGCGGCCCGATTGCTGGCGGAACTGCGATCGTTGAATCGCCAGGCCCATCGCGTAGTTGAAGGCGATGGAGCCAACCATGACGACTGCGTAGAGCTTTTCGCCCCAGGCATAGAAGGCGAGGCTGGCGGCCAAAAGAATGATGTTCCGCCACCAATGTCCGCCGACGAAATAGACGCCCAACAGCAGGGGCAGAAAGAGAAAGAGAAATGCGGGTTCAGTAAAGAGCAAGCGCAACCCCTACCCAAGGCCCATGAATGGAGACCGACTCCACCAATGCAACGGGCCGGGATGTCTTGAGCATCGGATGCCCGTCTCAACCGGCATTAGAATACCGTCATGGTCGCCCCAGCCCAACGTATCGACGAGCTACGCCACGAAATTGAGCGGCACAACCGTCTTTATTACGTCGAGGCCAAGCCGGTCATCACCGACCACGAATATGACCATCTCCTGGCGGAACTCCAGGAACTGGAAGCGGCGCATCCTGAATTGGCCAGCCCTGATTCGCCCACGCAGCGTGTGGGCGGGGACCTTATCGAGGGCTTCGACACCGTCACCCACGCCCAGCCGATGCTCAGCATCGACAACACCTACAGCGATGCCGAGCTTCGCGCCTGGCACGGTCGCGTGCTGCGAGGGCTTGCCGAGTCGGGCGATAGCGGCGATGCCAATGCCGATGCCGGGGGGGATGCCAACGGTGGGTTGGGGAAGCCCGTGGCACCCGATCTTTTCAGCGCCGTGTCAACCGATGCCGATGCATCGCCCGCAGCAACAGCGGAAACCGTAACCTACCTCGTCGAGCCCAAGATCGACGGCGTGGCGATCAGTCTGACGTACCACAACGGACACCTGACCCTCGCAGCCACCCGCGGCGATGGTCGTCAAGGCGATGACATCACCGTCAATGCCCGCACCATTCGCAGCATTCCGTTGACCCTCGATCCTTCGCATCGGCCGGTGCCCACGATTCTAGAAGTGCGTGGCGAAGTATTCATGCCCACCGCCGAGTTTGCCCGCATCAACGAGGAGCGTCAGCAGGCGGGTGAGGAGCTTTTTGCCAACCCGCGCAACGCCACAGCCGGGACGCTTAAGATGCTCGACTCGCGCATCGTGGCGCAACGGCGGCTGCGCTTCATCGCCCACGGCCGAGGGCAGATTGCACCGCCCGATCTGTTCGATGGTCACCGCGCGTTTCTCGAGGCGCTGCGGCAATGGGGAATCCCCATCAATCCGCCGCTCATCTGTCACAACATTGACGAAGTCTGGAAGGCCATTGACGCGTTCGAGAAGGAGCGGGCGACGCTGGCCTACGGCGTCGATGGCGCGGTGGTGAAGGTTGATGACTATCGTCAGCAGGAGCGGCTTGGCCGCACTGCCAAGAGTCCGCGGTGGTGCATCGCCTACAAGTACGCCGCCGAGAAGGCCTCCACCCGACTCAATGCGATTACCTGGCAGGTGGGCAAAGGCGGCACGCTGACGCCGGTGGCGGAGTTGGAGCCGGTGCTGCTGGCGGGAACGACCGTCAAGCGTGCCAGCCTGCACAACATCGACGAGATTCGCCGCAAGGACATTCGTGCTGGTGACACGGTGTGCATTGAGAAGGCTGGCGAGGTCATCCCGCAAGTCGTGAACGTGGTGCTTGAAGATCGGCCCGTCGATGCGCAGGCCACCGAGCCGCCGGGCATGTGTCCATCGTGCGGGCAACTTGTGGCACGTGAGGATGGCGAAGCGGCGCTGCGGTGCAGCAATCCCGAATGCCCCGCGCAGTTGCGTGAACGGCTGATCTGGTTTGCAGGGCGCAACCAGATGGACATCGACGGCCTGGGTGAGAAAAGCGTGCATCAACTCGCCGATGCGGGACTGTTGACTTCGTTTGGCGATGTCTATCGCCTCCACCAGCACCGACCCAAACTGCTGACGCTCGAACGCATGGGCGAGACGAAGGTCGACAACCTGCTCTCGGGCATCGAGGCCAGCAAATCGCGTGGTCTGGCGCGGATTCTCGCAGGGCTGGGCATCCGTCACGTCGGGGCTCGCGTCGCACAGATGCTGGCAGACGGCTACGGCGACATCGCCGCGGTGATGGCAGCCGAGGCAGCCGACATTGATCTCAAGCTCGCCACGGGTGACCTCGACATCAAACGCAAAGCGATGACGCGGGAAAGTTACGAGCCCGGTGAGATCGCCAGAAGTGTCCGCGAATTTTTCGCCAGCGATGCCGGGCGGCACGTCATTGGCGAGTTGCGTGAGCTGGGCGTGGACATGACCGCACCGAAGATCACCGAAAAGACGCCGCCGCCCGCGAACTCCCCCTTCGCCGACAAGACCATCGTCATCACCGGCACACTGGCCGGGTACCAGCGCAAGGAGTTGGCGGATCGGCTGGAATCTCTCGGCGCCAAGGTCACTGACAACGTGTCGAAGAAGACCGATCTGCTCCTCGTGGGCGAAAATGCCGGATCGAAACTCGACAAGGCGCGGCAACTGGGTGTGGAGACCTGGGACGAAGCGCAGTTGACCAAGGCACTCGAAGCCCTGTAGCGCTGCATGGCCTGTTTCGGAGCCAGAGCAACCCTTGATGTAATCGGCGTCATTGAGCCGCTAAACTGTGGCTATGTTCATCGCCACCACCGTTGATGATCTGCGAACCCAGCGTCGCGCCTTGACCGGCCGCGTCGCTTTCGTGCCCACCATGGGCGCTCTGCACGCGGGTCACGTCTCGCTCATCGATGCCGGCCACACGCTGGCCGATCATGTGATCGTCAGCATCTTCGTCAACCCCACGCAGTTTGCGCCTCACGAAGATCTGGCAAAATATCCGCGCCCGCTGGAGGCCGATCTCGCCGCCTGTCAGGCTGCGGGCGCTGTGGGTGTGTTCGTTCCCACCGTGGACGTGATGTATCCGCCGGAGGTGCCCGAATCCATCGTCGAGACGCCGACCGTCGCAGCGGACCTGGAGGGCAAGCTTCGCCCCGGTCACTTCCGTGGTGTCTGCCGCGTCTGTGCAAAGCTCTTCAACATGGTTGAGCCCGACATCGCCTGCTTCGGCATGAAGGACTACCAGCAACTCAAAGTCGTCGAAGCAATGGTCGCCGACCTGGCCATGCCGCTGCAAATCGTGCCGTGTCCGACTAAGCGTGACGATGACGGTTTGGCCATGAGCAGCCGCAACGTTTACCTGAGTAAAGACGAGCGCCATCTCGCATTGGGTTTGAACAAAGCCCTGCGTGAGGCTGAGGCATTGATCATCGAGCAGGGCGAGTCGGACCCGTCAGCCATCGAAGCGGCGATGACGATGGTGCTCAAGGCTCACGAAGTGGTCATCGATTATGCGGTGGTGCGTCACCCCCAGACACTGGCACCGATCGACAGCATCGAGCCGGGGCTGACGGGCGGAGTGGTGGCGTTGATTGCCGGGCGTGTGGGCACGACGCGGCTCATCGACAACCGCGTCATCGGTGGGTGATGTTTCAGTCGGCATCGCTGTCGGTGTCGTCGTCCGTGGCACCGTCGGTGGCGGCGTCTGTGGCGCTGTCATCGGCCGGGCGAAACACGACGAGGCAGGCGGTGTGGCCGTGGACGAAGTTTTCGCCGCCCACCGGCCCGAGTTCACCTGCGGCAAAGAACCCCGCCAGCGGTACATCGCCCAGCGCCTCAGCCACGATGCTGGCATCTTTATGCGGTTCTTCGTAAAGCCGCGAGCCACGCCCATTGCACGAAAACAGCACCGCCCCGCCCGGTGGAGCATCGAGCTTCTGCATCTCCAGAAGCATGGCGAAATCCTCGGCTGCGGTCTTGCGATCACGGGCATGAAACTGCACGGTTTGACCCACGCGCATCTGCGGATCACCCACAACCAGTGCCCCGCGCTCCGGATCGACGCCCACGAGTTGCCGCATGAGAAAATCGCCGCGTCCGAAACGGTCTTTGTATTCGTTGATGACTCGCCCGATCATCAGGCCGTGCGATTCCACCAGGCCACGTTCGACATCATCGAGGCCCTGGATCACATCCTGCAACGCCGCCAGTGATTTCTGGCCGCCGAGCTCGAGCACGTGGTTGCCCTTCTGCTTTTCACTGCGGGTGATCACCAGCGGGCGTCCCAACGCGCGGCAGCCCTGGCTCACGACCGTGTCAATATCAATGCCACCGCCAAAGCAGAGGCCCACGGCACCGCCATCGGTCACGCGTTCGCCCCACACCAAGCGGTTGGCGCCCGCCTGCCTCCCGCCGCTGCCCATCCCCCCCACCAGCGGCACGCCCGGCCACGCGGTCTGCATCATCTCCATGAACTTCAACACGGGCGTGCTGAAAGGATCGGGTAGCAGAATGACAGCCTTGGGCGTACGACCGTCATCAATGCCCAGTGCCCCGGCAAAACGCTGGGGATCGCTCAGCGTCTTAACCCATTGGCCCGATTCGACGGCAAACGGCTTGACCCATGCGCCCGGCAGCGACGCGGCCAGAACGGAAATGCCCGGCTTGTCCTCGATCTCCTGACGCACACCAATGACGCCCTCGGCCGTGATGCCCACCAGCGCTGCCTGTGGAAATGCCTCGCGGACCCGCTTGGCAAGATAGCCCATGACGTTGCGATGGTGGTAGGTGGCAAAGATGATCGCCAGGTCCGCGTCTCGGATCGGGGCGGGTGAGGCGGCGGTAAACTCAGCGGCGATGGCGTCCATCGCGACACGCGCATCCATCTCGCCACTCAAGGCTGAGACGAATCGGAAACCCCCGGCCGATGTCGTGGGCTGGTCGGTCACATCCAATGGTATGCGTATTCAATGTGGAAATCGTCAGACCTTGTTGCAGTGATCGGCCAATCGGGCGTCACATCGGCTTCTGCGCGATGGTCTCGTCGTAAACCGACAGGAGTTTGGCCTTGTCGAAGATCATTTCCTGACGGGTCATGGCGACCAGATCGTAAATGTGCGTCAGTTCGATGGCATCGACGGGACAAGCCTCCTCACACATGCCGCAGTAGATGCAGCGAAGCTCATCGAGGTCGAACTTCACAGGATACTTCTCGCGGTCATCCCATGGTGCCTGGGCACCCTCGATGTGGATGCAGTGCGCGGGGCATGCTGTCTGGCACATGAAGCAGGCGACGCAGCGGACGCGGCCGTCCTCGTCGCGATTGAGACGATGCACGCCGCGGTAGTGGGCCTTGTGGAGCCCGCCTTCCTCGACGGGCAGGTCGTCGCGCCGTTCCTCGGGGTAGGCCATGGCTTTGTTGCGCTTGCCACGACCGACGGAGCCGATGAGATGCTTGAACGTCGTGCCCAGGCCTTTGAAAACCTCGGGCAGATAGAAGGAATCCATCACCGTCGGCGGCGGGAGGTCAACCACGATAATGTCGGCATCGGCAATTGGCATCGGCTTAGCGTGCTCCGTCTGGCGTAAGTCTGGAATTGTAGTCGAGCCGCGAGGCAAACGAAATCGGCGGTTTCAGGACTTGGCCGCCTCTTCGATGAGGTGGTGGGCCATGGCATCGGTCAGCGCCTGCCAGGACGCTTGGACAATGTTCTCGCTTACGCCGATGGTCGCGAAGTGGCGTTGATTGCCGGAGGGCACATTGGCCGGAGTTTGCAGGCCGGGTTGGGCTGGGGCGTCGGACACAGCGAACTCGATGACCACACGCACCTTGGCGGCTGACTCGGCGGTGGCATTGACCACACGCACCTTATAGTCCCGAAGATGCAGGTGCGCAATTGCCGGAAAATGTGGCATCAGACACTTGCGCAAAGCGCCATCCAGCGCGTTAACCGGGCCGTCACCCTCAGCAACTTCATGCCGCATCTGGTCACCGACGTTGAGTTTCACGCTGGCTTCGGTGGTCGGCTCCTCACCATCACGCTTGACGATGACGCAGCGGTAATGCCCTAGCTTCCAGAACTCAGGCCGAGTGCCGAGCATTTCGTGCATGAGCAGCTCGAAGCTGGCCACGGCGTTTTCAAACTGGTAGCCCTGATGTTCAAGCTCAGCGACGCGAGCCACCACACGCTTCTGCAGTTCCTTGTCGCCTGCAATATTGAACTTGCCGCCGAGCATGGCCAGCACGTTGCTTGCCCCCGCCAATTCGCTGACCAGCACCCTGCGTGCGTTGCCTACACTATGAGGCGGAACGTGTTCGTAGCTGTGCGCCACTTGATTCACCGCATGGACATGCATGCCGCCCTTGTGGGCAAAGGCGCTGGAGCCCACGAACGGTTGCCCACGCCAAAGGTTGAGATTGGCGATCTCATAGACGAATCGACTGGTCTGCGTGAGGCGTTGGAGTGAGTCTTCGATGAGACAGTCGAGATTCATTTTGAGCTTGAGGTTGGCGATGACGGTGGTCAGATCGACGTTACCGCAGCGTTCACCGATGCCGTTGATGGTGCCTTGGACTTGGACGCAGCCTGCCTTGACTGCTGCCAGCGCGTTAGCGACCGCGAGTCCGCCGTCGTTATGGGTGTGGATGCCGAGTTGGACTTGGGGGCCCAGGGCTTTGCGGACTTCATTGACAGCGTGGGTCACAAAGTCAGGCAGCGCTCCGCCGTTGGTATCGCAGAGGACCAGTCGCGACGCTCCACCCTCGCCCGCCGCCTTCAGAGTCGCCAAGGCATACTCGGGATTGGCGCGGTAGCCATCGAAGAAATGCTCCGCATCGTAGAAGACCTCGCGTGTGCCCGATCCGCTACCACTGCCGCAGTACGCCAGCGATTCGCGAATCATCTCCAGGTTCTCTTGGCGCGATACGTGGAGGATTTCATCGACGTGTAGGTCCCACGTCTTTCCCACGATGGTGATCACCGGCGTACCCGCTTCCACCAGCGCCCGCAGGCCCGCGTCCTCGTGCGGCTTAACCCCGCGGCGACGGGTCATGCCAAAGGCGCAAACCTTGGCGTGCTTCAGCGGCATCTGGCGCACTTGCGCGAAGTACGCCGCGTCCTTGGGGTTGGAGGCTGGGAAACCGCCTTCGATGTAATCCACACCCAGCGCGTCGAGGAACTCCGTGATCTTGAGTTTGTCGAGCAGTGAGAAGGCCACCCCTTCGCCCTGCGAGCCATCACGCAGAGTGGTGTCGTAGATCTCGACGCGGCGGGTCGGATTGGGCTGATTGTTCGGACTGTTCGAGTCGGTCATGGGTAGGCTCCGAAGTTTCCGTGAGTGTATGGTGAACTGGCTCAAGTACAAAAACAAAACACCCCGCCAAAGGGCAGGGCTTGGTGATTGCGGTCGTGATGACTTGGTCTATCGCCAGCCTACCCTTTTGCGGGGGAGGTAATAATGATGCTGACGATAATGCGGGGTGCGAGGGCCATTGTGATTTCCATCATATCAAAACCGGGGCTGCAATCAATGCCGGAAGCCTTGGTATTTTCCGAAATTTTCCAAGGCTTCAAACGTGCGTCCACAACAGCAGCCAGATCATCATCGCGACGCAGGCGAAGAATGCGATAATGATGATCCAGGCGATGACGCGGAAGGCCTTGCCGCGCGGCGGCTGCCACTGCCCCACTTCAGGCACCTGGGACGGCTGCTCGACAACTTCCCCCAGGGAACCGCGTTTGGTCTCGTTGACTGTCATGGTCTCACCGCCTTTCACCAAATTCTAGCCGCGTACCGAGGCTGGGCCACGGGCAACCGCAACAGACGCACGCCATGCTTGGTCACATGCTCGTCTTTCAGTTTCGCCGCGGCGGGTGCAGGCCCGGGATGTGGCTGGTGTTGAAGCCCCAGAGCGGAACGCTGCGCAGCAGCAACATGCCCAGCGGGATGGCCATCAGTGCGGTATAGACGAGATCGAAGAATCGTCGCATCAGTTCATCGGCGGGTTGGAAGTTGGGGATGGGCGAGCCCATGAACCACACGATGCCGGGTAGCGGCAGGGCCCGCAGGGTCAACACGCCGACGGTCACCAGTTGCACGAAGATGCCCACGACGAAAACCACAGCTGCCAGCGTGATGGGCGAATCGCGAAAGACGATGGTGCGGAGTTGCAGACACGCGTACGCACCCGCCAGGTAGGCCAGAATCGACGGGCCGAGAATGGCCACATCCCACACACCCGTCGCCACTGGCCAAAACGGCGGCGAGAGGTCGACCAGGGCACCCAGCAGCAGTGCCGCCCACGCCAACGGCATTGGAGCTGCGTAAAGCCCCAGAAACACCAGCAGAATCAACAGCAGGTGCGGCGTGCTCAAACCGATGCGCCACGCGGAGGAAAGCCCAGCCTCCAAAGCCATCAGCACGTAAGCGAAGATTATAAAGACGATCCAACGCATGAAGTCATTCTAAAGGCATGGCCAACAATCGCAGCACCAACAGCAATCACGGCAATCACAGCAACGACAACGAGCAATCTCAAGGCGTCGCGGGCACCAGGACCAGAACTCGACTCAACGTGGCCGGTGGCGCAACAGGCGTCACGGTCACGGTGCGATACAACAGCGGGTCACTGGACAACGGCGTCACGGCGGTCACCTTGCCCACTACAAATCCTCGGGCCTCCTGCGGCCAGACGCTCTTGGTGTCCACCAGGTGCGCCAGATATCCCATCTCCACAGGCGTATCGGCCTTGGCCACCGCGGTGAAGGTCTGCCCCTTGGCATCGGCCTCGATCGACAGGATCGCCTCGCGGTTGACCGCCACGGGTGTGCTGGGCAGGAAGCGCACCTCCACGCGATTGCGAGGCGATGTGATCAACTCCACCGTAGCGCTCGTCGAACCGACGTGTGTCACGCGACCCACAAGTGTGAAGCTCGACGGGTCGGTGACAACCAAGCCCGCACGAATGCCCTTGATTGAACCGATGCCGATGGTGAGTGTCTGACGATTTCGGCTGCCGGCCCAAGCGGTGACATCAGCCTGCTCCAGTCGGATGCCCTCGAGGCGCATCTGCCGACTCGCCATGCGATAGAGCCCCAACTCCGCGCGGGTGCGGCGAAGCTCCTCAGCCAGCCAGGCGTTGTAACGCAACAGGGCGTCGTAGTTCTGCCTCAGTTGTGCCTCGGGACCACGATCGATACCCAGCGGATCGGAGCGGCGAATCGAACCAAAGACCGCATGAAGGGGCGTGCTCACGAAACTGACCAGATCACTGACCCGCGCACGGGGCCAATCGCTCACGGCTCTGGCGGCACCGGGCGGCAGCATGGCGCTGATCATCGCCAGGACGATAAACAACAAAAGCACGCGGCGTTGAGTGAAAAGTCGCGGCATAGGCGCACAGATCAATGCAGATGGTCAGGTCGTGCCTTGGATGATCCCCCGGATGACCTGAAGCGTCAACCCGGCTTAACCCGCGTCGAGGTCGCTTTCCATCGTCTGCTTCCATTCCTCGAGATTTTCGAGGTAGGTGGCGGTGCCGCGGGCAACGCAGGTCAGCGGGTCATCGGCGATGCGAACTTCCAGACCCGTGGCGTTGGCGGTCACACGGTCGATGCCGCGAAGCAGCGCCCCGCCACCCGCAAGACAGATCCCGTTTTCCACTAAGTCGGCAGCCAGTTCCGGCTCCGTGCGCTCCAGTGTGCGGGTCACCGTCTCGATGATCGCCGAGAGCGGTTCGAGCAGCACCTCGCGGATTTCTTCGCTGGAGATAACGGTCTTGCGTGGCAGGCCGGAGATCATGTCCCGCCCGCGAACGTCCATCGTCAGTTCTTTTTCCAGCGGTGCCGCAGAACCGATTTCAATCTTGATGCGTTCGGCAGTCTGCTCGCCGATCATCAGGTTGTAAGCTTTCTTAAGGTGGTTGATGATCGCTTCGTCGAAGTCATCGCCCGCCACGCGAACGCTTTCGCACTGCGCGATGTCCGCCAGCGACATGATGGCGACTTCCGTCGTCCCGCCGCCGATGTCCACGATCATGCTCGCCGTCGGTTCGACCACCGGCAGGCCGGCACCAATCGCGGCTGCCATGGGCTCCTCGACGAGGTAAACCCGGCGGGCACCGGCACGCTCAGCGCTGTCGAGCACCGCACGCTTTTCCACGGCCGTGATCCCGCTGGGCACGGCGATGACTACCCGCGGTTTGATGATGGGCCGATTGCCTGCCACCTTGCGGATGAAGTACGAGAGCATCGCCTCAGTGATTTTGAAGTCACTGATGACGCCGTCTTTGAGCGGGCGGATGGCGGTGATGCTGCCGGGCGTCTTGCCCAGCATCTCTTTGGCGACCCAGCCCACGGCATAGCCGCCACCAAGGCGCATGACTTGATCGCTGCCTTTTTTGACAGCGACGACGGAGGGTTCGTTGAGCACGATTCCCTCGCCGCGCACGCACACCAAGGTGTTACACGTGCCCAGGTCGATGCCCATATCGACGCTGAACCAGCTTAGGATATTATCGAAAATCAAGGGTGAAAAGCCCCTTCAAAAGGGTCGCAACCGGGACGGTCGCGTTGGGCCGCAATCCTAACCGAAACCCCTCGGCCATGCGAATGAGCATAACGCTCGTTATCGAAAGGTCCACGCAAATCGCTTAAAAAATCCCGCGGACCCCGGGCACAAAGACCCAAGCCAACGCCTCAGTATACATCTTGCGCGAAGCACATCCCGACGATCCACACGTCGTGACGATTTACTTAGCGCCGGGCGCGCCTTGGTTTTCGACAAGCGTAAAGGGGTTGCCCTGACCGGTGACATCGGCGCTCTTAACGGCGACGAAGATGCAGCCGGCCAGCAGAACCAAGGCGGCGATCACGGCCAGAACGGTATAGACGTTGCTGCCGGGGGCGCCGGTGTGGCGCGGGGCGGGGTTGTTAGAAAACTGGCTCATCAATAACTCCGGGCTTGGGCGTTTGGGGCTTAGGGAGATCGAACTGCCTGCCGACCATCCACTGTTATCCGTGCGATGTTCGATCGGTTCAGAGGTTGCCGGTCATCACGTTGTCACCGGCCGACAGCCCGTTTTGCTGCAACTCAACCTGGCCAGCCGCAGTGCGGTCATCGACCGAGAGGATCACGAGGTTGCCCATGAACTTATCGCCGCGGCTGATGATGAAGCGCATACCCTTTGCCACGCGATCTTGTTGGCCCACGTTGATCTGCACAAACGTCTTGCCGCCGACATCCTGCACGTTGGTGATTTGGCCTTGTATGGTCACGTCAGCGCGGGGCGTCTGGTCGGTAGCGCTGGCACCGGCCGAAGCGCTCAACCGCGTTACTTCCTGCTCCAGCATGGTCAACTGCTCGGTCAGATATCGAGTCTGCTTCTCCATCGAATCGATCTGGCTGGCCAGTTCGTTGTTGCGCTCACGGAGCTGAATCGACTGGGTCTGAGCCTGCACCAGATCCGTCCGCTTGGTCTCGAGGTCGGCCAGCGATGACTTGAGGATCGCAGTGTTCTGCTCAAACGACGCCTGCAGGCCGGTGATGTCGGCCTTGAGCGCCGCCAGTTCACGCTTGGCGGCCTCGGCCTCCTGCGAACGGGAGGCGACCCGGCCCAGCAACTCGTTGACCTTTGAAGTCAACTTATCGTTCTCGGCGTTGAGGTCGGCAATCTGCTTGTTCTCAGCCTGCGCCGCCGCACCGAGCGTTTGCTGAGCGATGGCCAACTCCTGCCCCACGGCAAGCAGCGAGGTGCGCTCGGCTTCGAAGCGGTTGCGGAAGTTTTCCGTGTTCTGCACAAACACCACGACCATGGCGGTCAGGGCGATGGCCAGGACGGCGACAAGAACGACGAATACGCGAGTGAGAATGCTCAAGAGCGGACTCCTAACAGGAGTGATCCAAGGGAACGCACATCCGGGGGCCGAAGCCTCCCGCCAGCCGACGAAACTGGATATCGTGCATTATGGCGAAGCGAACAAAGGGTTGTCAACTCGCAAGAGCCTTGAAATATCATCGGGGGATAATTGCCCCGGGCTCAAAGATTCGCCGGATTCTGCCGGGGCTTCCGATAAAATGATTGCACTCGGAGTTTTTAGCCCCGAATTGCCACTTAGGTTGCCCCTTAGTTTTCCCCTTACGGAGTTGCTCATGCCTGGCCCGGTTCGCCCCCTATTGCTCATGCCGCTGCTGATCTTGGCGCTCCTGACGGTCGGGTGCAAGCAGGGCAAACCTGAATATTCCCGGCCCCTTCCGCCGGGCGTGCCCGCCTTACGCAAGATCACCAACCCGGCGGAACTTCCTGACCTGCAAAGAGCCTTTGCCCGCCGGGACCAGGGGCTTATCCAGGGCATCGACCGCAGCCTGCGCTGGTACGACATCGCCTCGACGCAGCAATTCTTCCCCGTTCAGGGCTTCACCCATGGTCAGGCCCGCGCCAGCGTCGCCGCCTTCCGTAAGGCCTTGGAGCAAAGCACCAACCCATCCGAATTTGAGCAACGCATCCTGACGGAGTTTGACGTCTGGACCAGCGTGGGGTGGGACGGCAGCGGGACGGTGTTCTTCACCGGCTACTACACGCCCATCTCCCGCGCCAGTCGAGTTCGCACCGAGCAGTACCGCTTCCCGCTATATGGCAAGCCGCCGGACATCGTCGTGGACCCTGCAACCGGCGAAGTGCGGGGCCGACAAAGCGCCAGCGGCACCATCGTCCCCTATCCCACCCGGGCGCAGATCGAGTATTACCCCGACCGGCTTGGCCTGCGTGGGCGCGAGATCGCGTGGATGGAAAGCAAGCTCGATGCGTTCATCGTCCAAGTGCAGGGCTCGGCCAAGTTGCGTCTCGTCGATGGCGGCGAGATGACCATCGGCTATGCCGCGTCCAACGGCCGGGAATACACCAGCATCGGTCGCAAACTTATCGAGGACGGCAAACTCGACCCCGACCGCGCTGGCTTGCCCGCCATCAAACGCTACTTCGGCGATCACCCCGAGATGCTGGATCACTACCTCAACCTCAACGAGCGCTACATCTTCTTCCAGGAGTATCCTTCCGCCAACTGGCCCGCGGGTGCCTTGGGCTTCAAGGTCGAGCCCATGCGTTCGCTGGCGACTGACAAGAGCATCTACCCGCGTGGCATGGTGACGCTGGTGGCGACACAGATGCCCACGCCCGGCGGAGGGTTGGCACCGTTTGAGCAGTACATGCTCGACCAGGATGCAGGCGGCGCCATCCGAGCACCAGGCCGCGGCGATATCTACATCGGCATCGGCGACGATGCTGAAGCCATCGCCGGTCGCCAGGCGCAGGAAGGTCGGCTCTACTACTTCCTGCTCAAATGAGGGCGCCAACAGAGCTGTTGTCGCCGGGCATCCACGTCCACCTCATCGAACGCCGGGTGTTGTGGGCACGTAGAATCACCAGATCATGTGGAAATGGATCGGCCTAATCACCGCCGTGGCGCTGGCCATTGGCATCGTCATTGAGCGCATTAAGCTCTGGCGACAGTTGCCGCCCGTGCCCGAGGGCGTGCGAGGTGTGGCACGTGAGATATGGCGCGTCATCCGCCCGGGCGTTGTGCTCGTGACGGGATTGACGCTGGTCATCGCGGGAATCGTGGCGATACCCCTGCCGGGACCGGGCTGGGCCATCGTGTTCGGCGGCGTAGCATTGCTGGCCACGGAGTTTGTCTGGGCACGCTGGCTGCTCAATAAGTCGCGGGACACAGCAGCGTCAGTCGGTCGCATCTGCGGGCTGGGCAGCCTACCCCCGCCCGGGGCTGGGCCCATTCGCCTCTTCATCTACCGTCGAAACCTCACCGTTCGCCGCATGATCAAGCAACACTGGGAGAAGCGGCGGGAATCGAGTGGCAGCAGCTCGCCGACGCCCGATGCCAAGCCACCCTCACGACCCTCGCACCAGATCGGGCCACAACCGAAAGCGACTCAGGCGGCGCAGCCGTAAGCATACGTAGCGGCACCACGCCGACGGCGCGATGTGACCACCCACGCCACCGTCACCATCAGTAGTCCCAGCGAGCCCGGCTCGGGGATTACCACGCTGTGCCACGCCAGGCCGTAGTCAATCTGCTGATTGAGGCCGACTGCATCCACGCTCAATTGCAGGGCATACCGGCCCGTGGTCAACCCGTCGGTGAACCAGATGTGCTCGACGTTATCGACGGTGCTGAGGCTAGCATCAAGCTGCGATCCCAGCGCAAAGCCCGACGCGTAGAACAGCCGCAGATCAAGATTCGCCATAGTCGAGGTCAAGCCATTGAAACCGCCTCCGGGACCACCATCAGCGACGAGACGATGCCAGGTCAGCACAGCGGAGAACTCGGAGATCGACTCACCTTCTTCCACATCAAAGAAGTAAAGCAACGTTGACGCTGTGGCGTTGTTCCAATCCCAACCAGTATCGGCCACCGTGGCGAGGTTCGTCGCATTCTGCTCACCAGCCGCCAGGATGTGATAACTGCGGTAGATATTCAACGCCCCGGCACCGAAGCGGTCATCGAGCGGGCGGGTGGTGGTGCGATCCCACGTAAGGAACTGGTTCTTGGTTGCACCGGCCATGAGTGTCGCCTTGACAACCTGCGCCTTACTGCCGTTGGCCAGGCCGGGGGTGGTGTCAGCCTTTTGGACCAGCATGGCGGCGGCGGCGGATACCACAGCGGTGGCGTTGCTCGTCGAGCCCTGCGGGGCCACGATGTCTGGCTTGATGCGCCCCGTACCGTCAACCGTCGAGAACCCGGCACTGTGCGCACCATCGACCCGCCCGACTGAAATCGAGTTGTATGACTGCCCCAGCATCGTGGGCACATTAGTGCTCGTTCCGTTGTTGACGCCCACCGCGGCAATCACGTTGTCGCGATCGATCATGAAGTCGAAGCGACGCAAGCGGTCTGTAGCCGTCGCGTCCTCTGCGAACGAGCCGATCCAACTGTGGTTCTGAATACGGGAGGTCTCAACCAACGGCACCTGGGGCGTCGCCCCGCTGAGGGGCCGCAGGAATCCCGTGCCCAGCCAGTTGTTGGCCTCGTAGGCGTCAATCTGGGTGATGCCCGATGCGATGGAGCTGTTGCCGTAGAAAAGCAGGCCGACGTTCGTTGCGTGCGTGGACCGGGCCGAGGCGGGGTTGCTCACGCCGCTTTTGTCGGTGATGGTCTTGCCCGCAAAACCGGCATTGGCTTCGTTGGGCCGATATCGGATGCCGCTTTCGCTGGCGTCCTCGTCGGCTTCGACCTGCGTAACTTTGACCCCCGCGCCGTTGGGCACGTTGCCCAGCCCCAACTCGTTCACGAGTTGCGTGTACCCGATGTCGTCCTTGTAGTCCGCCAGAGAAACGGAACTGCAAATGAGCAGGAGCCCGGCCGCAAGCGCCTTGGTCCACCCCTGAATTAAAACACGCTGAGATGATCTGAGAATCACGAAGTCCTCCTGACGAGCAAGGTGGTGGGCGCTTCAATTGGCCCCAGATGACTCCATTATGATACGTCGCCAAGCTTAGTCAAGGATTTCATGCAGACCTTTTCGCGGCCGCTCGGGGCATGAAATTACCCAGCTTCACTATCACTCCACCCGACGGATCGCCGGGTCGGTGAAAACGTCGAGTTCATCCCGGCTGGGACTGGAAAACTCGCTGACCACCGCGCCATTCGGCCCAGCTTGAAACCAATGGAGCGTGTTGGGCGGGATCGTGTACTGGTCGCCGGGGTTGAGTTCGATCTCGTGAAACACCGTGTAATGCTCACGTCGGGTCGCGGGAATCTTGGCCCTGATGGCCCCACGCTCACCGGCGCCCGCGACGTAGAGATATACCTTACCCCGCCGACAGCGGAAGGTCTCGGTCTTGCCTGGATCGGTTCCGCCTGCTCCCAGCGGCACCGGTGGGTGGCGATGCTCCGGGCAGGTTTGCCCGGGCAACATCACCAGTTCTTTGGCGCAATACCGCGCGTTGTTGATGTAAACGATGACGATGAGCCCCTGGCGGGCGAAATCACCGAGGCCGAAGCCCGCCAGTTCCATCGCGTCCCGCTCCGCGGCCGTGAGGGTGATACCCGCGTCATCGAGCAACTGCATGGCTTGGGCTTTGATGTCCAGAGTCTTTTGTGGTGTCGGTGTCATGGTTCAGTTCCTTTGAATGATCCGCCGCCGGGTTATAACGCGAGGGTCGATGGCATTTGCTTCCAACCTCGCGCGAGGCGCTGTTGAATCTCAGGCCAGGGGCGCACGCCCGAGACCGCATCGGCAGCTTCGACACTGCAGGCACCCACCGCGGTCGCGGATCGCAGCGCCATCGCGGGTGCTTCACCTCGCAGCATTGCCGCCAGAAAACCCGCGATTGTTGTGTCGCCGGCACCGTTGGCGCTGACGAAGTGGGCAGCGAAACACGGTGCCAATGCCTGAGCGTTCAACCATCGTGCCTTCGAAATCGGCAAGCGCGCTGCGAGGTGTTCGAGCCGTGCTTCATCGGTGGTCGTGCGAACATACAAGCCTTGATCGCCCAGCTTGAGTACCACGATCGCTGCCCCCATCGCCAACAGTCGTTCACTAATCTCGCCAAGCTCCGCGCCGGTCACGGCCTTGCCGTACTCCCCATGTCCGTGCTCCAGCGCATGATTGGCCCCACCGCCCTGTCGCAGCATGACGCGAAGCTCATCGATACTTGGAGCGAAAATATCCACCTCAGGCAGCACGCGTTCAAGCAGCTCGGGCCAATCGACACGCCCCGCCTGCGATGCCGGGTCCACGCTGCACATGTCCAGCGATGTCACCAACCCAGCGCGCCTGGCGCGAACCATGATCGACTGGAGTTGCTGCCCACCGTCGATGTACATCTCCCGCATGATCGGCGGATAACCGAAGTGCAGCATCCTCGCCCCCCCGCTGCCCGCCCCACCGCTTTCAATCGCCGACCAATCGAGGTCGTCCGCGGAAAAAGTGTCGTTGGCACCGGGACAGTGCAGGAACATGCGGTCCACACCGGGCGGGCTGATGACGACCGAATAGCTCGTCACCTCACCTTGCACCACGCACATGCCCTGCGCCAAAACCGGCCCCTGATCATTGAGGATTCGCAGGATTTCGTGGCCAAAAAGGTCATCGCCGATCTTGCCCATAAGCTTCACGCCCACACCCAGACGATGCAGCGCCAGACCGGTGTTGGATACCGCCCCGCCGGTGGATCGCAGCGCCGCGCCGACATGCACAAGGCTGCCGGGCGTCAACGCGGCGCTGCCTGACACGGCAAACTGCGGCATCAGGTCCAGACAGATATGCCCGGCGACAATCACTTGCGGCTCGATGGCCATGCGTTTTCTCACCCCGTTTCGTCGAAAACTATCCCAACACGCGATCCCATCGAGCGCGGTTCCACGCGATCTTCTCACTGGGTGACATGCGGTCGAAGTCAGGCTCGTTCACGAGCGTACCCGATATCGCCAGTTCAACTTCCGGGCGCTCATCACCCTTACCCTTGCCATGGCCCTTGACGCCATCGACCGCCACGCGCGTCGAGCCGCTGTAAGCACTGTCACGCCGACTCGGCTGCAGATCATCCGCCAGACTGCGATACGGCTTGATGTTGAGCTTCGCCAGAGCCGCGTGATAGGAGCGCACAGCCTCGACGGGTTTGAGCTTGTCATCGGCCACGGCACGCAGATGCTCGATGAAGGCCGGTTGGTTTTCGCTGTGGTTGATCATTCGGCCGTAGAGCGCCACCCGCGCCCCATAGCGTCGCGCATCGTGCAGTTGCGTAAAGGCATCGTAGGTCGTGCCCGCCGAGCCACCCAGGATGCCCACGATCATCGAGCGGTCGTAGCCAGCGAGTTTTTCCATTGCCTCAGGGCCGTGGTAGGGAATCTTGAGAAACACCGGCCGCCCCTTGCCCACCACACCCGCCAGCGTGCGCACGATCATGTCGCTGATGTAGCGTCCCAGATCCGCCACGGGCGTCTTGGGCACGTTGGGATTGAAGACCTCGAGGAAATGCCGAAAGCCCTTGGCCTCCGCTTCGGCACGAAAGGCCGAGTACTGCTCCAAGGCATGTCGGTCGCGATCCACATCGTTGTTGAACGTGACGGAGTAGAGCCCCAGGTCCACGCCCTTTTTGCGTTCATCGGGTTGACACGCCACTTTGCCGCACATGGCGTGATCAATTGTCGCGGAGCGAAACGGCTGAGACGGTTGAGTGGGATACTCGCCGCCCTGCGCCAGCCAAACATCGGTTGTGTCGTTAGCGCGGATGGCGGGCGTGACGTGGCTGGCGTCGAAAAGACGCTCGCCCAGGGTCAGCACCTCGCTTGTCGAGGCGCTCATGAGCATGATGTCGATGAGTCCCTGCGCCACGTTCTGCCGAATCAGATCGCGATACTCCGCCAAGGTGCGAAAGACACCTTCGCGGGCATGCATCTCCGGGCTCTGCCCCGGCCCAGCCAAGCCGAACGCCATGTCCGCATCCTTGGCGTCGGCAAGAATGAAATCCCCGCAGTCGGGGTTGGCCAGGATTCTGGCCAGCTTCACATCCAGGGATTTTTGCGGCGTCGCCATGCAGCTAGTTTACCGCCTGCGCATCACCACGAAAAACGGCGCAGTCGATCACGGCACGCCATCGAAGAAATCGACCAGTCCCGTTTCGAGGGAGTATTCGGCACCGACGACGAGCAGGCCGTGGTTCAGGATGAGGCCTTCGAGCACGGCCGAGCCGTGACGGAGTTGATTGACTGATGCCAGTGTGTTGGCGCGCACCGCTTGCGATACCAAAGCCGGATCGTCTGGAGTATGGGACGAGTCATGCGAATCACGCGATCCAAGCAGTGGCTGAATCGCGGGGCGAATGCGATCAACGATCGAACGAAGGTTGGGCGATTGCTCAGCCGAGGGGCGACTTAGTTCTTCGAGTGTTGCCAGAATCGCGCCGCACTGCGAGTGCCCCAGCACGACCACCAGTCGCGTGCCGTAGCGGGAGGCTGCGAACTCCACGCTGCCGATCTGCGACGGGGCCACGATGTTGCCCGCCACGCGGATGACAAACAGGTCACCCAACCCCTGGTCGAAAACAATCTCAGCCGGTACACGCGAGTCCGAACAGCCCAGGATGATGGCGAAGGGTTCCTGCGGCGTCGCCAGCGGTCGCGGCCTTGTCAATGATGAGTCGATGCCGCCCGGGCTATGGGCAGCAAATCGCTGGTTGCCTTCACGAAGTCGCGCAAGAGCTTGCAGGGCAGTGAGCATTCCGCTGGCCTCGACGGTCAGGTGATTGTTGTGAACTCGATGACAGCACCAGCCGATGGCGCCACGGCTGTCTACGATCGCGAACGACACACAGGGGTCAACGTGGGAAAGGATAGGCTGCGTTTGACCGGATTTTCTTTGGCGTCGAGCGGCGGTCAAACGGTTGGCGGCGGTGCGGGGTCCTGTACGCTGGCGGCGAGACTTTCAATCCGCCCCAAGGTCCACTCGATCTGAGCGCGAAAGGCGTTGTAGGGAAACAACACACCCAAGGCTACGAGCAATCCCGCAGCCGTGGTGATCAGCGCCTCGGCGATGCCCACCCCCACCTGCTTGGGGTCGGTGGCCATGCCCTGGGCCGAGAGCAGGTCGAAGCTGGCGATGATGCCAAAGACAGTTCCGAGGATGCCCAGCATGGGTGCCGCGGTGATAATCGTCGAGAGCGTGGGCATGAAGCGTTCGAGACGTCGGCGTTGCGACTCGACGACCTCCGTAACCAGAGCCGGGGAGTGCTTCTCCGCCAGCAACTGCGTGACAACATCGCCGTAGACGTCCCCGTGCAGGTGCGCTAGTTCCGATGCACCTTTGAGGTCACGCTGTCGGAGAAGTCGGCCCATGAGTGCCACGGTGCGCAACGCACCGGGCCGATTGAGCCGTGCCCAGAACCAAGCGCGCTCCACCACAAGTGTCAGGCCGACCACGGACAAACCCAGGAGGGGCCACATGACCCACCCGCCGCGATTCATCACATCGACGAAATCTTGGATCATGGCTGTGGGCGGTTAGTTGGCCGTGAGCTGCAGAAGGCTCATGGCCTGCTGCACGATGCTGGCACTGTCGAGGCCAGCCGCTTTGAGGACTTCGTCGGGGGTGCGACCGGACTTGGGGATGCTGGTGACCGTCATCTGGCGGAGGGTGAATCCACCGCCGTCGGCCGCGACCGCATCAGCAATCGCGCTGCCGATGCCGCCGCCGTAATTGTCCTCGACCGTCAGGATGTTGCCGCCGTTCTCATTGGCCAGATCGAGGATGGCTTCCTCGTCGAAGGGTAGTGAATAGAGATCGACGAGCGTGGCATCGACGCCCTGGGCATCGAGTGCCTCCAGCGCCTTGTTGACTTCGTGGACCATGTAGCCCGATGCGACGATGAGCAGGTCGCGACCCTCAGCCAGAACCTCGTGGCCGCCGAGCGTGAACTTGTCGCCATCGTCGTAGAGGAACTCAACATCAGCGCGGATGGTTCGCATGTAGCAAGGGCCATCGTGCTTGGCCATGGCCATGGTCAGCGCATAAGCCTGATACGCGTCGGAGGGCTGCAGGACGTACATGGCGGGCTTACCCTTCTGGTTGGTGACCTTCGTGAAGGCACGGAACCAGGCGACATCGGGCAGCGACATCTGGCTGGGGCCATCAGCCGCCAGCGTGATCCCAGCGTGCGAGCCGACGACCTTGAAGTTGGCGCCACTGTTGACAGCCATCTCAACCTGGTCATAAGCACGCGTGACGAACTTGGCGAACGTGGATGCGAAGGGAACCTTGCCACCCGCTGAGAGACCAGCCGCCACGCTGATCATGTTCTGCTCTGCGATGCGACATTCAAAGAACCGCGGCGCCAGTGCCGAGTCCTTGGCGAAATCTTCAGCGAAGGTCGAGTTCTTGACGTCGGCATCCAGCGCCACGACTTCACTCTGAGCATGACCCAGCGCACGCAGCGCGATGCCGTAGGCACGACGGGTCGAGACCTTGCCCTTGCCCGCGACTTTCTCAAAAAGCCCAAAGCCTTTGAGGGCCTCGGTCATGGTGGGGATGGTCTTGCTCTCGCCCGCAGCCGGCTTGCCCGGCGACATCAGGCCGATCTTGAGCGTGGTGTCGGCCATGGCACCCACAGCGCGGGCCGTGGCGTCGAGTTCCTCGATGGCCTTGGCCAGATCGGCACCTTCAGCGGGCTTACCGTGATGGCCCATGCCGTGTTGCGAAGGACTGCCCCAACCCTTGACGGTCTTGGCGACGATCGCCACCGGGTCAGCAGCGGGATTGAACTGCGCCTGGGCGTGCTGTGATAACGCGTCCTGAATGGCGCTGGGATTGTGGCCGTCGATGATGAGGGCGTGGAAGCCCGCGGCTTCAAGTTTGGCGGCCGTCGTCTCGGGCGATTGCTGCGGGCTAACCGGGTCGCTCTGCGCCAGGAGGTTGCAGTTGAAGATGGGACACACCGCTGCGAGTTTGTGGTCTTTGATGAAGTCGATGGCTTCCCAAATCTGACCTTCGCGGCTTTCACCGTCGCCGATGATGCAGAAGATTCGCCGATCCAGCCCGTCGAGCTTGGCGGCTGCAGCGAGGCCCGCGGCAATCGACAGGCCCTGACCCAGCGAACCCGTCGCGGCATCAAAGAACGGGAAACCTTCCACCGGGTTGGGGTGGCCATCCACCACCGAGTCCAAGGCCCGAAGCGACATCGCATCCTGCCGCGTCATCGGTCGCCACTCTTCCTTGTTCTTGCCGATCATGACGCCCAGATCAGCACAGGCGGCATAGATGATGGGAACCGCGTGGCCTTCGGAAAGCACCAGCCGATCCGACGACGCATTGGCGGGATTGGCCGGCTCATAACGCATGTGCTTGTACATCAGTACCGTGACGAGATGGGCGAGGCTTGCAGCAGTGCTCGGGTGGCCGGAGCCCGCGGCTGCGGTCATCTCGTAGCCCAACTTCGTCAACTCGATGGCTTTAGTTTGAACAGTCGAATCAAAGGACATTTGCGATTTCCTTGGGGGTAGTCGTGGTTGGAATAAAACAAGACCCGCGATTATCGTGGCAAACGCGCCGCGATGCAACGCGAGGCATAACCGTGCCGAAATATTTGCGTGTCGTGAGCGTCGGGCAGCGAGGTGCGCCGAGCCTCATCGGTCCGCATTGCCGTCGCCGACAACGCCACCGTCGCCAAGCCGTTGGACCCGCACGAGCATGGACCGCGAGCGTGCTCACAATACGTGGACATCACCTGGCGACAGGCGCGATGGGCCAAAGCGGCATGTCCAGCATGCCGGGGATGAGCCCTTGGAACGGGCCGGGTTGGCGAGGCGCATCGGGCAACGGCACGCCGCGGTAGTCCCAGTCGAGACCGGGCAACGCATCGCACCTCGCTTCGCAGGCGGCGGCAGGCAGGTCGATGCACCACGAAAGGCGACGCGAATTGAGCCCGTCGCGAATGACTTTGATGACCTCGGAGTTCTTGTCGCTGTCCAACACCGCCTGCCATAGCGCCAGCGGGATAAGCATGTGATCGTCGAAGTGCTCAAGGTTGGGCCACTGCGATTCGGGGATACCCGCAGCCTTGAGACGGTCGACGAACTCCTGTCGCCCACGCTCACGCGTCATGGCGGGCACGGGAAGATGCGGCTGCATCGTCGCCATGTGGGTGCAATGCGTGAGTTGGAACAGCGGAGGCTGCGGGCCGCCACCTTCATCAAGATACTCGCCGGCCCCCATGAGCAGGTTGTTTTCCGAGCGGTTGTTGCCCGCGTATTCCCAAGGCAACGGCAGCGCCACGGCCCCGGCACGATTGCCCAGGATCATGTTCTGAAGAACGCTGATGTCACGGCAACCCCCATCTGGCTTGACCCGCGGCGTGGCAAAGGCGAACCACACGCCGAAGTTGGCGTTGGCATAAATAAGGTTGTGGACGATGGTGATGTCCGCGCAATCATGCCCATAAATGCCATCGCCCTGGCGGGTGTGCGCGATGATGTTGTGGTCGATGAGCACGGGCCCACGACCCAACTCCACGTTGATGCCCGACCAGAGATTGTTGACGATGAGGTTGCGCGTTACTCGGCTACCCCGCCACTGGTTGTCAAGCCAGATGCCGTGAGCCTCGTTATCGCGGATAAGGTTGCCCTCGATGATGCCGTCGAAAAAGAAGTGGAACTTGATGCCCGCAAACTCCCACCACGGACTGGTGTAGCCGTCGCGGTTATTGCGCTCGATGACGTTATGCAAAACGCGCGTGCCCGTGTGGCCGATGCCCGCCATGCCGCAGTGGCCGTGATCGCTGATGTGATTGCGCTCGATGAGGTGGTAGCCCACCTTGGTCACATCCATGCGGCCGTGATCGCCGTCGGCATGTGGCCCCGTGTCGGGAAATTCCATGTTTTCCGAGCCGCCCTCACGACCACAGTCCACGCCCACGCCCTTGGCGAACCGAATGATGTTGTCCTGGATCACCCAGTGGTGCCCGCTGCGACAGGACACCAGTCCCGCCTGCCCCCAGCCCTGCTTGCCCCACGTCGGGAAGTGATTGGCGGCATGCTCGATGATCAACCCTCGAATCGTGATGTACCCCAAGCCGCGCTCCAGCGGCGCAAAGGCCGTGTGCCGCACGCTCAACTCGACGAGCCGCTCAGACAACGCATGATCCGATGCGTCGGGGTGGATCAAAACAGCGTCACCTTCAGGGCTGACCATCCACGAACCGGGCACTGCCTCCAAGTCCTCAATACATTCGACTTCGCCCATCGGATTGCCATCAACGAACACTTGACCCATGGTCGTGAGATGTCGGCGACGATGGCTCCGGTCCAGCTCATCGAATTCCCTCTGGTACTTGGCCTTGCGAGCCGCCGCGTTCTGGTGAGGCCCCGTCAGCGATGGATCGATGGACGCCAGGACATCCTGCGCAGCGTTCAACCGCGTGCGCAACTCTTCGACAGCAACCTGATGCGGCCGCGCCACGCGACCACGGTTAAAGTGCAGCAGGTAGGGATTGAACTCAGCGTAAATGTTCGGATCGCACAAGCCGTTGTAGGCCGCCTGACCCTTGGGCAGACTCGCCAGACTTCCGCTCAGCACCCGCCCGCTCTTGCCCCAACTCTTCCAAGTTGGCTTGAATACCTCAGAGCCGCGAATGCACACGCGGTGCCCCGCCGCCGCCGTGTAGGTGATCGGTCGCCCCGGCTCGCCACTACGCGCAGGCACGACGCGTTCGCGATAGATGCCCTGATGAATCAGGATCGTGTCGCCCGGCATCGCTACCGCTGCCGCAGCGCCGATCGTGCGATAGGGTCGCTGCGCCGTCCCGGCCTCCGCGCCCTGCGCGACGCCAGTGGGGTGAGATTGATCAACAACCAGAGTCCGGGAGGCTCTGGCAACATCGGTTTGCGTGGTCGTCATTGGTAGCAATTCTACATTAATTGAGGAACAAAATACTTGCCGGGGGCATGATCACCCACCACGTTCCACTCCCCTTGGGTTCTCTTCCGACCCACCCCGTCAGGCTCCCACCGAGATGAACATCACGGAAACGCCACGAACAGCTTGTCAGGTGCTGCCTGGTTATGTTCACCAAAACTCACGTTGCGCCACTTCTTTCGCGCCTCGGGCGTCACGTGGATACCGCCTTCGTAAAAGCCATCGAAGACTACGCCGTTGAAATCCGTGTCCCCGATGAACACCGCGGTGATGCCCGTCGGTATCCCCGGCTGCGTCCACAATTCCGGGCTGGGACCCGTCGCGGCTTTATCAACGCGCTTCGTGTACTGCCACATCTCTTTGGGCACCATGTACTGGCTCACGGGTAGATTGCGATCACGCGGACCGAAGATCACCCGCGCCTTGGTCGGATCACTGCTGTGGACCACCATGCGTCCGCCCTGGCCCAACACAAAACTGGCGCCGCTGGTGCGCTGACCCAGCGACGGCGTCGGGGTGAGCTTGTCCTTCGGGAAGTAGCAGGCACCAAAATCCAGATCACGCGTCAACGGCCGCTCCGGCGTACCGAACATGAGCGTCCCACTGATGCCATAAGTCGACCGCCCCGACGAGATCAGCGGGTCGGGGCAACCCACGCGGGCGCCATCGAGAAGTATCGCCGTCGTACCAGCCTGCGTGTAGAACGAGCCGCGATTGCCGTTACCGATGTAGCTGTCCTTGGCGACGACGAGTGTGCCCCGGCGAAGCGTGAGGCGATCACCCGCGCCACCGCTCTGACCGATGACCTCCAGCGAGCCCGTATCACCCGTGTCGATCCAGACCCAGTGCGAGATGCCCGGTGCATAAGCCCACGTGGGCTGACGCTCGCCGTGATAGTTGCCGAAGCGGGCGAAGGTGTGCTTGTTGGAGTCAGCACTGCCCATGCCGCCGGTCTGCGTACCGCTGCCCAGCTTCGCACCATCTTTGATCCACATATTGCCCAACACCGAGTAGCGGATCTGGTACGAAGCATTGGCCTCGACCGTCAAATGCCGCACTTCAAAAGCACCCAGGTGATCGCGGTTGCCCCGCTGAAGGGCCTGGTATTCCTTCTCTGCTTCCGGCAGCAGCACATCGCCGTCGAAGCTGCCCACATCCGGCTGCTTGCGTCCGAGTTTGTCCACCTTGGCCTCGGTGCTCCACGGGCTTTGAGTCAACACCGCACCCGTTTCATCCAGCCAGCCGCCCGCCTCCATCGCATCGCCGCTCTCACCCGGCTTGGCCCAGATGATCGCTGGCTTGGCTTCCCACTTCTCCTGCGCATAGCGACCAATCTGCCCCGGGCCCGCTTCCTCACCCCACAGCCCGTCCCGCTCAAATCGCACCTTCTCCTCTTTGCTCAACGCCCGCCGAGCCGAGTGCGTTTTGCTCTGACCATCCACCGCTACCGTATGCACCAGCGACAGCGGCAGACTCTGAAGCGTCATGTGCTTGGCCGATCGCACAATCAACAGCGGCGCGTTGGGATGCACAAAAAGAATATCGCATGTCATCTGTGTCCCGTCGACCAGTGTCACCACGCCCGGCTTGGCCTGCGCTGTGGTCGCCGACGACACGACTAGAACCAACAGAAAAGCCAGTGTGATCCATTGCCGCATTCGATCCATGACGGTTGCTCCAAAAAAGTTTTCGGTGAGGGTGGGGTTGATCGCGTGTGGGGTTGATGCCTGGTGCGGTTGTTGGCGGGTGGGATTGATCCCGGGTGGGCTAGGGCGGCCTCGAATCCGAAGCATAACAGCGTGGCTCCCGGCAACCGTCGTCCATCTGGTTGTCTGCCGTGCTGCAGCCCTCAATAATCGTTGGGGGCGGCGAAACTCGAGCCGGTTTCCGTGGGGTTGCGCCAGATGGCGTTGGCATCGGTGGCTAGATCCTCGAAAGCCTCCTGAGCCACGTGGCCATCGAGAAACAATACGTTGCTTACATCATTAATATGCCGCTGGGCAATCTGGGTGTAGCCTTTGCCGTTGTTGATTCCCCCGCGGCCCAGCGTCGCTCCGCCGTCGCCGAAAACGGTTTCATAAAAGACCAGTTGCCTGGCAGGCGTGCGGAAGCTACTGACCGAGTAGCGGGGGTAGTTCCAAAAGAGGGTGGTGGCGTTAGCTGCATAGACCTGACGAAATGGCCTGCGGTTGGGGCCGAAACACATTGCGTCGCGCCGCCAGCCGGAGTTAACACCCGAGCCAATGGGAATCTCCGGGAGGTAGCCTTCCGCGCGCCCGGCCATGACCTGCCCCACGATGTTGTACGCCTCAGCAGGGCACTTCCATGCACCGGGCGTCGGGATCTTCGTGTAAGTGCCCGGGTAAGAACGACCGTCACCGATGTAGTCCATCAGCGACCAGAGCCATCCCTGTTGCTGCTCGGGCACGACCGGCGGCGGCGGCGTGCCCGGACTTGTCGCGGGCACCGAGTTCAACGAAGGAACGTCACCACGATTGTCAGCGGCGAAGCTGTGGATAGCAATACCCCATTGCCGCATGTTACTGGCGCAGATCGTCAAGCGTGCCGCATCGCGTGCCCTGCCCAGCGCCGGGAGCAACAGCGCGATCAACAGCACAATGATGCTGATGACCACCAAAAGTTCCACAAGCGTGAATCCGTTTCGTTTCATTGCGTCTTCTCTCAAACTCAAACCGCCGCCAGCACTTTCCATCCACACCCTTGCCGTGCCGATCATGTGAGACGGGTGGTTGCCGTGCTGCAATCCTCAATAATCGTTGGGGTCAGCGAACTTGGCGCCCTTGTCCTTGGGGTTCTTCCAGATCTTCAGCGGATCGTTGGTAGCGACGACATCCTGATACGCCAGCACCGACCCGTGGCCATCGAGAAACAGAATATTGGTCCGATCCCCGCCGTTATGCCTGCCCGATACACGATCGGGGCCCTTGCCGTTGGCGATGCCACCACCGCCCACAAAATGCTGGTCGTAGTTGGGCTGCGACTGCCGGGCAAAGATGTGATCAAACATCTGCAACTGCTGCGAGGGTGCCGCGAAATCCTCGTAGAAGTAGCGTGGGTGATTCCACGTGCCGCCCACCGCATCGCGGTACGGACGCATGTTGCCCCCGTAGCCCAGACTGTCACGTCGCCAGGTGCTGCCGCTGTTGGCGCCCCAACCGATGCTTTCTTCAGGCAGGTATCCGCCCGGCTGCCCCATCATGATCTTCCCCACACGATTGAGCTCCTCGCTGGGGCAGGTGTAATTCGGCGGGGTGTCGATAGACGCGTAAGCGTTATAGGGCTTGTTGACCGCCCCCAGGTAGGAATAGATGTTCCAGTACCACGTCCCGGTGCCTCCGAAGGAGGGCTCGTCTAGCGTTGGCAACCCGCCTCGGTGATCCCCCGCAAAGGCCGCAGTGCCCAGACCCCACTGCCGCAAGTTCGACTGACAGGCAACACCGCGTGCCGCCTCTCGCGCCTTGCCCAGCGCGGGCAACAACATCGCGATCAACAGCGCAATGATGCTGATGACCACCAGAAGTTCCACAAGCGTGAATCCGTTTCGTTTCATTTTGTCATCTCTCAACTTCAAATCGCCGCCAGCCATCATTCCATCGATTCCAGTGCCCGATACCACGCGATGTGATCAATGTTGCCCGAGCTCGTGCCCAGGTAGGTGTAGCTGATCGCGCTGTCAGGCTGCTTGAAACTCACCGAGCCACCCAGCGCCAGCACGTTCCATCCGCCCGCCTGCCGGTGGCGATCCACAGACGGCAGCCAGTCGCTGGCCAACACGTGCTGAGGTGTCATGTCGCTGGCCTTGTAGAACTCGCGAATCCATCCGCGTTGCTTGTAGGGCCCATTGCTTTCGCCAGCGTACTTCGGGGATGCCGCGTATGCATACTGGTTGTAGCCATAGTCCCCGCTGAATCCGACGTTACTCCCCAGCAGCGGATCACCGGGCTGGGGCAGACCGCTAATCGTCACATTCCCGGGGTTGTAAACGGCATCCACCGCAGCTTGCTTAGCGTTGGGTACGCCCGGATCAAACAACGTGTCCGGCGAACTGAGATAACCCGCGCCATACAGACTCCCCAGGTTGATAAACGCCGAGGTCCCCGCGGACACGCTGTTGGACCAGTAGATCATGCCTGACCAACCGTGAAACCGCAGCGAGTTGCCATAGGGTACGACAGTGACATTGTCGAAACCCGCGTCGGTCACGGGACCAAAGGGGAGCCAATCCTTGAAGTCGGTAGCGAATCCCAGCGCCCCGATGCCGTTTTGCCGCAGGTTGGACCCACAGGCCACCTGCCTCGCCGCCGCCCGGGCAGAGCCCAGCGCCGGGAGCAGCAGCGCGATCAACAGCGCAATGATGCTGATGACCACCAGAAGTTCGATTAAGGTGAAGCCATGATGTCGTCGCGCCACGAGAACTCCTGATCACCCCCGTGTTATCAAATGCGGTCGGCGCTCTTCGACGCCGACCGCGAAAAAATCACGCTCACCGCCGACGCTTAGGCAGCATCAGCAGCCCGCCAACGCCCAGCAACGCCAGCGAAACCGGCTCGGGGATGGCGGTGAACGACAAGACGTAGTCGTTGCCGACCTTGCCAAATGAGGCGTTGTAAGAGCCCGCGTCGTACCCGGTAATGCCAGCCAGACCGAAGCCGATGGTGCTGACATTGCTGAAGATCGTGTAGGCATTGGCGTAGCTGAAGCCGGTGCCCAAGGTCAGCGCTAGTGTCGGATTGCCCGATCCGCTGAGCCAGTCACCCAAGGTGGTGAAGCTGATCAGATCCGAATCGGCGCCCAGGTCGAAGGCCAGCGACGAGTTGGCGGCAAAGTCGAGTTTGGCTGTGCCGTCGAGCGTTAGTTTGAGGTTGCCGGCACTGTTGCCGGGGCTGATCTGGCCGCCACTGGCGACATTGACGCCGGCATTGGTCGCCAGGGCCAGCGTGCCGCTGCCGCCCAGGATATCGGTACCGACACCGTCACCGACGGTGTAGGTCCCGCCGCCGGTGTGCGTACCGTTGACGATCAGCGTCCCGCCGGTGATGCCGGTGGACCCGGTGTAGTAGTTGTTGCCACCGAGCGTCTGGGTTCCCGTGCCGCTCTTGACCAGGGCGAAGTTGTTCTGGCGGGCCACGGTCATGTCGGGATCCGCGCCCAGCGCCAGATCACTTGTGCCGACCGAGCCGCTGAAGCTCGAGGTGCCGGTGTTCTTCAGGTCGAGCGTGCGGAGCGCCGGGTTGGCGGTGGAGGTGGCGTCCTCAGAGATGACCGCGCCGGTTGGCCGACCGTTCTCGCCGCCGCTGCCATCCCGCAAGCCGCCGACCGTGTTGTTGGCGGTGTTGAGCGAAAGCAGCGAGGTGTTATTGCCAAACGTCAAGGCACCGGTGCCCAGGGCGTTGTCCTTGCTCAGGATCAGGCGCGAGGTGTTGCCGCCGGTGGGTGCGGTCCAATTGAGCAGCAGCGTCGTGCCGCCCGAGAAGGTGTTGGCGCCTGCCGAGCCGCCGATGCTCGGGGTGGTGTTGCCGCTGGAGGTGAACGTCAATGACCCGGCCACGTCCCCGTCAACGATCAGGCCGTTGAACGGCTTGGACGCGACGACATTGACCTTGTTCTGAATCCGGTAGGTGAAGATGTCAGCACGTGTACCGTTGATCGATTGGCCCGCTGCAGCACCGATCTTGATGGTCACGTCACTGTTGTTGAGATTCGGAGAGCCGCTGAAGCTGAGCACATTGCCATCGGCCGAGGTTGCCCCGTTGCGCAGATCGAGCGTCGCGTTGCGGATCGGGTTGGAGTTGAAGCCTGAGCCGCCGAGGTTCATCACACCACCGTTGATGGTGATGGTGTGGCCGCCGCCGTCGATGACGGCCTGGCCAGTTCCGGTCGCCACTCGCCCCTGAAGGCCCAATACCTGAAGTTTGGGCGTGCCCAGGTTCATGTTGACCACGAGGTCCGTGGCCAGTGTGGTGTAATCGAGCTTGTTTCCGCTCAGGAAGATGCCGCGACCGTTCTGCACCGGCACCGTACCCGTGCCGTTAAGGTTGAACACGGCCACGTTGCCGGCCTGTCCAGTGCCGTCAATGACAAAGCGCCCAGCGTCGACCGTGGCGTCGGCGTTTCCTGTCGTGCCGAAATTCAAGCTTTGATTGGAGTTGAGGTTCAGGGTGCCATAGGTGATCGTCGTGGCGTTGGCCAGGTCGGCATAGAGCGTCAACGTGCCACTGATGCTGAACGAGGCCGTCACGCCGGCGCCGTTGGGCACGACCGGATCGGTGTCCCAATTCGTGGCGATGTTCCACTGCTGGCCGCCCGACGTGGTGCCGCCCCAGGTGGCTGCATCGGTACGCGTCGCACCAAGGCCGACAAGTGCCGCTGCCAAACCGGTCGTGGCTATTTTTCGGCGCAGCGCTGCGGAGCCTCCTCGCATGGGCAGCCTGTCGCCCTGTGAATGAAATTGCATATTGCTGACGTTGGGTCGTTTTTTCAGCGGGGTCATCAACTTCTCCGATTGCGATTGGGGATTTGCGACGCGGGACAATCGCGACGATCGCCGTTAGGCGATTCGCCGCGAAGGAGAATGAAATCACGCTTGTCGCCGACGCCTGGACAGCATCAGCAGCCCGCCGACTCCCAGCAACGCCAGCGAAACCGGCTCGGGGATGACGAGTTGGATGCTCTTTGCGGCATCGTTGTAGACGACGCTGTAGCCACTACCCAGACCCGACACACTGCTGAACTCGCCGCTGCGTGTGCCGGTGTAGGTCAGGATGGTGTAGGTACTGCCGCCAAAGCCCGCGCCGAGGTCGATGACATTCAGCCCGCTGCCAGCGTTGATGATCAGGTCGCCGGTGAGGGCCAGCAGATCGGCGCTACTGCCGCTGTCCACTTCGACATCGAAACGGCTGAGGTTCCCGAGCGTCAGGGACGCGGCGGTGATGGTCAGGGCGCCGATGCCGCCGTCGCCGGGGGCGATGCGGCCATAGCTGATCGGCGTGGCTGAGGGAAACGTGGCGAAGGAAGCGAGCGTCGAGAAGTCGAATCCAGTCACCGTCACGGTCTTGCTTGTGGCGAGGGTGATGGTACCGATCCCGCCGAGTATCCCGTCGGCTCCACTGTGATTGTTGGTTGCGGTTCCGGTCTTGCCGAGCACACTGTAGTTGCCGCCGCCGGTGTGTGTGCCGTTCACCAAGAGGGTTCCAATGTTGACGGTGGTGGTGCCTGTGTAGGTGTTATCAGCGGCGAGTATGGTCTTGCCGGTGTCTTGAGCGAAATTTCCCCGACCTCGCTCCACGTTCAAATTCTGCGTCAACGTTGCGCTGTACGTTCGCGTCGTACTGCTACTACCCTGGTCCTGAATAATGACGTTGTTCGCACTTGTGTTGGTTAGAGTGCCAGTACCGCCGATGGCGGCGGTCGTGGTCCCCCCTGCCTGCAGATCTACCATCCCGGTATTCACATTGAGAGTGCCTACTCCGAGTTGCGTGGTGACGGTGAGTGTGCCGACACCCTCTTTGTTCAGCGTTCGCGTTCCTGATTGCTGAATGCGACCGATGGTGAAGTCGTGATTGAGGGTCCACGTCTGAGTGCCGGTGAGGCGGAGCATCCCGACCGTGTGGCCGGCGGAATCGACCAGAACGCCGCCCGAGCCGATATTTAGCCGTTGACCCGTTGCAGTGCTGTTATTCGAAATGGTGACCGGACTTGCGGTCGACAGAAAGGTCAAGCTATTCAGCGCGCTCTCGGCTGAGACAGTGATGCCATTTAGATTGCCCGCACCGGTGGCGTGGAAAAAAACGTCATCTGCACCGACGGGAAGCACGCCGGGGTCGGTCACGCCATCGAAGGCGGTCGCCCAGTTGGTGTTGCCGGGCAGATTGAGGGCGCCAGGCGTCGTCCACTCCAGGTTGACATCGCCGACCCAGTAATAGGAGGACGCCGAAGCACTTGAGGCCATGGACAGCGCTGCAGCGGCGGCGATGAGGGCGGCGGTGGTGAAACGGGTTGCATGTTGGCGCATCGAAGAAGCTCCTTGGGTATGAGGGGTTGAGTTAAGCGTGCGAGTGACGTTTCGGGTTCCGCGAGCCATGAGGCAATCTCCATAAAGAAGGGACGAGGTGACGAGCAGAAAGCCACTTGGCCCACGAGGCCCCGCGGCACAAATTCAGTAGTCCGATATCGAATCGCCCCACACTCCGGCATTGAACCCTACACCTTGTGCGGTGAGGCGATTCCTGGTCACGTTCGATTCCACCTGCCCGACGCCATCAGCGGACGTCACGATGTCGCACCGTACGGTCACGGGCGGGCGGGGCCGACCGGGGGCTTCGATGCGCATCATTACTTCGTTGCCCGCAGCGAAGCCGATGTCGCTGACGGGTTCCACGGCTGTAGGCACGCGTTGCTCACCGACGAGAGTCGGCAGCAGGTTGAAAACGCCCATCGCCATATCACGGGGAACATTTATTCCCACGTCACGCCCAACCCAATACATGAGCGACGCCACTTTGGATGACGCACAGACCACAGCCTCGGGACGATCCTCCCCCTGCATCCATGAGCGCGTAAACTCTACGGGTTCGCCGCCGTCGGGGTAACTGTCAGGTGAAGTCCAGATGAGCCGACTCTGCAGACCCGCAGCTTTCATGGCGGCTTCGTACCCGGCCGGACGATCCACAGCGCTGTAATGCAGCGGCTCATTCCGCTCACGACGATGGCTGTAATCCACAAACGCCACGCGACGATGACCGCGGTTGAGCAGATGCTCCGTAAGCCGTTGCCCCGCATCGAACTCGTCAGCATAGACGCAGTCACTGGGCCGCTTGACGTTGATCCACGTCGCGGGGATGTGATGGCGCTCGATTAGCTCAGCCATGCCCGTCGGTATCGCTTCGTTGTAGTTGATCAGCAAGCCATCGGCGAGCCATTCTTTGAGAATCCGCGGCACCATGCCCTGGCTGGTGAGTTGCTCATCGGGCAGGTGCGCCAAGACCAGATGCATGTCGTGACGCATCAGCTCGAGGTTGAGACTTGCCAGCATGGCCTGGGGCAGATAGCTGCGGCTGGAACTCGCAGCCGAGAGCACCATCGCGACACAGTTGTAGCGG
>JBGSTK010000084.1:0-45439 GCA_041736565.1 Phycisphaeraceae bacterium | reverse complement strand
GGAGCAGGTATTTTCGGGCTTTTTATTGGAATGGGACCACCTTGGAGGCGTGGTGATGGGGGTGGGTTGGGGGGTGGTTTGGAGGGGGGTTGGGGGTGGGGTGTTGCCCCGGGCGAGGGGCGGGCCGCGCGTTGGGTGGCGAGGTTGGGCCGCTGGTCCATCTGCTAGACTGGCGGGCATGAACAAACTGCCGGAAAACCGCATTGCCACGGGGGATTGCATTGCCACCATGGCCTCCTGGCCTGAGGCCAGCCTCGACCTGGTTTTCGCCGACCCGCCCTACAACATTGGCTACAAATACGACCAATACGAAGACAAGCGGGATGACCACGAATACATCGACTGGACCCGGCAGTGGATCGCCCAATGCGCTCGATTGCTCAAGCCCTCCGGCTCGTTTTACGTGCTCATCGGCGATGAATATGCTGCGGAAACACGGATGTTTCTCAAAGATCTGGAGCGCGAGCGGAAGCTCGTGTTTCGCAACTGGATCATCTGGCATTACACCTTTGGTCAGAACACCAAGGTGATGTTTAACCGCAGCCATGCCCATCTTTTCTATTGCGTCGGTTCCGCGGGCTTTGGTCTGTGGAAGAGCGACAACATGCCGTTTACGTTCAATAAGGCGGAAGTGGCGGTGCCCAGTGCCCGGCAGATGATCTACAAGGACGCGCGGGCAGTGCCCACCGGCAAAAGCCCGGATGACACCTGGTACCTCCGGCCTCAGGACACGGAGGGCAACTACTTCCGCGACGGCGAAGACACCTGGTACGTTTCCCGCCTGTGCGGCACGTTTAAGGAGCGCGTCGGCTGGCATCCCTGCCAATTGCCCGAATCGCTGCTCGAACGCATCATCAAAGTTTCGAGTAACCCCGGCGACCTGGTGTTCGACCCGTTTACGGGGAGCGGCACAACGCTGGCGGTGGCGGCCCGGCTCAAGCGGCGGTGGTTGGGCTGCGAATTGAGCGAGGATTACGCCACCCGCGCCACCCAACGCATCGAGCATGCTGCAGCCACCGGCGACACGCTCCGCTCCACCATGGCGGAGAAGGGCATCACCCCCGGCAACCTCAAGAAGAAGCCCGAGCCCAATCGGTCTGCGGGGCTGTTCTGAGGTCACTGCTTTCGGGGGGTGGCGCCGCCGTGCCACGTTCCCGCGCTCGCATTGTCAACACCGTGGCACCACCGCCCCACCGCGGTTTCGCGGCTGTTTCGGCCCTTTCGCCGCCGTCGCTACTGCTACGTCGCGTTGACACCGTTATCCGGACCCGCGCTATTCTGGCGGGACGTGGCAACGTAGTCTACCGCTGAAGTTAACTCATGTGCCGATCGCGCCGATGGTAACGGTTGTAACGGCTGCGCCCGGCGAATACTCCGGCGTGGCCCATCAATCGGAAATGCCACCATGCGTCGCGATGACTCAGTAACTTCCGGGATCAGCCCGCCATCGGCTCCTCCGCCCCGCGTTCGCCTGGCGCGGCGGGAGATTTCGCCCGCCACTCCGCTGGCGGACATCGCGCCGGATTGCCGCCACTACCGCGGCGATAAACCCTGCATCCACAACCGTCTATGCAACGGGTGCCAAAACTACGACCCCTTTGCCCATCGCGTCTGCATCATCAAACTTGGGGCATTGGGCGACGTCATTCGGACCCTGTGCATCCTGCCCGAACTTCGCCGCCGCCACGCCGAGGCCCACATCACCTGGGTGAGTCTGCCCGCCGGCTGCCGCATGATTCAGGGCCATCCCCTGATCGACCGGGTGCTGACGTTTGATCCCATGACAGCTCTGATGCTGACTCAGGAAAACTTCGACACCGTCATTTGCCTGGACAAAGAACCTCAACCGTGCGCTCTGGCTATGTCGCTGTTCGCCAAGCGGAAGCTGGGCGTGGGTTTGTCTCCGCAGGGAACGCCCATCCCGCTGAACACCGAAGCGGAGCCCTACTTCAATCTTGGGCTTTCGGATGAGTTGAAGTTCCGAGTCAATCAGCAGAGCTATCCGAAGCTGGTTCACGAAGCGCTAGGCCTGACCTGGCGTGGAGATCGTTACACACTGCCAGTGCATGGGAGTTTGCGTGACCGAGCGCGGTTGCTGTTGGTCAATCGAGGTTGGCAGCCGGGCGTCACCACGCTTGGCGTCAACGTGGGCGCGGGCGACGTGTTTGCCAACAAGATGTGGCCGGCCGGTCGCATTGTCGAGGTACTCACGCAGGTGCTGGATCGTGATTCGACGTTGCAGGTGCTGCTCCTTGGTGGGCCGCGCGAGCGTGGCATCATTGACCAGATTCTCCACGAACTATCTCAATCGCTTCCGCTGCCAACGATGCAGCGGGTCATCGACCCTGGTTGCGAGCATGAGGAACCGATGTTCGCAGCGATCATCGAAGCATGCGATGTGCTCTTCACGGGCGACACCATGGCCATGCACGTCGGTGTGGCCTTGGCCAAGCATGTGGTGGCTTATCTCGGGCCGACCTGCGAGCAGGAGATCGACCTGTATGGTCGCGGCGAAAAGCTGGTGGCGCGACCTGATTGCGCGCCGTGCTACAAGCGACGGTGCGACCACGCCGATGCCTGCATCAACTCAATCGAACCCGCAGCAGCCACGGCAGCAATCCTGCGGAACATCGCAGCGCGTCGTCAGAACGGCGGCCGCGATATCTCACTGCCAGTTCGTCGTGCCGGATAAGCGCAGCACTTGGGCCTGTTTCCCCTGATGGCGACCGCCCTCAAATGCCATGAAGCACTTTCTCTTTCTTTCTCTGATCACGATGGCCGGCGCCTTGGGTGCCGTGGTCGACGTCTTCTGGGCGCTCTTGCTTTACTATGCGTTGGCGGTGCTTCGCCCTCAATATCTCTGGGCCTGGTCGCTGCCCGCGGACTTACGCTGGTCGTTGGTGGCGGCTGTGCTAGTGATCGCTGGCGTGGCCCTGCACTGGACACGACTGCTGCGTCAAGCGCATTTCACCGGCATCTTCTGGATGATGCTCAGCTACGCCTGCATCGTCATGCTCAGTTGTCTCACCGCGTTCGACCCGGAAACGGCGCAGCGCTGGGCGATCGAATACGGCAAGATTTTCCTCATCGCCCTTTTGGCGTGCATCATCATCCGCCACATCTGGCATGTTCAGTTGTTGGCTCTGGTCATTCTCGCGTGTCTGGGTTACACGGCTTGGGAAGTGAACTCGCTTTACTTCTTCGATGGCCGCCTGGATATCTATCACTACGGCCTCGGCGGTTTGGACAACAACGGTGCCGGGTTGGCGATGGCCATGGGCCTGCCGTTTGCCTATGCCCTTGGTGTGTCGGGCACCAAAGGTTGGCAGCGTGCACTGGGCGGTGTACTGGCCCTGCTACTGCTTCATGCCGTGCTCATGAGTTTCTCCCGCGGTGCCATGCTGGCTTCATTGGCCGGCGGAATCTGGCTGGTTCTGCACCATCGGCCCCGATGGCAGGCACCGGTGTTCCTCATCGCGGCAATCCTGGCGGTGAGTGTTCTAGCCGGACAGGAGATCCGCGACCGCTTCGCATCCAGCGGTGAATATCGCACGGATGCCAGTGCCCAGTTACGGTTCGAGAGTTGGAATGCCGCCTGGAGCATGGCGTGGGAAAACCCAATCCTGGGTAAAGGCATCCGCAATGCCGACAAACTGAGCTTCAACTACGGCGCTGACAATCAGGGCCGCACCATTCACAGCTTGTATCTGCAGATCGCCGCTGACTCCGGCATCCCCGCCATGGCGCTCTACATCGCGTTGCTGCTTGCCGCCGTGTGGAATTATCGATCAGTGCGGCAACGCTGTCTGCAACCCGACTATGGCCCCGCGCCGAATGGCTCGCGCGACGGGCCCGTCCATAAAGCACAGAGCCCAGCCCTGTCCGCGCAGCTCCATCAAACTGCCGCCATCGCCTTGGCTTGTCAGACCAGCCTGCTGATCTTCGCCATGGGAGCGATGTTTCTGTCGGTTGAGGTGGTGGAGTTGCCGTGGCTGTTGATCGCCATGGGCGGCGTATTGCCCGTGGTGCTTGAGCGACACCTGCGCTCGGCTCAACGCAAATCCGACCCGATGCCATCGAAGGACGAAGCCCCCGCCGAACCGGCAACTCCTGCCGCTCGCCGTCCGAGGTCAAAGAGGCTCCGGCCTTCACCCGTCGAGGCACTTGCGACACCCGTGCGTTGGAGCGACCGCGAGACAACGCCACTGCCGCTGTCGGCCTTGAAAGGAGCGCAACACTTATGAGCGTGATCTCCACCTATCTCGATAGCCAACTGGCACGCACCGCCGCCATGACCGAGCGTCTCAAGGCCCAGTCCTATCGCCATCGCCTGTCCCGCGGAGCTGCGAGCTTCATCGATTTCATGGCGCGCGGCATCAACCACGTCTGGCGCAATCGCCAGTATCTGACCTTCCGCAAGATCGCCAACATGGCGTTGGTCAATCTGCAGTTTCAGTTGAAGACCGAGCGAGTCTGGGGACGCCCCTACCGCATGAAGATCGAATCGACCAACATCTGCAACACGCACTGCCAACTGTGTCCCACAGGTCTGGGTCATGCCGGGCGCGCCAAGGGCAAGATGAATCTGGAGCAGTTCCGCCGCCTTATCGATCAAACCAAAGGGTCGCTTTACAGCCTTGATTTATCGATGTGGGGCGATCCCATGATCGTGCCTGAGATTTTCGACATGATCGGCTACGCGCACAAGAATCGCATCTGGACTTACATCAGCTCGAACCTGCACGCCTTTAAGACCGATCCCGCCAAGCGACAAGCCGAGCGACTCGTCGAGAGTGGGCTGGACATGCTTACCTGCTCGCTGCACGGCGCCTCGCAGGAGACATTCGCGATCTATCAGCCGGGCAAGAGCTTTGCGGATGCGATCGCCAAGGTCCGCCACATCGTCGAGACGCGCAACCGGATGGGCAGCGCCACGCCCAAGGTGCAGCTTAACTTTGTCGTCACCCGATTCAACGAACACGAGGTGGAAGCTTTCACTCGACTGGCCAAGGAGCTTGACGCCAAGCCGGTGATTTCATGGGCGGCGCTCAACACGCGCATGCTCAATCGCGATACCGCATCGGGTCAATCGCTTGGCTTGGCACCGGATGTTCTCAAGGCCAAGATTCGTCAACACATCGAAAAATGGCTGCCTGATGATCAGCAACACAAGCTGGCGGTCTACGACATCATGCTCAACGAAGAATACGACCCCAACTCGTTCAACGGCAAGAAGGCTTTCAATTGTTCCTGGCCCTGGCAGGCGAGCGTGATCAACTGGGATGGCACGGTCGCGACCTGTTGCGGTTCGTGGGACCCATCGGAAGACATGGGCAATGTGCTTGAGACGCCGTTTGCCCGCATATGGAACGGCCCGAAATACCGCGCCGCCCGCCGCAGTTTCCGCCACCGACTCAGCGCTGCTGATGCTGCTGACAACCCCTGCGCCACCTGTCCTGGATTCATGGTGTAATCATGCCCAACGCACTTCGCCTCGCCGCATCCGCTGCTCATCCTCATCTCCTCGATGAGGCGGCGCCCACGTTGTCGCTAAGTCTGGCGACCAATCCGATGGTGCTGCATGTCCGCGTCGTGGCGGGCAGTGGAGGCGGGCCCGACAAGACCATCCTCAACAGCGCGCCTTATGCTTCCGACAGCGGCCTGCGCATGGCGGCAGCGTATATCCACCCCCACGGCGACAGCGGCATTCTGATGCTCCAGCAGCGAGCCGCTGCCATCAGTTGCGACTTTCACGCCATTCCCGAGCATGGCCCGCTGGACCCCGCCACCGTTCGTTCACTCCTGGCGCTATGTCGGCGGCTTCGCGTCACCGTCTGGCATGGGCATGACTACAAGTCCAACGTCCTGGGGCTGCTGCTCCGCCGCTGGCATCGCATGAAACTCATGACCACTGTCCACGGCTGGACGTTCGAGTCAGCCCGCACGCGCTTCTATTACCACCTGGATAATCTTTGTCTGACGCGCTACGAACATGTCGTGACCGTCAGCCGGGCATTGCTGGAACACTGCCGCCATCTGGGTGTGCCGGAGGATCGGCTCAGCTACATCCCCAACGGGATTGATCTTGAGAGCTACCGTCCCACCGGCCGTCGTCAGGAGTTTCGCCATCTGCATGGCATGGCCGACGGACACAACGCCATCGGTATCGTTGGGCGTCTTAGCACGGAGAAGGGCATCGATCGCGCGATGGAGTGTGTCGCCCGCCTTCGGCAGCACGCATCGCACCGTGACACCACGCTTCACCTCATCGGAGATGGCCCCGATCGCGCTCGTCTTCAGGGAATGGCGGAAGGATTGGGCTTGTCGCAAGCTGTGCGATTCCACGGCTGGCAATGCGATCCACGGCCCTTCTACGAAAGCCTCGATCTGCTGCTTCTACCCAGCCTCACCGAGGGCCTGCCCAACGCGGTGCTCGAAGCGATGAGCGTGGGCCTGCCGGTGGCTGCCACGGATGTCGGTGATGTGCGTGAAGTGCTCGACGATGGCCGATGCGGATTGATGCTTGATTCCGAAATCGCGCGTTGGCCGCTGCAATTGGCGGCGCTGTTGGGCGATGAACAGTCGCGCATCGCCATGGCGCGTCGCGCGCGCGATCGCATTGCTCATCGATACAGCTTTTCCCGCCGGGTTGAGAGTGAAACTATGGCCTATGAGCGTCTACTGGGAGCCCCGTTGCAGCGGGCGCTGCGTCAGGCCGCTTGATCGCGCCGACTTCCGACCAACGCTGCCCGCGGTTGCCCCACGCACCAATCCTACAGGTCTGCCGAGCCGCGGCTTTCGTTTTCTTCGCGAGTGGCGGGCAGGTGAAGACCGCATTCCTGCTTGAGGCCTTTGAATCGGCCGGCGCGTTCATCTTCGCCTGCGGTGATGGGCCGCGTCGAATGCCAGTCGCCGATCGACGCATACCCTTGATCCCGCAGCGGGTGGTAGGGAAGCTCGTGGGCCTTGAGGTATTCGTGTACTTCTTTCGTCGACCAGCGCAGAATGGGGTGGACCTTGTAGATGTCGCCCTGCTTTTCGACCGTTCGGAGCTTGGCGCGATGATCGGTCTGACCTTGACGCAGTCCAGCAAGCCACGCGGTGGCTCCCAGTTGCTTCAACGCCCGCTGCATCGGTTCGACCTTGCGGATCGTGTCGTACTCGATGAGCGCCTCGCGCGTTTCGGTTTCCCAGAGCTTGCCGCGCAACGCCTCCATCCGAGCCGCGGACATGTCGGATTGGAACACTTTTAGATTGAGCTTGAGACGAGTGGTGAGGTCGTCAGCAAAACGGTAGGTTTCGGGGTGGAGGTATCCCGTGTCGATGAAGATGACGGGGATGTCGGGCAGAATCCGTGTGACCAAGTGGAGCATGACCGCTGCCTGCACGCCAAAACTTGAGGTCAGGACCAGCCCGCGTTCGAACTGGCGACCGGCCCAGGCGACGATGTCGTCTGCGCTCACATCGGATAGCTGTGTGTTGACGGCCTCCAGATCAATGCTGGGGGCGGATAGCGTGCTGCTGCTCACGGTGGTGCATCCTTCGTTTCTACGGACTCGGCTGTCCCAAGCCGAGACGCGTATTGTAGGGTAGGGCCCCCGCATCGGTGCGTGATACCATGCCCGGGCCTCCGCTCGCTGTAATCCCCGGGGCATCCGGGGCCAAGTGGCCTGCCTATGAGCCTTTTACGCCTCCATGCCCAACCCCAGGCGGCCATCCGCCAAGCCTATGCGCAGTTGATCCCGCCGCGGCTGTGCGAGCATCTGGCGCAGGTGGATGCTTCACTTTCAGGCGGGCCGACGAACCCCAAAGCCTTCGCCATCGCCATTCCCCCTCAACGCGCTGATGTGAGTCTGCGACTGCCAGCACAGCGACACGATGGTGATTTCGCCTTGAGCATGGACCTCGTCGAAGCTGGTGCAGGTCAGTTGGAATTGAGCTTCATCGTCATCAACGATCTCACCGCGCCGCGCTTCAACATTGATGTGGATGAACTTGGTCGGGTGACACTGCTGGGCACTGCAGGACGGAACGTTGGCGAGGAGTTGCGTGCGATGCGTGCGGGTCTTGGGCCAGCCCAGGTACGCCCGGGGCTTCGGCTCTTTGATGAACTCCTGCCGCGGCTTGAGCGACTGGCGCACGAGTTGGGTTACGTCTCGCTGGTGCTGGAGCCGCTGACTTACCACAACGCGGTGATGTACGAGCGGCACGGCTTTTCGTATATCGTCGGCCACCGTCGCATGGTCGAGATCGACCGCGAATTCCAGCCCGGCGGCAAACTCGCCAACCTGCTCGATGGACGCAGCCCGTTTCGCGATCCGGCGTTGGCGGCAAGCGCCCGCGGCCGCAGTTGGGCCATTCATGATGGCATTCTTCAGGACTTCGATGGCACCGACCACCTGGACCTCAGAATGGTCCGTGTCATCGGGCGCGATGTCTGGCAGCAGACCGTCACGTGAAGAAGGTGATGCATCACGATTCGATCAACCGCTGCGCGGTCGGGCGGCCCAGTGCATTTTCTGCGAGAGCATCTTCCAGTAACTCAGGTCCGGGTGTTGCAGCAGCTTCAGGCACCGGGCATGACGACGCACGAACACCTGCTCGCCAGCCTCGAGGCTCAAGGGGATCTGGCCGTCGATGACCAGCGTCGTGCCCGGGTTGGCACGCTTAACGCGCAAGCAGAGACTCATGGCCGCATCCACCACCAGCGGCCGAAACGACAGGCTGTGGGGACAGATGGGCGTGATGCAGAACGCATCGAGTTCGGGGGTCAGAATCGGGCCACCGGCCGCGAGGTTGTAAGCCGTCGATCCGTTGGGTGTTGAGAGGATCACACCATCGCCGCTGAATGTGGTCGGATGCTGCGGCCCCCTGTTGGTGCCGATGAGCATCTCCAGTTCGATCATGCGAAACGGCGGCCCAGCGGTGACCACCGCGTCGTTGAGTGCCAGTGATGAGAATCGCAAGCCCGGTGCTTCGACACCACCCACCCACGGATCGGACGCATCGCGATCAAAGACACGAAGTTCCAGGATGATTCGCCGACTGACCGTGGGCTTGCCGGAGGTGATCGACGGCCAGTGCCGTTTGAGGTCATCGATACTGAACTCCGCCAGAAAACCGAGCTTGCCGAAGTTCACCCCCAGCAGGGGCATATCCAGATCAATGAGCAGCCTGGCTTGCGAAAGCAACGTGCCATCACCGCCCAGAACGATCCCCAGATCCGCGCGCGGCAGTTGCGCGACACCCTCGGGCGTCATCTGGTCAATGTCTGGCTCCGCGACGATCGTGGCATGTTCCCGCAGCCACGGCCGCAGCGCGGTGAGGGCCTCGCCCACGGCTGGCTTGCCCAGGTTCGCCAGGATCATCACCCGCGGCTTGGAGTCGGTCTTCGCCATGGCGACAGTGTATCGCGTCGGCTTTTGCCGCGGGTTGCGATACTTCTTCGCGCCACTAACCTCAATCGCCCTGGGCCACAGGTTGCAGGATGATCTGCGCGGTGCGACCATCGGGCAACGTCGTCAGCCCAGCCCAGGCGCCGCCTGTCTGGGGCAATAGGTCGATCTGCGTGGGCACGCGATCCCAGTCGAGCTTTCCCACATCACCCTCCGAAAGATTCTTGAGTTCGCCGGGCTTGATGAGTCGTATCGCCAGGTGGCTTTCGGGCACCGCGACGCTGAGCGTGTCGTTGGCGAATTTGATGCTCTTGCCATCGGCCTGGATTTCCATGATGCCCACCATGTATTCGGTGGTTGCCTTGCCGGTGGGCTGTTGCATGGATGGGTCGCCGGGGGTCATGCCGGGGGGAGCTTCGGGCGTGATAGGTTCACCAAAACCGCCCGGCATTCCCTGCTGAGCCTGCGCCTGACCAAAAAGCCGGACGATCAGACGGTAGCGACCCGCAGCGGTCTGAAGGCGCTGGGTATAGATTTCCTGGCGTGCTTTGGCCCACTGCTGTTGTGCGAAGTCGGGCGTTTGTCCCGCCTGATTCGCTGCCGCCTGGTAGAACGGGCGGGCCATGCTCTCATCGCCACCCGCAGATGCCACCAGCGCCGCGGCAGCACCCAGGCCGACTTCGGGGTCCTGACTGGCGAGCATGGTGATCATGCGTCCTTCGCCGCCGTAGCCATCGAGCCAGGCCGCAGCATCGGGTACCCGCCCTTCCGCGACTTCCTTGCCAAACCAACTCGCCAAACTGCTGTTGGCCACGTTTTCACGCAGCAGGCGTGTGACCAGCGGCGGTTCCTTGCCGGTGGCGCGATAGGCGTTGATGGCGAAATGCTCACGCACCGCGGCGGTGGCTTCTGCCAGCACTTCACCCAAGGGCAGGCGCGAGCCCAGCAACGCTTTGGCCGCGGCAATCCCGCTCTGGGCGTCGGCTTCCACGACCAACCGAACCGCTGCCCGCGTGGCCAGGGGTTGGTTGGGCTGCACCGTAAGAAACGGCACAGCTTGAGGGGGAACCTGACCACCCGTCAGGGCTGCAGCCGCAACGGTGCTGTAGGTCGTGGCCGGGGCTTTAGGTTCCTCACCCTCAACAGGCGCCGCTTCCTGCGCAGCCACCTGCTCGTTTTGGGGCAGAACGAAGACTACCAGCGCCTTCCAGGCCAGCTCGCGTGTGGCGTTGTCGCGCGATGAAAGCAGCTTGAGAATGTTGTGGTCGATTGACTCGATGGGAATATGTCGAGCGATGACGGGGCCTTGCTCCGGTGCAGTTGGCGCTGTGCCGACTATGTCGTTGCCGCGGCCCAGAATTAACGAAAGCCCGGGGATGGTCATTGGTCTGGGGCCATCGCTGGGTGGGGCTGCCGTGAAGGTCGGTGGTTGATCGTAACGGCCACCGGCATCCATGGCGCGACGTTCATCGACCGTTGGATCAATCGTCGTGGCTGCGAGAATTGTCAGCGTTCGCTTCACGACCTCGCCCTGTGTACCCAGGAGGCGGCTATCGAGCCACGCAGCGGCCAGCGGGGAAGCTGGGGCGCGGGCGACGATGGCGGCAATCGTCGGTGCCAATCGTTCGGCAGTCAGTTGATCAAAATTGATGCCTGCGATCATCTCGTCGCGCAGCTCAGGCTGGTTGGCGGCGGCTTCGACGAGTGGATCAATAACCTTGCCGGGCGCTGGACCGCTTGGGGTCTGAAGGATTCGGTTGGTGGCATCCACGATCGCCTTGCGCTGACCGGGGTCTTTGCCCATGTCACCTTTGAGAAGGCCACCGATGGCGGCAAGCTGAGTCTCGGGGTCGGGATTGCGTGCCGCTTGACGAAGCAGTTCGATGGACGCGGGTGAAGCCGGGGAAACGTCGATGATCGACTGGACGATGGCCTGCCTAGCCTTTGCATCGTTGCCGGCCAGAATCTGCATCGCCAGTTCGTAAACGGTGTCGCCTGGACGTGAGAGTTTCATCAACCCGGAACGCTCCAACACGTATGCCGCCGATCGCAGCGAAAACGGGTGCGGCTGGGCGTTGACCAGAGTCTTGATAGCAAAGAGATTGCCCAGCACATCGCGGGGCACGTTGCCATCGGCACCGACATTCACGGGCTTGGCGGCATAGCGAATGGCGTTGAGTTGGCCGTAGGTGAGCTTCCAAGGCAGAGGCGCGGGACCCTCGATCTCAATCTCGTCAGCAGTCGTGCGCATATCGAACACGGCCCAGAAACGCACGGGCATCGGCCCCTGAATCTCCTTGGGCAGATCCAGCACGCGCCGCTTCATTGCACGGTGTTCCCGAAGCAATCGGTTGTATTCATCCTGCTGTTCCTTCATCCGCTTCTGCTTGTCCGCAGCTGTGCGACGATCATCGCCCGGTCGCGGCGGATCGAAAGTGGGCTGAGCGGGAGCCTTGGCTTCCAGAAGTTCGGGACGAAGCTTATAGGTGTAAAGCAGGTCCTGCTCTTTGACAGTCGCACTGAAGATGACGCGCTCCATGTCCCAGGTGATCTCACCGCTGGGCGCCATGCGAATCTCGCGGGTCAGGCGCGGCGGTTCGGCGTTGACCTGAAGCGTCGCGATAGGATCGGGCGGTGCCTCGATGGCGGGCAGCGCCACCACACCGGGACGCGCTACCGTTCCGCCGTCATCACGGCCTTGCTCTTGTTGCGGCACGGGCACCGGCGCCGCCTCCTTGTCTGCATGCCAGGCCAGAAGTCGCCCGCCTGCGATGCGCAGCGTGTCGGTGTTAAGTTTCACTGCCTTCTCACCGGGGGCGATGACGAACGGCAGTTGCAGCAACCGACGATTGGTCTGCGGGGCGATAGTCCAGATCACACCATCGACCTGCGTAGGCAAGATCTCCGTCGATTCAATGAGCGTCCTGATGTCCAGGTCGATCACTTCAGGGTTCGGCAACTTCGACGCCTCCGCATCGTCGCGTCGCGGTAGAGGGGCATCCTCCGTCGCGGCGGCGTCCACGGTGGTGTCTTGTCGCGGCTGCAGCAGCGGATTGGGTTCGTCCGCCTGCGCCCACAGCGGCAGCGAGATTAGCAGGGACGCCAGAGCCGCGATCAACACTGACGCTTTAACCGACCAGGCCGCGGGTCGAAATACTTGGATAAACATGATCAAAATCCCTGACAGGTAGAAAGACAAACGATCAGCATTAATACGTCGCAGGCGGAAAGCGGGATCGACTACCCGCATCCTACCCCCCCAGCGTGCGGGCTTCCAATGTCGATCACCTGTGATTGCCGCCGATTCAATCGCATCCCTGCCCGACCCTCACCCCGGAGCAGCAGGTCAGGCCGTGAATCCCGGCTTAGGCCCAGCTCAGGTCCGGCTCCGTGCCGCAGCACGGCGCTGCAACTCGGCGTCGATGAAGCCCTGCAAGTCGCCGTCCATCACCGATGGCGGATTGCCAACCTCGTAACCTGTGCGATGGTCCTTGACACGGTTGTCGTAGAAGACGTAACTGCGAATCTGCGAGCCCCAACCCATGTCCAGCTTGCCCCCCGCCGCTGCCAATTGCTCCTGTTCCCGCCGCTGCTCGTCAAGCAATTCGAGCTTGGCTTTGAGGATTGACAACGCCCGCTTCTTATTCTGCTCCTGCTTGCGCTCGACGGAGCAGACCACGGTGATGCCCGTGGGTATGTGAACCAGCCGAATGGCGGTGGCAACTTTGTTGACGTTCTGCCCGCCCGGGCCCGAGGATCGCACAAACGGCGTGATCTCCAAATCCTTCTCATCAATCTCAAAGGCACCTTCGTCGTCGAACTCAGGCACGACATCGACCGTGGCGAAGCTTGTCTGCCGCTTGCCCTGCGAGTTGAACGGCGAGACCCGCGCCAGGCGATGCGTGCCGCGCTCGCACTGCAGATACCCGTAGGCCCAAGGCCCTTTGATATAAAGCGTCACGTCCTTGAGCCCCGCCTCCTCGCCGACGGTCTTATCAACCTCAAAAACTTCCCACCCCGCGCTCTCGGCAAAAAGCACGTACTGCCGCATGAGCATCTGGCACCAGTCCATGGCCTCCGTGCCACCTTCACGGGCATAGACCGACACGTAGCAGTTGCGGGCATCGTACTTGCCCGACAACAGTGACATCATCTCGAGTTTGTCCAGGTCGCCCTGAAGCTTCTCGATCTGCGCATCGACCTCGGCCCGGACTTCGTCATCGTCGGCTTCCTTCGCCATCTGCCACATCAGCGCAGCTTCTTCGATGGCGTCGCTGACCTTGGCCACGGGTGCCACCTGAGCCTTGAGACGTTTGAACTCGCCGACGATCTTGTTGGCCTGTTCCTGGTTGTTCCAGAAGTCCGAGGCCTCCATCAACCTCTCATGTTCTTTGAGCAGTTCAAGTTTATCTGCGTAGTTAAAGAGAGTCGCGGATGTTTTTCATCCGCGCCTCGAGGTCACTCATGATGCCATCGATGTTGTCGTGCATGTCCGTTTATCCATCGTTGCGCCGGTCGTGCGCGGTTGGAGATTCGCGGCTTTACTTCATCACAGCCGCAATGGCGGTGCAGAGTGTGGCCATGTTATCACGAGTCATGCCCGCGACGTTGATTCGCCCGCTGCCGACGATGTAGATGGCGTAATCTTTCTTGAGCCGCTCGACTTGATCCTTGCTCAAGCCCGAGAAGCTGAACATGCCGTTTTGCCGGGTAATGAAGCTCATGTCCTTGCTCACACCCTTCTCCGCGAGCGTTTTGACAAAAAGCTCTCGCATGTCGGCGATGCGGGTGCGCATGGTGGTGAGTTCCTGTTCCCACTGGCTGCGCAGGCTGGCATCGCTGAGGATCGTGCTGACAATGGCACCACCGTGCGCCGGGGGGTTGGAGTAGTTGCTGCGAATGACGCTCTTGACGTGGCTCTGCACCGCCACAGCCGCATCGGCTTTATTGGCCACCAGCGTCAATGCACCGACTCGCTCGTTGTACAACCCGAAGTTTTTGGAAAAACTCGAGCAAACCATCAACTCGACATTAGGCCGCAACAAGGCGCCCAGACACGCGGCATCCTCACGCAGTCCCTGGGCAAAGCCCTGGTAGGCGAAGTCCACCAACGCCAGCAGTTTCCGCTCCTCGACCACATCCCCGATGGCTTTCCATTGGGCGGCTGTCGGGTCAGCGCCGGTGGGGTTGTGGCAACAGCCGTGGAGCAGAACAATGTCGCCCGGGGCCATCGCCTTGAGCGCCTGTAGCATCGGCTCCCAATCCAGTGAATTGGTCTTGGCGTCGAAGTAGGGGTAAGTAGCGGTCTTCAATCCTGCAGCCTGAAAAATCTGCGGGTGATTGGGCCAGGTCGGTTCACTCATCCACAAGGTCGCACCGGGCTTGAGCTTCTTAAGCAGGTCACCCGCGACACGCAGGGCACCGGTGCCGCCGGGCGTGTGAGCCGTGGCCGAGCGTTTGTCCGCAAGGACTTGGGCGTTGGGACCAAAGAGCATCTGCTGCACCAGCGTGGCGTAGAGCGGCGCACCGTCGATGGGCGCGTAGTTCTTGCTGGCCTCACCCTTCAGAATGCGTTCCTCGGCGGCTTTGACCGAAGACAACACCGGGGTCTGCCCTGAGGCGTCCTTGTAAACACCCACCGACAAGTTGATCTTGGCGGGGTTGGGATCGCGGTTAAAGGCTTCCGTAATGCCCAAAATGGCGTCAGGCGGCGCGGGTTGTACCGTGTCAAACATTCGTAGAACCTTTCTAATCTTAGGAGTGCTGGCCAAAAGCACCCCATTCTAGCGTGGTTCGTCTGAATGTGTGGATCATGGCGCCGAAGATGAATTTTCCCCGTTTTTCTTGACAATTTGGCTGACATCGAGCACATAGATGCCGCGGTATCCCTCGTGAAACGAGTCGATGCAGATCTGCGTACCGTCGCGGTTCCAGCGGGGATGGAGGTCACAGCGAATCGCGCCCTCGTAGCCTGGCGGGGAATGAATCTTCACTAGATCGATCCGCGTTTCGGTGGCGGGATCGAAAAGCATCAACGTCCGCATTCGCTTGGGGCCTTGGGGATAGGTGTCGTTGAGCACCCAGCGACGGTTCGGCGAGTAACTGCAATGGCCATCGTCGGGCAACACGCCTCGACCGACTGCCCCCACATCGCCGCGTTCCCGATCGTGGAGCCGGAACTCTCTGCGGCCATCCTCGTTGAGTGTGAACCCGAGGATCGTGCGGTCATCGCGCCAGTCGTAGTGTGAGTAATACGTCCTGTCACAGAGGATTCGCAAGTCGCTCCCATCAGCACGAGCCACGCACAGGCGAGTGTGGTGATCTTTGCCGACCCGCCAACGATGGAGAAAGGCGAAATGCTCGCCGGTGGTGCTCCACTGCAGATGGTTAGCCCAGTGATCGACGCCTGCCATGGTGGGTGGCGGGCTTATATCCGCCAGTTGAGCCAGACTGATGAGAAGGCGAGGTGAACCGCCAGGCAGATCGAAGCCGAAGATACCGTTGTCGGCGGGCGTGGCCTGACCAGGCGTGAACTCTTGGAACCCCGCGTAGCCGTAACCTGCACGCAGTCGATGCAGCCTACCGAAGTCGAGTGTCACAGCCCGCTTGCCCCCCGGTGATACTGCGTAGATGCACATGGGCAGAGGTGTAACCTTGCCGCTGCGGGTATCACGAATGAGGCCTCGCGGCTCGCCCTTGATCTCACTGTTATAGACAACCGTGTTCTCGCGATCAGTGCCCAACCACTGGAGCATGGTGCCCTGCTGCCAGGACCAGTGCGGGGTCCGGTCCAACTCAATGAAGCGGTCGCCATCGTCGAGGTCGAACATTCCCACCGTCATCTTTTCACCCGGATGGGGCTGGCGGTCAGCGAAGGGGAGCCGACATCCCAAGAGGTGCCGCCCGGATGCGTTCCACGGGCATTTCTCGTAGTAGCCAAAGAGCCAATGTCCGCCATCATGAGGGCTGACGCGACGGATGGGGACGATCACATCCTCAAGGCCGCGAGGCTCAGCGGGTGCGGTTTGCGGAGTGGCGGACATGGTTGACCTTTCTATGGATATCCGGGGCCTTGGGCGTCATTTTATCGTGGTGCGTAGGTGCTGCGTGTCGTTCGAGGTACCGTGCCTGCGTGTCGTGTCGTGTAACGCGTGATGACTGACGGTCAGAACAAAAAAGCCCACGAACCGAGGTCCGTGGGCTTGGGTGCGATTGGATAGGAGTCGATTACTCCTTGGGCATCTCTTCCTGTTCCTGGCCCAGGAGAGCAGCGACGAGTCGGGACTCGCCGACGGTCGTGCCGATCTCGTCGCGGCGCTGAGCACCGGAGCGTTCGGCCATCGCGGCAGCTTCGGCCAACTCGGATTCGCGTGAAGATTCTTCGGCCGCGACGGGCTCGGCCAACTTCACCACGCGAATCCTGCCGTAGGCCTTGTAGCCCGTACCTGCCGGGATCAGGTGACCCAGCAGCACGTTTTCCTTCAAGCCTTCGAGGTGATCCAGCTTTCCGGCCAAGGCTGCTTCGGTGAGCACCTTGGTCGTTTCCTGGAAGCTGGCACCCGAGAGGAAGGACTCGCTCTGGAGGCTGGCCTTGGTGATACCCAGCAGCAGGGTGCGTCCCGAAGCGGGCCGCGCCTTGCTGGCCTTGGCGGGCTGCTTGCCATCAGCCTCAGCCTTGGTATTGGCGTCACGGATTTCCTGACGCGGGTAAATCTTGCCGATCTCCAGGCCCGTGTCGCCCGGCTCCTTGATGCGCGCCACGGTCTCGATGCCCTTGTTGGCCTCGCGGAAGCGGAACTTGTCAACCACCTCATTAGGCAGCAGGTGCGTATCACCGGGGTTCTCGACGCGAATCTTGCGCAACATCTGTCCGACAATCACCTCGATGTGCTTGTCGTTGATGGTCACGCCCTGGGCACGGTACACAGCCTGCACTTCTTCGAGCAGGTAGTTGTAGAGGGACTCTTCGCCCTTGATTCGCAGCAAGTCGTGAGGAATGACCGGGCCATCGGTAAGCGCATCACCGGCATTGACGAAATCGCCGGTGTGAACCTGCAAGTGGCGGTCCTGGGGCACGTGATGCTCGACATCGTCCACGCCGCCTTCGGTCTTGACGATGATGGTCATCTTGCCCTTGCGGCGGTCGGAGCGGAGTTCAACGGTGCCGCTGATCTCCGCCAGCACCGCGGGATCGTGAGGCTTGCGAGCCTCGAAGATTTCCGTGACACGGGGCAGACCACCGACGATGTCCGAGCTGGACTTAACTTCCCGCGGCTGGCGGGCAAGCATGTGTCCAGCCTCGATCATGTCGCCTTCTTTAACTTCGATACGAGCCTTGGCGGGCAGGTAGTGGAAGTCGAGAATCTTGCCGCCATCATCCTCGATGATGATCTGCGGGTGCATCTCGCCCTTGTGCTCGATCACCACCAGCGACTCACCAGCCGTAGCGCCCGTGGCCTTCTTACCACGACCGGCAGCGGCGGACTCCTTCTCGGGGCGAACCGTCACGCCAACCTGAATGTCCTGGAACCGAACCCGACCCGACTTCTCGGCGAGAATCGGCGTGCGGTGCGGATCCCACTTCACCAGCATCTGGCCCTTCTTGACTTCCTGATTCGGCTTGACGTAGATAAACGAACCATACTGAAGCTTGGTCTTCTCAAGCTCACGGCCCTTGGCATCGAGCACGGCGATTTCACCGTTTCGCTTCAGTGCCACGAGCACATCACTGCCGTCTTCGTCCTTGACGGGCACTTCACTGGCATCGCGGATAGCGACGGTGCCGGCGTTGATGGCGGTGTATTGCGTTTCAGCCAGCGTGCGCTGACCGATGCCACCGGTGTGGAACGTACGCATGGTCAACTGCGTGCCCGGCTCGCCGATGGACTGCGCGCCGATGATGCCGACCGCCAGGCCGTCTTCGACCATGCGGCCCGTCGAGAGATCGCGACCGTAGCACAGGGCACAGAGGCCCGAACCGGCTTCGCAGGTCAGCGGCGAACGGACCATCACCGCGTCGATGCCCAAGGCCTCGATGGCGCGGGCAGCTTCTTCAGTGATGACCTCGTTTTCAGAGACGATCAGCGAATCGGTCATGGGGTTGCGGATCGTTTCGCGGGCAGTGCGGCCGATGATCGATTCGCGCAGAGGCACGTCGATCTCTTCGCCCTTGTAGGTAGCGCGCTTGGTGACGCCGCCCTTGGTACCGCAGTCCATGCCGCCGATGAACACGTTCTGTGCCACGTCGGCGAGTTTGCGGGTGAGGTAGCCCGAGTCAGCGGTCTTGAGGGCCGTATCAGCCAAGCCCTTACGAGCGCCGTGGGTGCTGGAGAAGTATTCCAGAACCGTCATACCTTCACGGGCGTTAGCGCGAATGGGAGTCTCGATGATCTCGCCCGAAGGCTTGGACATCAGACCACGCATACCGGCAAGCTGCTGAATCTGGCTGACGTTACCACGGGCACCGGAGTCAGCCATGAGCCACACCGGGTTCATGTAAAGCATGCCTTGCTTACCTTCGACGGGCATCTCGTTGCCTTGATCGTCGCGGCGATCGTTCTTGAGTTCGCGCAGCAGTTCCTTGGTGACTTCTTCGCGGCAGTGCGTCCAGAGGTCCAGCAACTGGTTGTAGCGTTCACGGTCGGTGAGAGCACCGGCGTGGAAAGCCTTTTCGACGCGGTCCACGCGCTTCTGAGTCGCATCGATAATCGACTGCTTCTTAGCGGGGATTCGCAGATCGGTGATGCCGAAGGACAAGCCCGCCAGCGTCGAACGCTTGAAGCCCGTTTCCTTGAGCCGGTCAAGAAGATCGATGGTGGCTGGTCGTCCCTTGCGGGCGTAGGTGTCGTCGATGACCCTCGCCGCACCCTTCTTGCCAAGCGCGCAGTTGTAGTAGGGCATGCCGTTTTCGAGGATGTCGTTGAACAGCAGCCGACCCATCGTGGTGACGATGCGCCCACCAGCGGGCATCTCTTCAGGCTGACCTTTCTGCTCGTTGACCACGTCGGGATAGCGATCCCGCTCGAGCCGCACCAGGATGGGCTCAAGCAGGCTGATCTTCTTCATGTCATAGGCCAGCAGCGCTTCGGTCGGATCTTTGAACCGATGGAGCTTCTTCTGGTCGATCTCGCCGTCCACAGGCATCGAGGTGATGTAGTACACACCCATGACGATGTCTTGCGACGGACTGATGATAGGGTTGCCGTTTGACGGGCTGAAGATGTTGTGCGTCGAGAGCATCAACACATGAGCCTCAGCCTGCGCCTCAACGGAGAGGGGCAGGTGGACGGCCATCTGGTCGCCGTCGAAGTCGGCGTTGAAGCCGGTGCAGACCAGCGGGTGGACGCGGATGGCGTTGCCTTCCACGAGCACGGGCTCGAAGGCCTGGATACCCATGCGGTGGAGCGTCGGAGCTCGGTTGAGCAGCACCGGGTGCTGATAGATGACCTCTTCGAGAATGTCCCACACCTCGGGATCGCGGCGCTCGAGCATGCGCTTGGCGCTCTTGATGGTGTCAGCCAGCCCGTGCTCCTTGAGCTTGCGGATGATGAACGGCTGGAACAACTCCAGCGCGATCTTCTTGGGCAGACCACACTGGTTGAGTTTGAGTTCGGGACCCACGACGATCACGGAGCGAGCCGAGTAGTCCACGCGCTTGCCCAGCAGGTTTTCACGGAAGCGGCCCTGCTTGCCCTTGATCATGTCCGTCAACGACTTGAGCGGACGGTTTGACGAGCCCAGCACGGGACGACGGCAGCGGCCGTTGTCAAACAGCGCATCGACCGACTGCTGCAACATGCGCTTCTCGTTGCGGATGATGACCTCGGGGGCGTTGAGGTCCATCAGCTTCTTGAGACGGTTGTTGCGGTTGATGATGCGGCGGTAGAGATCGTTGAGATCGCTGGTGGCGAAGTTGCCGCTTTCGAGCAGCACCAAGGGGCGCAGGTCGGGCGGAATCACCGGCACGACGTCCATCACCATCCACTCAGCCTTGTTCTCCGAGTGGCGGATTTGCTCTACGATCTTGAGCCGCTTGGAAAGCTCTTTGACCTTCTGCTTGCTCCGCGTCTCTTTGAGCCCGGTGCGCAGTTCTTCCGCCAGCTTGTTGAGGTCCAAGCGGATGAGCAATTCCTTGATCGACTCGGCGCCCATCATGGCGGTGAAGGATGAGCCGTACTGCTCGACAGCCTTGCGATATTCGTCCTCGGTGAGTACCTGCTTTTCCTTAAGCGGGGTATCGCCGGGCTCGACCACGACGTAGTCCTGGAAATAGACCACCTTTTCCAGATCGCTGGTCTTCATGCCCATGAGGTTGCCCAGGCGGCTGGGGGAGGACTTGAAGAACCAGATGTGCACGATGGGCGCAGCGAGGTTGATGTGGCCCATGCGCTTACGACGGACGCGGGAGTGGGTCACCTTGACGCCGCAACGGTCGCAGATGATGCCTTTGAACTTGGTGCCCTTGTACTTACCGCAGGCGCATTCGTAGTCGCGTTCCGGGCCGAAGATTCGCTCACAGAACAAGCCGTCCTTTTCCGGGCGGTAGGTTCGGTAGTTGATGGTCTCGGGCTTTTTGACTTCACCGAAGGACCACGAGCGGATGTCGTTGGGCGACGCCAGCGTGATCTTAACGGCGGTGTATTCGTTAACGCGGTCGAATTGACTCAGTTCAGCCATGGTATGGTTCGCCCTTTGTGAGCGTGATGAATCGGTTGTGACACGTTGGATCGCAATGCGGTGGTGGACGTCGGCGTGTCTGCCTTAGAGCAGCGCCCCGCCTTCCAGAACCGCCTTTTCCAGCGTGATGTTGAGGCCCAAGCCCTTGATCTCGTTGCACAGCACATCGAAGGCCACGGGCATGCCCGCTTCGAGTCGATTGGTGCCCTTGATCATGCTTTCGTAGATCTTGGTGCGACCCTCGACGTCGTCGCTCTTGACCGTCAGGAGTTCCTGAAGGATGTACGCGGCTCCGTATGCTTCCAGCGCCCAGACTTCCATTTCGCCGAAGCGCTGCCCGCCGGTGCGGGCCTTGCCACCCAACGGCTGCTGGGTGATAAGGCTGTAGGGGCCTGTCGAACGAGCGTGGATCTTGTCGTCCACCAGGTGGTGAAGTTTCAAGAGGTACATATAGCCCACGGTGGTGCGTTGATCGAACGGATCACCGGTGCGACCATCGAATAGCTGCACCTTGCCACCAGCGGGCATCTTGACGAGGATTTCCCGCGGCCCAGGAGATTGCTTCTTGTCCTTGAGCTCTTTGACGCGCGTGTCCACGTAGGTGTTGGCTTCCTCGATAACGTCCTTGATTTCCTTTTCAGACGCACCGTCGAAAACCGGAGTCACGGCTTGGAAGCCCAGCACGCCGCAGGCCCAACCCAGGTGGGTTTCGAGAATCTGGCCTACGTTCATACGACTGGGCACACCTAGCGGATTAAGCAGCACATCGACGGGCGTGCCATCCGAAAGGAACGGCATGTCCTCAAGCGGCACCACGCGGGCGATAACGCCCTTGTTGCCGTGGCGACCGGCCATCTTGTCACCGACCGACAGCGGCCGCTTGGTGGCCAGATAAACCTTGACCATTTCCAGCACGCCGCTGGGCAGTTCGTCGCCGCGCTTCATGTGCGCCAGACGACGACCCTTTTCCTTTTCGATACCCGTCACACGGGGCCAGAACTGGCTGTGAATCACCATCGCCTGCTCGCGGGCCGACTTGTTGCCCTTTATCCATTCAGGCGTGAAGTCGCGGATCTGCTCCAGCACCACTTCCGTGATGTCGCTGGCGCCGACCTTCTGACGCGTCGAGGGATCGACCATGGCCGTGCCGATCACTTCATTGATCTGCTCAACCATCTGGCGGAACAACTCGGCGGCCTTGTTGTCCATCGTCTGCTCATACTCGCGCATCTCGCGGCGAAGCTGCTTCTTCTGATCTTCGCTCATGTGCATGCGACGGCTGAATCGGCTGGCACCAATGACGATGCCTTCCGTTCCCGCAGGAACCTCCAGCGAATCGTTCTTCACGTCTTCGCCAGCACGACCGAAAATCGCGTGCAACAGTTTTTCTTCGGGCGAAAGCTCGCTCTTGCTCTTGGGGCTGACCTTGCCGACAAGGATGTCGTTAGGTCGCACGTAAGCGCCGATGCGGATGATGCCGTGCTCATCGAGACGCTCAAGTTGGCGCTCGCTAACGTTGGGGATGTCGCGAGTGAACTCTTCCTTGCCCAGCTTCGTCTCGCGAATCTCGACGTCAAACTCCTCGATGTGAATCGAGGTGAACACATCTTCACGCACCAGACGTTCGCTGATGACGATGGCGTCTTCGAAGTTGTAACCGTCGAAGGTATTGAACGCCACGAGCACGTTCTTGCCCAGCGCCAGTTCACCGTTGGATGTCGCGGCGCCGTCGGCGATGATCTGGTCCTTCTTGACCTTCTGGCCAAGTTTCACCAGCGGCTTCTGGTTGAGGCAAGTCTTTTCATTCAGGCCCACGAACTTGCGCAGTTCGTATTCGTCGGCGTTGTCCACGATGATCTTCATCGCGTCAACGTAGGTCACCGTGCCGGGCCGCTTGGCGCGCTGCAACATCCCCGAATACTTGGGGATTTCCTTTTCCAGACCAGTGGCCACACAAGGGGGCTCGGTCTTGATCAGCGGCACGCCCTGCCGTTGCATGTTCGAACCCATCAACGCGCGGTTGGCGTCGTCGTGCTCGAGGAACGGAATCAATGCCGCAGACACGCCTACCACCTGCTTGGGGCTCGTGTCCACGTACTGCACCGTATCGGAAGTCACCTGCTGCAGTTCACCATCGACGCGTGCCAGCACCAGACCCTTGGCCAGCTTGCCTTCCTTGTCAATGACGTCCGTCGGCGCGATGGTGACCTTCATCTCCTCGTCGGCGCGGAGATAGGTGACCTTCGTCAGATCGACGCGACCGTTCTTAACCACCCGGTAGGGCGTCTGAAGGAATCCGTATTCGTCGATCTGGCTGTAGATACCCAGCGAGGCGATGAGGCCGATGTTGGGGCCTTCAGGCGTCTCGATAGGACAGATGCGGCCGTAGTGGCTGATGTGCACGTCGCGCACTTCGAAGCCGGCACGCTTGCGATGCAGACCGCCCGGGCCCATCGCTGAAAGCGTGCGCTCGTGCTTGAGCATCGACAGCGGATTGGTTTGATCCGCCACCTGCGAAAGTTCGCTGCGCCCGAAGAAGTGCTCGATGGCGCTGCTGATCGACTTGGAGTTGATCAGGTCCGCCACCTTCGCCAGTTCATCCGGGTCCTTGACACTCATCCGCTCCTGCACGGTGCGCTTAAGCTTGAGGAAGCCCTTGCGCAACTCCTCGACAGCAAGCTCATCGAGCGTACGGAGACGGCGGTTGCCCAAGTGGTCGATGTCATCGACGTGAGCCTTGTTGCGGTTGCTGCGCAAATCGAGCATGTACTTGATGACTTCAACAAAGTCATCGGCACGCAGCTTCATCTCCGTCTCAGGCACGTTGGTGTCAAACTTGCGGTTGATGCGGAACCGGCCCACGCGACCCAGGCGGTAACGGTTCTCATCGAAAAACTTCTCGTTGATCAAAGCTCTGGCTTTGTCCACCTGCGGCGGATTGCCCGGACGCAGACGGGTGTAGAGCAGAAGCATGGCTGCTTCGTGCTCAGTCACGCCTAGCCCCAGATCGCTCTGCTTTTCCTCAGCCAGCGTGTTGAGAATCAACTCGTCGCTGATGTCGCTGATCACCGTCACGCGCTTGAGGCTCGAAGCAATGACCTTGCCAACAGCGTCACCCATGGCTTTACCAGCACCGACGATGATCTCGCCGCTGTCGGTGTCCACGATGTCTGCCGCGGCAAAATGCTCGGGCTTAATCGCGGTGGTCTTGATTTCCTCGACCTGATAGAACGCCCGGATCAACTGCTCGGTGGTGGCGTATTTCTCGTCCACAGCGCGCAGGAAGGTCGTGGCGGGAATCTTGGTCGACTGGTCAATGCGCATGACCAGCACGTCTTTCTTGGTCACTTCCAGCTCGATCCACGAGCCACGCTCGGGGATGACGCGTGCCGAGTGCAGCGGCCGGTCACCCTCCGACGAGGCGATGGAGAAGTCCACGCCCGGCGAGCGGTGAAGCTGGTTGACGATGACGCGTTCAGCACCATTGATGATGAACTCGCCGCCGCCCATGAGCACGGGGATTTCACCCAGGTAGATTTCTTCCTGGGGAATCTCCGCGACATCCTTGCGGATGAGCCGCACGGCCACGCGGAACGGCAGGCCGTAGGTCAGGCGAAGCTGCTTGCATTCGCGCGGGTTGTAGCGTGGCTCGTCAAGCTTGTAGTACAAGTACTCAAGCTTCATGTTCCCATCGTATGACTCGATGGGGAACACCTCATGGAGCAAAGCTTCGAGGCCCACAGCGGGGTCTCGGCTCTCATGGGGTTTATCCTGCTGCAGAAAGCGATCGTACGCAGTCTGCTGGATCTGGACGAGATTCGGGACGGAAAGCGCATCTCCATGTTTGGAGAAGTCGCGCACGGTGTGCATCAGCATTGATCACCTCGACCAAGCTCGGGCAAAAGCTTTAGTTTTACGGGTGTTGCGTGTTCCCAACGGCGGCGGCCCAAGTCGCAAGTCATTGAGTATAGGAAAGCTCCCGCCTCCTTGCAAGTCGGGTGCCAGCCGGGAAATTTGGCGAAATTTAATTTATTCCAAATGCAGCCACCGCACCAGGCCGGACCGCCCCAAAGTACCACCGGAGACGTCACCGCAATTTTCCACAAACCTCCACCAGTTCCCGCAACGTGCATCGGACGGGGATGCCGCGAGAGGTACTGAAGCCCCCGTCGCCAACGCGTCCGGCTCGCTACGCGATATACTGACGGTCTTTACCCGCTACGGGCACCTGGAGTTTCTCGTCCATGTTCAAGTTCTTTCGTAAATACAACAAGTGGCTGCTGGCCGTTGGTGGATCGCTGCTGATGATCGTGTTTCTGCTGCCCGTGGGCATGGGCGGCGGAGGCGGTGGCAACCCCTCGAAGATCGTCGTCGGCCGCGCTCTGGATCAAAAAGTCACCCAGGCCGACCTGTATAGAGCTTCCAGTCAAATGCAGACGCTCGAAAATCTCTCGCGGCTGCTGCGGACGGGGATCGAATCTGACCTGGCGTGGGTGCTCATCCAGCGTGATGCGGATCGGCTGGGGCTTTCGGTAAGCCAATACGAAGTCAACAGCATCCTGGCGATGCTGGGTGTCGATGAGGCGACGCTGGGCAATTTCGCCGCCCGGAGCGGGACGCACCCCGACCTCGTGCGCCAATCGGTGGGGGCTTGGGCAATCACCCAACAATATGCTGACCTGGTTTCAGGCAGGCGGATCATGGTGCCTTCCGAGCGGCTGGAACGGCTGGTGAGGGTGCTGCAAGCCGAGCAGGAGTTCCTCCAATACCTGCGCAAGATGCAGGAAGAAAACCCCCAGCAGATGGCCGTCATGCAGCAGTACCTGCTGATGCAGTACCAACAACAAATGCGGCAGATGCTTGATGGTGCCGAGGCGCTGCCCCGGGTCAGCGAACCCGTGCTCGAACGCTTCGTACATGATCAACGCTCCGAGGCCAAGGTCAGCACCGTGGCTGTGTCTGCAGCCCGTTACCTGCCCCAGGTGCCCCAACCCTCGGTTCAGGAAGTCGAAGCACTCTACGAGAAGCACAAAGATGATCTCCCGGGCCAAAGCAAGCCCCACGGCTTCGGCTACCGCTGGCCCGACCGCGTCAAACTCGAATACATCGCCATTCCCTTCGAGCGCGTCTTGGCCAAGGTCGAAGTCGATGACATCGAGGCGCTGAAGTTCTACAACGATAACAAGGCCCAGTTCACACGCAGCCTACCGCCCGCGGAAGGCCAGACGACGCCTCGATCCGAAGCGATTCCTTACCGACAGGTGCGTCAGGAGATCATCGAGGATCTCCGCCAACAACGCGCCGGGGCGATGGGGGAGCGAATGGTCAAGGAAGCCCAGGGCCTGCTGCTGGACAACACGCGGAGTCTGCAGACCCAGGATGGCTACAAGGTCATCGACGGCGAGAAATGGCAGCCAATCCCGATGGAACAGGTCGCACAAGACTTGCAGAGTAACTACGGCTTGCTGCCTGACGTGGTCAAGCGTGAGAGCCAGTGGATCGACGCAAAGGATCTGGCGAATATCGAGGGTATCGGCGCCGCCCGGATCATCACCGGGCCGACGCAGCAGAACCCGCCAAGCTTTGCTGATTATGTCCTCAGTGCACTGGAGCTCAAGCCCAAGTCGGAAAACACGCTCGTCTCCTATCGGTTGCAGGCGGGCATGCCCAGCGTGCCGCTGCGTGACGGTGCGGGCAACGTTTATCTCTTCCGTCTGACGTCCGCCCAGCCCACCCGGCAACCCGCGTCACTTGACGAGGTGCGTCTGCAGGTCGAGTACAACGCCAAGCAACTCACCGCTTATGCGCTGCTGCTTTCGGAACGCGACAAGTGGGCCCAGCGCCTTACCCAGCAATCGCTTCCAGAGCTTGCCAACGACACTGGCGGGTCGGTGACCACCACGGAGTTCTTCCCCCGTCGAACACTGGGGCAGAGCGGTTTTGAGGTGCCTTATGTTCAAGGCGTTGGCGCGAGCGCGGAGTTTGTCAACGCCGTGTTCACTCGGATCGACCAACTCGATGGTGAGCCAGCCAAAGCCCCCCTGCCGCAGCGAGCAATGGCGATTCCCGTGCCGGATCGTCTGGGTCTTTACCTGACGATCATCGACGACTACCGCACTGTGAGCCGTGGCCAATATCAGCAGACCATGCTGCAATACCCGCAGCTCCCAGCCCTCATTGTCAACGCCCTGCTGCGCGAGGTTGGTGCCGCCGACCCGCTGTCACCCGCAGCCATCAAAGCGCGGACGAACTGGCAGCCGGAGTTCCCCGAGGATGACGACGAGACGCCCAATGAACCCGAAGAGGTCGCCGCAGCTAAGTAGCATCGCCCCATTCGCGGTCGGCCGCGCGTTATAATGCGGCCATCGATCGAATCCCCTTTGTTAGGAGTCACGCCATGCATCTTGGTAACGAAGCCATCACCCCCGCTTGTGCCGCGATCACCTTTGCCGCCGCGTCGGTCGGATTGGGCATGGCCGTGATATCGGCGCGTGCTGCTGGTTTGGATCGCCGCCGCATGGCAACGGCCGGTCTGCTTGGCGCAGCGGTGTTCGCTGCCCAGATGATCAACGTACCCGTGCTGCCCTTCGCCAGCGCTCACCTGGTGGGCGGTGTCCTGCTGGCGTGGGTCATCGGACCCGGATTGGGCACGCTGGTCATGGCGCTCATCCTGGCGACCCAAGCCATGATGGGCGATGGTGGCATGATGGCGCTGGGTGCCAATGTGATCAACATGGCGCTGCTTCCCGCAGCATTGGTGTCCGTCGTACAACCGCGATTGGCTGCGGCCCGCGCCGCGGTGCAATATCTCGGGGCTGGAGCGGTGGCTGGCTTGGCGGTGTTTCTGGCAGCGGCTTTGATCGTCGGCCAAGTCGCGCTGTTTCGCAGCGGTGCCGAACTGGCGCACCTCTCGACATTCGCCAGCCAGATGCTGGGTACTCATGCGTTGATCGCTCTGGGTGAAGGTCTCGTAACCGCGGGCATCCTTGGACTGCTGGCCACCGGGGCCGTGCCATCACGTGCCACATCGTCAACTCTGGGCGTGGCACGCCTTGCGGGTATCGGCATCGCAGCAGCCCTGCTGCTGGCGTTGTCGCCGCTGTCGAGTTCAATCGACGACGGCTACGAAGCTGCGATGGACCGCAGCGGCATGGCTCAAGCGATTGAATCCTCGATCGCCGAGTAACGCGAACACGGTCGCTTCGAACTTGATTGACCTACCAGCCGCGAATTAGCTGTCGACAATGCCGTCGGCCACCAAGGCGCTTCCAAAAAGCACCAGCGGTGCTGCTCGCTCGATTCGCACCTCGAGCATGCGGCCCACGTACGTCGGGGGACCATCAAACATCACGATTAAATCGCCATCGGTGCGGCCTGCGAGTTGCACCGTCTCCTCTGCAGTCTCCCAGCCCAGGCTCACGGTCTGATCACTTCCCGCAGCCGCAGCATTGCGCCGACGCGTGGTGTGCTGGCTCACCGACTCGACAAAAACCCGTAGCGTTCGACCGACATACGCGGCATGAACCGCAGCGCTCACTTCCGTCTGAGCCGCCAAAAGGTCATTGTTGCGGCGACGCTTGATTTCCTCCGGCACATCGTCAGGCAAGCGGTCGTACGCAGCCGTGCCGGGCCGGGGCGAATACTTGAAGATAAACGCGTTCTTAAACCGTCCCTCGCGGAGAAGCTCCAGCGTGAGTTGGTGGTCTGCTTCCGTCTCGCCGGGGAACCCGCAGATGATGTCGGTCGCCAGTTCGCAGTCAGGCAGATGCGTGCGAATGCGTTGAAGCAGTTGGCGATACTCCGCCACGCTGTAGCCGCGGTTCATGGCGCGCAACATCGCGTCCGACCCGCTCTGAACGGGCATGTGCAGATAGCGACAGATGCGCGGTCGAGTGGCCATGACTCGGAGAATGTCATCACCAAAGTCGCGTGGGAAATTGGTGACGAAGCGCAGGCGCTGCAACTCGGGCAGTTCATCGTGGATTCGTGCCAGAAGTTGCGCAAAGGTCGTGACGGTTGAAACCGTTGAGGGGTTGCCAACCTTCGGCTCGTCGATGACATCAGACCCACGCAGTGCTGCCACCGCTGCTGCTGCCGTTGTTTTGTGATTGACCACCGCGCCGATCTGCGGTTGCTGGACGCCGTCGATGACCACGGTGGCGGCATGGTCGTAGTGATAATGATTGACCGTCTGGCCCAATAGCGTGATCTCGACAGCACCGGCGGCAACGAGTTGGCGACACTCCTGGACGATGTTGTCCGGTGCGCGATGGACCTCTGCACCACGAGTGTTGGGCACCACGCAGTAGGTGCAGAACTTGTTGCAGCCGCGCGTGATCCGCACGTAAGCAGCCCCCCTGCCGTCTAAATCATCGGGCGAAAACGAACGCGACAGGTCCAGCAGTTCAAGTTGATCTTCTGCAGCGGAAAGTGTGCCGGATCGGCGATGGGTGTTGCCCTGCAGCGCGATGCGTGTCTCCTCACCGCGTCCCCGCCGTCGCCTCGGCTGCGTTCTGACCGCGTTGTCGACAAACGCCGGAACCTTGTCGAGTTCGCCGGGGCCCACGAGCAAGTCGATCTGCGGATGGCGGCGAAGCATGTCCTTGCCATCGCGTTCGCTCATGCACCCCAGCACGCCCAGCACAATTTCGGGCCGCTCCTTCTTGAGCATCCCAACTTCGCCGATGCGCGAATAGACCTTCTGCTCAGCGTGTTCGCGCACGGAACAGGTGTTGTAAAGAATGACGTCCGCAGTGCGCCACTGATCCGTGAAGTGATAGCCCAGCCCGCGCAATTGTGCCGAGACTAGCTGCGAATCCAGGACGTTCATCTGACAGCCGAAGGTCTCGATATAGACGCTGGGACTGCCGCGATGAAACTCGGGTTTGGGGGCGGTTGTATCAGGCATTTGTAAGACGGGCATCATAGGCCACTGGAGAGAAAAAACTCCATCAACTCGTGGCCGAATTTGACGTGAAGATCAGCCTCGGCCGCGTTGGCTTCGCTGTAAGCACGTGGCAGCACGCCGGTCATTTTGTGACCGCAGATAGCAAACGGCACGGGCGTGTCATCGTGCTTGCGCGTGCTCACAGCTGTGTAGTGGTCGGGCAGATAGAGCAGTCGGTACGGCTCGCCTCGTTCGCGTAGGGCCGCGTGGATGGGACCCACCACATGCTCGTCGATGGCCTCGATGGCTGCCACCTTGGTCGCGGCATCGCCAGCGTGTGATGCCTCATCAGGTGCCTCGACGTGAACGCATATCAGGTCGTAATCATCCATAGCTGCAATGGCGTAGCGGCCTGTCGCCGCGTAGTCGTTGTCGTGGTAACTCGTCTGGCCCGGCACCTCGAGTCGATCCCAGCCGATGAACGCCGCGATTCCCGCCAGCAGATCCACCGCGGTGATCATCGCGCCCTTAATGCCGAAGCGCGATTCAAAACTGGGAATGATCGGCTTCTGTCCCTGACCCCACGGCCAGACATGCGAAGCGGGCAACTCGCCCAATTCCTTGCGAGTCAGGTTGATCTCATGGTCGACGAAAATCACTTCGCTCTCAGCAATCATCTGCTGGAGCAATTCGGCGTGCGGACCACCCATCGGCAGGTGCTTGCGAATCGGCTCGCCGGGGACATCGTGCGGCGGGATCGTGCGCAATTCCGACCAGTCCCTGCCTTGATCGCCAGCCTGAGGCATGCCTCGCCCCGTCGAGTCCACCATGATGTTGCGGTAACTCACCCCGGGATACAACGCCATGCCCGGCAGATCCACGCGGGCTGCAAAATCTTCGAGCAAGCGGCGACCTTCATCCGAACTGATATGCCCCGCCGAATGGTCCTGCATGCGACCATCAATGACGGTCACCAGATTCACGCGAAACACCCAGTCACGTGGGTCAAGGTCAATGCCCAGGGCTGCGGCCTCCAATGGAGCGCGTCCCTTGTGATACTTTCGCGGATCGTAACCCAGCAGCGACATACTGCACACATCCGAGCCACAGGGCATGCCCGCGGGAGTCGTTACTGCGGTGCCTTGTCGGCCTTGCATGGCAAGGGCATCGGTGTGCGGTTTGCGCGCCGCTTCGAAAGGGGTCTTGCCTTTGAGTTCATCCAGCGGATGATCCGCCGCACCATCGGCGATGATAATCACGTATTTCATGGCCGCCATTGTAGCGGTCTGCGGGCGCTGCTTCGGCTCTAGATATGTCCGTCCATGGCGATCCGAGTCAATCGCGTCATTCCTCGCTCATCGCACGAAGGTGAGCACACGTCAGGCGGATGGCGTCGTAGGACACCCGGCCTTCAAGGTGCTCGAAGATCGGCCGCAGCCTGTCGGCACCGGTGTCGATGGCGGCTTGTTCTACCTGTCGATAGGTCGCGTCATCGACCCATCGGGCGATCGTCGTCGGCTTGGTCTCGAGAATGTGCTCTTCCAAATAGCCCGCCAGCGTACTGCGTGCCAAGCCGGTGGCCGCCATCACTTCGTCGATGCTTTGACCCTTGGCGAACATCGCCATCGCGGTCGCCCTGGCTGTGGGCGATTTGGCCGAGGATGCTTTGTCGCTTCGTGCCTTTCGCGACCGTCGAGTCGGCGTCTCCGGTACCGATGGCGCGATCCCATCGAGATCAACAATGTCGTCCTCACCTGTCGGTGCATCCGAACTCTTTACGCCGACGTTCATCGCCAAGCCACGTTCGCGTGCAAACGGCACGAGCACATCAAGCAACATGTCGCCGAACGTCTCGATCTTGCGGTCGCCTATGCCCTTGATGGTGCGCATAGTCTGCCGATTGGTGGGACGTACCCGCGCCAACTCGCGCAACGGGGCATCGCCCAAGATTACGTAAGCGGGAACGCCCATCGTCTGGGCGGCCATTTTGCGCCATTGCCGCAACACCTCGAAAAGATCGCGATCAACTCCCGCCCAATTCTGATCATCGACCTTGGTTCGTTTCGCCTTGGCCTCTGGTGGGCGGATCAAGCGCACCGGCCGATGCCCGCGCATCACCGCCAGGGATTCATCGTTAAGTCGCAGAGCCGGTCGCTCGCCATCCGTGCGTTGGACAAAGCCCAGATCGATGAGTTGATACACCATGTTCTGCAGTTGCTTGCGCGGCAGATCACGGAGGATGCCGAAGGTGCTGAGTTTCTCGTGGCCGAAGCTGGCGACCTGGGCCGTGTCGGCTCCCTTAAGCACATCAACAATATGCCCCACGCCGAAGCGCTGGCCCGTGCGCGCAATGCAGGAGAGCACCTTCTGAGCCGTCTCCGATGCATCGGCGACACCCTCGATTTCACCGAGGCAGAAGTCGCACGCGCCGCAGTTCGACGGCTCGTATTCCTGACCGAAATATTCCGACAACATGCGATGGCGACACATCGGCACGCTGCAGAATCGCTGCACCTGTTTGAGCAGCGCGATCGCAGGTGCCGCCACAGCCTCGGGATCATCCGTGTTGGCAGCACTGCGCTGAATCAAGCTCTCCCAGCGGATCGCATCGGAGAGCGAATAGAACATCACGCATTGCGCTTCAAGGCCATCGCGGCCGGCACGACCGGTTTCCTGCTGATAGCCCTCGATACTCTTGGGCATCGAGGCGTGGATCACACAGCGCACGTTGCTGCGATCGATGCCCATGCCGAAGGCCACCGTGGCGACGATTACGTCGAGTTGCTCCAGGGCAAAGGCTTCCTGCGTCTTGCGTCGCAGCCCTGCTTCCATGCCCGCGTGGTAGTGCGCCGCCTTGACGCCGTGGGCCTTGAGATGCGCCGCCAGCGATTCCGTATCGTTGCGGCTGATGCAGTAGATGATGACGGCTTCACCCGCCATTCTTCGCACAACTTCCAGCGCCTGGGCTCGCACGTCCACGGCTGGCTGCACGCGGTAAATCAGGTTGGGGCGATCAAACCGCCCGACAAGCACAGCCGGGTCACGGAGGTGTAACTGTGCGACGATATCCTGCCGCACCCGCGGCGTGGCGGTGGCGGTAAAGGCATGAACACTCGCGTCGGGAAAGCGATCCTTGAGGATCGCCAACTGCCGATACTCGGGTCGAAAATCGTGGCCCCACTCGCTGATGCAATGCGCTTCGTCGATGGCGAAGCTGCGGACGTCAAGCCGCTGCGCCATGTTGAGAAACCAGGGCGAGACCAGGCGTTCGGGCGCGACGAAGATGAGTCGGCATTCGCCGCTGGCGATGTGCTGCTCCACTTCGCGCCGTTCCGCTGCCGACAGTCCACTGTGAAACGCCGCCGCCGGGTAACCACAAGCACGCAGGCCATCGACCTGATCTTTCATCAGCGAGATCAAGGGCGAGATGACGACATCGGTTCGTTGCGCGACGACGGGGGGAATTTGGTAGCACAGCGATTTGCCGCCACCCGTGGGCATCACGACCAGCGAATCCCGCTTCGTCAGACCAGCCGCGATGGCTTCGGCCTGCAGGGGCCGCAACGTCGAGTATCCCCAAAAATGCTTCAACACCTTACCCACGCGCTCATCGGCCGGAGAGAGGGATGTGGGCGCGGGTGTGGCGTGGACGGCGGGGATCATTGTTTTGAATTTGAAGCAGGCTGAACTCGAAGCAGCTGAGGTTGGCGCGGGCTGAGCGACCCATCCGGCCGTCGGGTCAGAACTTCAGCGGCAGGCCTTCCTTCTGCATCTTCTCCATCAACAGGCCGAACTCGCGCAGGGCAGCGCCCAGACGCTGGGCGGCATCGTTGAGGCTGTCATACAGAGCCGGGTCGTTGAGCAGCTTGCCCAGCGTGCCCTTGCCGTTAACCGCCTGATCGCTGGCCTGCTTCATGCTGGCGATGGCGGCCGAAAGGTCATCAGCCACAGCGATGTACCGCCGCGTCAGTTGCGCCACGTTGTAGTTGGCATCGTCGAGAAGCTTGTCAACCTTATCGGTGGTGGTTTCAAGACGGCCGGTGAATTTGGCGCTGTTGGCCAAAGTCACCTGCAGGTTCTCTCGCATCTCGGGGGCATCGACCCACTTATTGATCGCATCCAGCGTCGCGCCAAGTTCCGCCAATCGTGCATCGGCACGCTGCAACACCGTCGCCAGATTCGCTTGCGCGGTGCCCGCATCCACGTCGGCAGCGGTGCGCGATTCCGTGAGTTGCTTGATGTTGGATCCAACTGCAGCCCACTCATCCGTGAGGCGATTGAAGTCGTCGGCCACGCGATTCATGCTCTTGGTTGGGCCTTCAAAGGCGCTGCGCAGTTCCTTGGTGATCTGACTGGCAAGACTGATTTCCTCGCCCTTGATAAACGCGCTTCCATCCTGAGGCACGGGCGCCAGCAGTTGGCCATACTCGGGGTGGGCGGGTGTGATGTGACTCATATCGAATGCCAACGCGCCACCACCTCCCAGGAGCGTCGTTTGCACGCCAACGCGTGCGCCCTTGGGAATCAAGACGCCTTCCGTGATGCGAGCCTGCACGGTGACCGTGGGTGCCTTAACCATCTGTGTGAGTATCACCTTTTCCACCCTACCGATGTCGATGCCGTTAAGACGCACGCGACTTCCTTCGTTAAGCCCGCCGCCATCTTCGAGCCCAACGGTCACGATATACCCGCCCTCCATCCAAATCGGTACGTAGCCAAAGAGCATCAACAGAAATATCAGCAGCACCCCGCCCCCAAGGGTCGTCAGGCCCACGATCACATTGCGTGTTCTTTCTTTCATGGCTCACCTCACGGGACCGCGCTTGCGCAGGGGTTTCCTATTCCGACTTAGCTTTGGACCCAGTTTTTTTTGATCCGGCTTCCGCCCCATCGTCTTCACCAAAACCTCGGCGGATCAGGTCCAAATCCTGCTGATCAGCCTTGCCCTTGATAAAACGTTGAACCAGGTCATCTTCGCTGTTGATGAAGTCATCGGGCGTGCCGTCCGCGACCACTTTGCCATCGTAAAGCATCACCAAACGGTCGGCAATCTTCATCGCACTTTGCATGTCATGCGTCACCACAACGTTGGTGATCCCCATGGCCTTTCGCAATGACAAGATCAACTCATTAATGACATCGCCACGGATGGGGTCCAACCCGGTCGTCGGCTCGTCGTAGAGAACCACTTCCGGTTCCAGCACGATGGCACGCGCCAGTGCCACACGCTTCTTCTGGCCACCCGACAAGTCGCCGGGCATCTTTTCGCCGATGCCTTCGAGCCCCACGATCCGCAACACCTTCTCCAACCGCTCCTGGCGCTGGTCACGCCCGATATCGCTGTGCTGCACCAGTGGGAAGCAGATATTCTCCGCCACGTTCATGGAGTCGAACAGCGCGCCCATCTGAAAGAGAAAGCCGATCTTCTTGCGAACCGCCACGAGTTGCTTCTCACCGAGCTCGTCGATGCGCTTGCCCTGAAACCAGACTTCGCCGACGTCAGGCTTGATCAGGCCCACGATGTGCTTAAGTAACACGCTCTTGCCCGTGCCGCTGGGCCCCAGAATCACGGTCGTGCGTCCGCGTTGAATGTCGAGATTGATGCCGCGCAGGACCTTGAGTGCGCCAAACGCCTTGTGGACATCTACCAGGCGAAGTACAGCGTCGGCGTTGGGCGAGGTTGCTTCAACGTCGGCAGCGTCTGATATGTCAGTAGCGATGGCCAATGGGCTCTCCCTATCCGGAACGTTATCTCACGCACGAAAGCATAGCCGACGCGGCACACGGCGGCCAAGGTTCATCCCGCCCGTGCAGCCTCAACGTTAGACACTGGTGACCAGGCCCGCGCCCCAAATGACTTGCCGGGCGTCGAACACCGGACCGTCGGTGCACGCCAAGCGATAACGCCAAGGCCGATTCTCCGGGGAAGGCGTGTGAGCCTGCGGCCTATCACGATCCTCAATCTTCACGACACAACTTTGGCACGTCCCCATCCCGCACGCCATCGCCTGCTCGAGGCAGACCTGACACTCCACCCCACGGGCCGAACCGAGTTTCGCCACCGCGTGCATCATCGGCTCCGGGCCACAGGTGAAGATGACGCTCCTCGCCAGATCCGTCGGCGACAAGCCCTGAAGATACATCTCAAGGCCCCGCGTGATGAGACCCTTGATGCCCAGTGATCCATCGTTGGTGGTGATGACCGTGCCAACCCCGTGCGCGGCGAACTCCGCGACGCTCGATAGCGTCACGCAGGCATCATTCGCTATCGAAACCGACGGCGAACCCGCAAATGACTCGGCGATGCCAGCATCCGAGGCCGCATCGGCCGCAGCATCAGTCGAAACCTCGGGCAGCGTCATCGCCAACAATTCACGACTCAGCGCACCCACAAACGCCGTCGCCTGCCACCCCGCCCGCCGCAGCGCTTGCGCCAGATAAAACATCGGAGGCAGGCCGACACCACCGCCCACAAGCAGCCCCAAACTCTTCCCCGGCGACAGCGCGAAGTGGTTGCCCAGCGGCCCCAGCAAATCCACGCTCTGCCCCGGCTGTAGCTGCGCTAACCACTGCGTGCCCACACCCACCACACGGTGAACAATCTCGATCCATGTGCCCTGTTGATCATCGCCCCGCCCCGCCAAGCTGAACGGCCGTCGCAACAGCGCCAGCGGTGCCGTCAACTCCGCCTGCTCCAGCCCAAGCCGCTGCCCGGGCTCCCAATCAAGATCAACATCCGAAAGCAACGCCGACTGTTCACCACCCGCCGGGGGACGGCAACCGATCTGAATGAACTGCCCCGGCAGCGTCGCGGGAAACTTGCCCACAATGCGAAGGCGAAGCGAAAAATGCTCGCGGCAGACCTGACGATTGGCGATGACGATCGCGTCAAAGCGACCTCGTCGCTTGAGACTGTCATTGGAAACATCATCTGGATTACTGCAAGCGGAGGGCATGCCCGCAAGTATACCGACGGCCCACGTGCCCCATCACCACGAACCACGACCGACCGCTGACACGACTCGATGGTATTCTGTGTTGCCCCACGCACTCCACGGAGCCACCCATGCCCGCCATCAGTTTCGATCATCGCGCCATCACCATCGACGCCAAGCGTCAACTGATCCTCAGCGGCGCCATTCACTATCCGCGCTCGACACCCGCCATGTGGCCGGGCTTGATGAAGGAGAGCAAAGCCGCGGGCCTAAACACCATTGAGACCTATGTCTTCTGGAATCTGCACGAGCGTCAGCAGGGCGTTTACGACTTCAGCGAGCGGCTCAACCTGCGCCTCTTCTGCGAATTGGCGCAACAGTTTGGGCTCAATGTCATCCTCCGCATCGGGCCGTACATCTGCGCTGAGACGAACTTCGGCGGTTTCCCCGCCTGGCTGCGCGATGTCCCGGGCATTCAGTTCCGCACCGACAACGAGCCGTTCAAACGCGAAATGTCCCGCTGGGTGCGACTGCTCGTCGAAAACTTGCGCGGCCTGTTTGCACCCGAGGGCGGCCCCATCATCCTGGCGCAGATTGAAAACGAATACAACAACATCGCCGCGTCGTACGGCGAAGCCGGCAAACGTTACCTCGACTGGTCCATCGAGCTTTCCGAAAGCCTCAATCTGGGCGTGCCTTGGGTCATGTGCGAGGGCAGCGCGGGCAATGCCGTGGCCACGATCAACACCTTCTACGGACACACCCGACTCGAAAAGTTCTTTGCCGAGCATCCCAACCAGCCCGCGCTGTGGACTGAAAACTGGCCCGCCTGGTACGACTGCTTCGGCTACGGCCACCACGTCCGCAGTGCCGAGGACGTCGCCTACGGCGTCGCACGGTTCTTCGCCCAAGGCGGCACGGGCGTCAACTACTACATGTGGCACGGCGGAACAAACTTCGACCGCGAAACCATGTTCCTCCAAACGACCAGCTACGACTTCAACGCACCACTCGATGAGTTCGGCCTGCCCACCACCAAATCCAATCATCTGGGCAAACTGCATCGCACACTCCAGGCCCACGCTGACGCGCTGCTGACCGACACGCGGCCAGAATCCCAATCCCTCGGCGAGAAGCAGGCGGCCTACACCCACGGCCAAGGCACCAAGGCCGTGACGTTCCTCTGCAACGATGACAAGGTCGAGGCGACCGTCGAATTTGCTGGCACCAAGCGCAAACTCGCCCCCATGTCGGTGGTGATGCTGGCCGGTGGCAAGGTGCTGCTCGACACCGCGCGGGTCGCTAAGTCGTCCGCCGCGGATCGGAAGATGAAGCCCCTGCCTGCCTCCACGCTCGATGGCTGGCGCTGGCTGGAGGAGCCGATGCCCGCGCAACGACTCGAAGACGAGCAGCCGGTCGTCGCCCCCAAGCCCGTCGAGCAATTGCTGCTCACAGCCGATGCCAGCGATTACTGCTGGTACATGACGCAGATCGACATCGCCAAGTCAGCCGCAGGCCAAAGCGAACTGCTCCTCGATGGCGTGGCCGATGTGGTCTACGTCTATGTCGATGGCAAGCTGGCCGCACGAACTCAGGGGCCGCTGGCGGAAGACCGCGGTGCTTTTAACAGCGAGCACTGGAAGCAGAAATTCACGCTCGATCTGAAGCCGGGCGTTCACGAACTGGCGATCTTGTGCACCGCCATCGGCCTCATCAAGGGCGACTGGCAGATCGGTCGCCAGAACATGGTGCTGGAGCGCAAGGGCCTCTTCGGGCAGGCTAAACTCAACGGCAAAAAAATCGCTGGTCCCTGGGCCATGCTGCCCTGGCTCCGCGGAGAGCTGCTGGGCGTCGATGGTCTCGCCGGTGAACTGGCGACTTGGCGCAAGCCGACTACCGCAGCCACCCGTCAGCCCCTGCGCTGGTGGCGCTGCGATTTCACCCGCCCACGTGGCGATGCCCCCCTGGCGCTGGACCTGGCGGACATGACCAAGGGCATGGTATTCGTCAACGGCCGCTGCATCGGTCGCCATTGGCTCATTGACGCGTCTGAAAAGCCGATCCACGGCTGGCACCCGGCGAGCATCGTCAAGATCGGTCAGGGCCAACCCACCCAGCGTTACTACCACCTGCCACCTGACTGGCTCGATGAGGTCAACTCACTAGTGATCTTCGAAGAAGAGGCCGGTGACCCCCGTGAGATTCGCTTGTGTCAGCGGATCTGACCCGAAGAACGGCAGAGCATTTGGGAAGGCGACGCTCCGCGGAGCCGGGGACGCGGGGATGTGTCAACGTGGTCCGTGGCCTTCGCGGCTCGGTAGAACCTCGCCCTCCCGCGAAAAGCAGTATGGGTGATGGCCCAGAATAATTGCCTTCGCCCTGCCGTTTTGAACGTCGAAGTTGTCCCGGGAGCAGGCTTGGCGTAACCTTATGCCAATGTTGCGAGTTTACTTACACAATCACTCGGGGCGGGTGACACAGGCTTGGACCTGGGTGGCCAGCCAACCGTCGTGGATCAAGCGGGCCGCCGTGGTGGGGGTCGTACTGTTCGTGGTTCTCCCGCTGGCGTTGCTGGTGCTGGCCGCCGCCGCCATGGGTGCCGCCATTTTTCTGGGCTTGGCGCTGGTGGCTACCGTCATTGGGGCACCGTTTCGCGTCTTTCGCAACGCCCGGAGTTGGGTGGCACCGCATCCCTGGCAGCGGCACGGTTGGAGCGACTACGCTGACGACGGCCGACGCAATGTCCGGGTCATCGTCCGCGAGCCATGATCCGCTGCCGCCGACGATCCATCCCCAGCACCACCACAGTTTTCACGGCCATGAAACCGCGCCGCCCGGCCACTCGCCGCCTAACGGGTCGCCTGTGGATCACACGTTGGATACCGGGATGACCATCACTAACTTCACAGAGCAATTTCCCATGACTCGCTTAACGCAGTCCCTTCGCATGGTTGGCCAATCAATCAGAACACTGATCGTCACAGCACTTCTCGGCTCGACCATGATCTGGGGCGTGACCATCGCGCAAGAGGCCCCGGCTGCCGCTGATGCGACCGCCCAAGCCCAGACCGCTACTTCAGAATCCGCCACAGCGCCCACTTCGCCCGCCGCCCCGACATCATCCGTGGTTCCCTTCGAGGCTCTCAATAGCCCGCAGGCCACGATGGTCACCTTCCTCGAAGGGATGAACATTCTCAATGACGGCAGAGTCACAGGCCTGGACCGCTACGAAGCAGAACAGAAGGTGCAGGCCTGCTTCAATTTCCCCGAGGCGGAATATGAACCCGGCCTGGCGATCGCAGCGCAGACCTACGGTGTACTCAACCGCCTGGGCACGATTGAGCCTCAGGATCTGCCCGACGCTGCGATGGCCGCTGAACTGAAACTCCGCCGCTTCGTATTCTTTCCCCACATCCCCACCCATGCCTGGGTCAGGGAGAAACTCGACAAGTACCCGCCCGGGCAGATCGTGTTGACCCGGCAGGAAGATGGTCGATGGCTGTTCTCACGCCAGACGGTGCTGGACATGCCCGAGCTTTATGCAGCCATGGAAGAACTGGAGGATCGCCACAGCGCCCAAAGCCAGGTGACCGATCTCCTGGGGCCCACCTTTACCGATACCACCTGGATGGGTTGGGTCTGGCTGTTGCTGGCGATCTTTGTCGGCCTGGCGGTGGGCAAGACGGTGCAGGGCGTGGCCAACTCGATTTCCAAACGGGCCGAGCTTCGTCAGCAGCCGCTACGGGCCGCCATTTTCGCCGATGCCGCCGGTCCCCTGTCGCTGTTGATGTTGACCATCGGCATCCATCTGGGCCTGGGCGGTTTGGTCATGAGCGAGGGGTTGCAGGATTTCACCTTTCGCGTCGTCGCCTTCTTCTACATCCTCGTGCTGGGCTGGTTTGCCTACAACCTCGTCGATGTCATCGACCACTGGCTCACGTCCATCACATCCAAGAGCGATACAAAAATCGACGATATGGTCGTGCCGCTGATCCGCAAGGCACTGCGGATTTTTCTCATCATCGTCTTTACCCTCGTCGTGGCGCAGAATGTCTTTGGCCTCAACATCCTGTCGTTCCTGGCGGGATTGGGACTGGCGGGATTGGCGATTTCCCTCGCGGCGCAGGATTCGGTCAAGAACCTCTTCGGCTCCATGACCGTCTTCTTCGACAAGCCCTTCCTCATGGGCGACTTCATCACCTTCGACGGCTACACGGGCACGGTCGAGGACATCGGATTCCGCTCCACTCGCATCCGCCTGCTCAGCGGCCACCTGGTCACCGTGCCCAACATGAAGTTCATCGACAACAACGTCGAGAACATCAGCGCCAGGCCGTATATCCGCCGCGAAATGAACATCACCATCACCTACGACACTCCGACCGAGAAAATCCAGGAAGCCATCGAGATCGTCAAAGCGCTTCTGACCGACGGGGAGGTGGTGGAATCGGGCCGATTCAACATGGAAGATTTCCCGCCGCGGGTCGCCTTCAACGAACTCAACGCCGACAGTCTCAACATCAAGGCGTACTACTGGTACCAGTTGGCGGGCGACAAGGATCGTACTTTCTTCACGTACCTGGACCATGCGCAATTGGTCAACCTCAAGCTTTTCAATGCCTTTGCCGCAGCGGGTATCGACTTCGCATTCCCCACTCAGACGATCTATCTGGCCAACGACGACAAACGGCAACTGGCGGTGCGGATACTCGAATCGCCGAGCCAAGGCGGGGCGGACCATGGCAGATGAAAAATACCTCAAGCCGTATCAGGAGCATCAAGCTGCGCACGGCACGGGCTTTGGCGTCACGCTGTGGGCCAGCCGCAACAGTCAGGAACTACGCTTCCGCGTGCTGACGGAGATGTGCACCCTGACCGGCAAGCGCATCCTCGACGCCGGCTGCAGCCGCGGCGATCTGGCGGCTTACCTGATCCAACGTCAAATCGCCTTTGACCGCTACATCGGCATCGACGGTCTGCCCGAGGTCATCAAGTTCGCCGCCGGCCGCGATCTGCCCCGCTGCGAGTTCCACACCGGCGATTTTCTCAGGCAACCTGAAGTGATGACCACCGGGCAGCCGCAGATCATCTTCATCAGCGGTTCGCTCAACACGATGACCGATGGGCAGGTCGATGCAGCGCTCGATAATGCGTGGCGATGTGCGGGGGAGACGCTGGTTTTCAATTTCCTCTCGGATCGACATGGTCGCGCCGCCACGATGCAAAGCGGGCCGGCACGTCGGCTCAACACGCTCAAGCTTCTGGACTGGGCCTTGGCGCAAACATCGCAGGTGCGGTTCCGCCAGGACTACTTCACACACGGCCACGATGCCACCATCCTGATGCGGCGCAGCGGCTGAGCGGCAAAGCGGCCAAGCAGTTGAGCGGCAAACGTCGATCGCCGAACGCCAAACATCAAGCGTCAACCGTCAAACGCACCAAGGATCTTCAGCGGCTTCACGCCTGCGGCTGGGGCAATTCATCGCAGAAAGCCGCGAGCTGATCGAGCGTGGGGCTGCCCGCATTGCGGACATAAAAACCACTGGTGCCCGTGCCGACGCACAGCGATTCCGCCAGCGTGAGACCCGCCAGATTCCCCAGCGAAAAGCCCGCGTTAAAATTATCGCCAGCACCCGTTGAGAGCTTGGGCTCAGCGACAAAAGGACCCGCAAAAGCAGCGGTTTCCAGCGTGCCGTCGGGGTAACGCCTCGCCGCCGCAGCACCCTTGCGGGGGTGAATCACCACGCAGTAAAGGTTCAGCTTTTCACACACCGCGCGGGCGGTCGCCTCAATGGCAGCCTCGGCATCCGCGGGCACCGCCAGGCCCAGCACCGCAGCGATCTGCGATGACTCCTTGAGGTTCATCCCCAGCGTCACATCCACGTGCTTTTGCATCTGCGAGCACAGCGTCAACGCTTCTTTGATATCCGCCAATTCACGCTTTTCAGGGTCCGCCAGATCGATAAAGACTTGCATCCTGCGATTCCCCGCCGGTGCCTTGGCGACCTTATCCCCGCCGGTCGCAAAGACCTCGATCATCTTCTGCCAGATGTCCGCCATGCCCAGCATCATGGTCCAGTTGACCATGCCGATGAAGCTTGAGCCGGTGATGATGTCCAGCAGCCGACCTTTGCCCAGGTGGTCGTCGAGATGCGCCCAATCCACCGCGTAAATCGACTCATATTTCCCCAGCATGAGTTTGCCATCAGCGAACTCCAGGGCATCGGTCCGCCCGGGCTCAGCCACGGAATAGACCTCAGCTTTGCTCGCAAAATCCGCAAAAACAGGGTGAAGCGACGGCGAGCCCAAGGCCCCGACGTACGTCACGGGCAGCCCCATGGCCGACAGTGCGCTGGCCATGATCGGCCCGTTTCCGCCGAGCTTCTCCAGCGTGACGACCATCTCGTAGTTGGAACTCATGCCCGCCGCATTGACGATTTTGCGGCCAAAATGCTCAATTGTTTTGACGCGGTCGTAACGCTTCGCGTCCTGACGCTTGTCCACCACAGCGATGATGGAGTCGACAAACCCATCAAAACCCACCAAAACGGGGTGGCTGGCGAGTTGGTTGGAAAAACGGCGAAGACCTGCGGCAGCGGACTTGGCAACGGCGGCACGTGACTCGGACATCGGCTGGTACCCTTGAAAAACACACCGCAAACCCGCTCGCGGCGATAGCCCCTCATCGTACCAAAACCTCCGCTAGCGTGACCGCCCCGCCCCGCATAAGCGATACCCATTCCAGAAAAACACCCCGAAACGACCGTCCCAACCCCCCCACTGATCGACGCAACCCCCCTCCTACCCCCCCTGTACCCCCCCCTCTATCCGCTCCTACCCCCCACCTACCCTCCATATGTCGAAAAACAAAACCCCCAAAAAAAACCCGTGTTTTTGGCACTTGTCAAATTTCAGAAATTTTCGCGCGCACCGACAATGACAGCGCGCACCACGGGCTCCGGCGCGCACACGCTCGTGCGCGGTCTCGCGCGGAGCTCACTGGGAGTCCTGGTTTTCCTTTGAGTTTTGCCACAGAGCGCGATCGAGCGTGCGCGTGTCAAAATGATTGTCGGAGGCAAGTCTCCGGCATTCGCGAACATATCGCCACCAGAAATCGAACGTGTAGTAGTTAGGCTTGTTGTCGAAGCCCAGCGACCACACGGCTCGGAAATCTAGGATGGGGTACGGGTCGGGGCGTGCAATGTGCAGCAGAACCGATGCGATCGACCAATTTACGCCGTGCAGACACCACAGCACACAGATTCAAAGCGATTCTGTTGGTGGGCGGACGGCGGAGGGCCCCGCATTTGCATGACGGGGCTCGGGGTTATGCGGGGCTCAGGCCAAGGCCTTAAGGCGTGGCGCGGCCCGGGCGATGCGGCGTCACAGGGGGCGGGATTCCGTTATAATGCGGGACTTGGCAGGCTTAACAGGCTTGACGGACTCGACGAGTTCGGCGAGCTTGATCACGCTGACTGGCTCGCTTGCACGCAACACCAACCGGAGACTTCATTCGTGGCACGTAAATCATTCGTCGGCGGCAACTGGAAGATGAACCTTGACTTGGCGGGCTGCAAGGCTTTGGCGCAGAGCCTGGCCAAGACTGTGAGTCCCAAGGTCGATGTGGCGGTGTTTCCGCCATTTCCCTACCTGTTGCCCGTGGGGCAAGTGCTGACGGAGGCTGGCTCGACGATCAAGCTTGGTGCACAGGACGGCTATTTTGAGCCTAACGGCGCGTTCACCGGCGAGGTGAGCCTGGCCATGCTCAAGGATGTGGGCGTCAAGGTTTTGCTGGTGGGTCACAGCGAGCGTCGGCACGTTATCGGCGAGACGGATGAACTCATCAACCGCAAGGTTCGTGCGGCGCTGGCGGCTGGTCTAGAGGTGATCCTCTGCGTGGGCGAGAAACTCGAACAACGTGAGAAGGGCCAAACTGATGCGGTCAACATGGGCCAGACGATGCTGGGGCTGGCGGGTGTGACGGCTGCGGAGATGAGCCGGGTGACCATCGCCTACGAGCCCGTGTGGGCCATTGGCACGGGCAAGACGGCGACGGCGGCTGATGCGCAGAGCGCTCATCGCCGCATTCGCGATGCGATCAGCTACGGCCTGTTCGATGAGAAGATCGGCGATGCTGTGCGAATCCAATACGGCGGCAGCGTCAAGCCCGCCAACGCCAAGGAACTCTTTGGTCAGGCGGATATCGACGGTGGCTTGATCGGTGGCGCGGCGTTGAAGGCTGAGGACTTCCTGCCCATCGTCGCTGCTGGCGAGTAAGACCGTTTTGAGATGGTCCGGGAACGATCGACTTTTTTGCTCGAATTAGGAAACTCTGATGCTCAGTGCTCCCTTAATGCTGGCGGCCATCGCACCCTACTTCATCGGTCTCATGACGGTGGCGTTTGTGGTCATCTGCGTGATCATGATTTTGGTCATCCTCATCCAGAAGCCTCGCGGCGGCGGGCTGGCGGGTGCATTCGGCGGCGCGGGCGGCGCGGTGCAGACCGCGTTTGGCTCGAAAGTCGGCGACATGCTCACGTGGTTCA
>JBGSTK010000064.1:0-3015 GCA_041736565.1 Phycisphaeraceae bacterium | reverse complement strand
GGTGTTGTTCTGCTTCACAACGACGACCTGACCCGCATCAAAGTACGGATCAGAGAACGACATCTGCTGCTTGCGCTCATCGGTGATGGTGATAGCCGCGATGCCGCCATCGTACTGGCACTGCGCGATACCGGCCAGTAGCGGGTCAAAGCCGACGTTGATGAACTCGATTTCGAGGCTCGCTTTCGCGGCGACGGCCTTCATCAGGTCCACGTCGAAGCCAGTGAGTTCTTTAGTCTTCTCGTCCACCAACTCGAAAGGCGGGAAGGTCGCATCGGTCCCGATCTTGATCTTGGCCGCACCCCCCGAACCACCGCACGCCGATGACAATGCACCCACTACCAGCAAAGCGACTACAACAATGGAAAGGCGTTTCACTTTTCTTCTCCTGAGGATGTAGAGGTTTTGAACTGCTGAGGAACTGCCGTCGGTCAATCGAGCGTTGTTGTACCTCCTTTGGAAGTCGCCCCGCTCATTGCCCCGCACAATTGCGCTTGAATAGAGTAGCGGTATTGTAGCACCAAACGCAGTAATGGATGTCATGCCGGGCGGCGACAATTGTCCCGTTTTCAGGTGAAATAAAGCGGCAGAGATGAGGTTGATCATCTCCGCCGGAAGTGCGGCTTTGCGACAATGGAACATCAGCGGGCCGCCACCGTTCGTCGGGCGCGGATTAGTTTTGAAGCCTGCCGCGATTCCCGCTAATCCGCTCCCAAAAAGCATCTCGCTCGATGGGGCTATGTCATTCCCGGGAAGGTTATACTGAGCTGTCAAGAGTGAGTTCCTTAACAAATTGATTCGGTGTGGCGGCGACGGGTAAAGTCTGTCGGTCAATCGGAATCGGCGTCGTCGCCAAGGGCATCTGTTGGTGTTCAATCGCTCGCATGGCCCGGCGATAGTCGGCTTCCACGGTGGCATCCGAGACGCGGGCATAAATCAGCGTGGTGTTCAGGTGCTGATGTCCGAGCAGTTTCTGGATGCGGGTGATGTCCATTCCGGCATTGAGCAAGCGTGTGGCGAAGGTGTGACGCAGGCGGTGGGCGGTGAGATGCGCGACACCGGCGGCGATGCCTAGCCGGGGGACGAGTTTGCAGAACCAACTGAGCGTTACGGGATGACCTGCAGGCAATTGCCACAACGCGGCTGTGGGAGACATCGGCGGTTGGTCCAAGTAGAGTGCAAGCGCCTGAGCAGCCGTGTTGGATAAATAGACGACCCGATCGCGTTGGCCTTTGCCTTGACGGACGATCAGGCGGCGGCCTGGCAGATCAAGGTCTTGGCGGCGCAAGTCGGCACACTCGCGCAGGCGCAGGCCGGTATGGGCGAGAACGAAGAATCCGGCATTTTCCAAGCGGATGCGCGGGGTGGGGTCTGAAAAACGACGTTGGACATAGACCTCCAAGCGTTGGCTGTCGGCGTCGGTGAGGGCGCGGGGCAGCGCGTCCGGTCGGGGCAACGGGCGGAGGCGAAAGATGCCTGCCGCCACCGGCCGACCTTGGTCGGCCTGCTCGCGCAGAAGGCCCAAGACATAGTCCAAGTCGCGGTTGATGGTCGTGGTCGCTATGCCAGCCGCGAGCCGCTCCGTTTGATACGTCTGGAGATCGGCCAATTGTAAGTCAGCCAGCCGGGTCAAGGGGCGGCGGGTCTGTTGCCATTTCCAAAAGCATCGAAACTGGGATAACACCTTGAGCGCCTTTAAGCGCTGGTGTTGGGGTGGGCAGGTGGCCAAACTGTGCCGAGTATAGTCGAGACTCGCCTGCCGGAGTTCGGCGGGCAAGTCCGGCCACCACTCGGCCCAGACCGGCAACGGCGGGCGTGGGCCGTCGCTACTGGGCTCAGGCAAGTTGACCGATTGGGCCGAGACGCTGACGGAGGCCGCCAACGGGTGCGCCGCCAACTGGCTCATCGCCGTGTGATACGCCTGACTTAACTCTGGATCGGCACCAGCCGTGTAGAGTTGGGTCGTACTGAGGTGAGCGTGGCCCATCAATTTGCTCAAACTGGACAGCGGCATCCCCGCTTCGGTCAATTGGCGGGCGTAGGTGTGGCGCAATTGATGCGGGGTCACGGCCCGCCCAACTTGATCACCATACTGATGCAGTAACCATTCGAGGCCGTTGGCCGTGAGCGGTTGACCCCGCTCATTCAGAAACAGGTCAGGCCGCACACTCGCGGGTCGCTGGGTGAGCCAGTCGGTCAACACGGCATAGGCATCGGCGGAGAGTAACACGATTCGTTCCTTTTGACCTTTGCCCAAGACGCGTACGCGGGCCGGTTGATCCGCCGCCGCCGGCGTCAAAATATCTGAGAGGTGGAGCCGCACGACTTCGCCCACGCGCAGCCCGGCCCGCAGCATCAGCGCAAACCAGGCCCGGTCGCGCGGCGCGGTGATCACCGCCCAGAGCTGCTCGACCGCTTCATTGGATAAGTCGCGGGGCAGGCGCTGCGGTTGCTTCCCGGCATGCCGCTTGAAGCGCACCGGGTTGACGCGATCCAGTTCGCCGCTGTCTTCGGCCAGAAAATCGAAGTAAGTTTTCAGGGCCGCCACCCGACGCTTGATGGTGCTAGCTTGCAACTGGGCCTGCCGTTGTTGGTCGATAAAGGCATCAATATCATGCATCGTGACCTCCCGCCAGGGTTTCGCGCAGACCACGCGAAATTGGCGGATATCGCTCAAGTAATCGATCGGCGTTCGGCGTTCCGGAAAGCGCCGCTGTAGATAACGTTCAAAGGCCGCCACGGTGTCGGATTCGTCCATGAGAACCTCCGGCTGACATTTGGGCCAGTATACTTCTCATGACGAACTCAGTATAACGAAGGCGGGAATCCAGCAACCTTGCGATAACGGCCCATCAACGGGCGTCCATCGTTCGTTGGCTGCGGATTAGTTTGTATTCCTGCCGGGTTCTCAGCTCATCCGCGCCCGACGAGCATCACAACCGCTGGCGGCTGGCTCGATCCTGCCTCTTGCCTCTTGCATCCTACTTCCCCTGTCATTCCGCATCGATCATTCCA
>JBGSTK010000010.1:0-16453 GCA_041736565.1 Phycisphaeraceae bacterium | reverse complement strand
GAAGGCCCGCCTTGACCTCACCCGCCACCATGACCTCGCCCGGCATCGCCGACGCCCGATCCCCCCGAACGACGCGGCTCAGAGCATCCGTCTGCGGCGCAGCAGCACCAGGTGGCGAGATCGTCAAATCAGAGAATTGGTCTTCCACAGGCACTTCCGGGCACGTCCAAAGCAGTCGCCGCCCCCGCCCCAACGCCCCATCCGGAACCGAGGGGCATCGCAAGCTGGCGACCGTCGCGAGATTCTATCGCGTCGCAGGCCGTCACGTTGCCCGCACTTACGGCGACGGCCAACCGTGACACTTCTATTGAGACGAGAGCTGCTGACTGCTTAACGAGCCCGACCATGAGGGAGTGGGTGGACACCCCGGGCAATCATGGGAAAGTTCGCCTCCTGACGGGTGAGGCTCGAGTCTGACACCCCTGCTGACCAGCACGCGATTGCCGTTTGCCGGGTCTGCCCATTTTTGGGGGGCATCGTTTTGAACGACAAATGACCGCATTGGCTCAACCTTTCCTTCGCGTTTTCCCGTCTTCGTGTTCAACCATCGCTTGAACGAGTGAAGAGCAGCAACGCGCCGGGATATGGGCAGACCCCGTTTGCCCTGCCCGATCGAGCAACTTGCGTCCAATGCCGGCGCGGCTATACTGCCATACTTCGTCGCAGCGGCCACCCCGGTGTCTTGTCGGCCACCTTGCACCCGCCGACAGTTGATCCGCGCCTCCCTAGCTCAACTGGCTAGAGCAGCTGACTCTTAATCAGCGGGTTGAAGGTTCGAGTCCTTCGGGAGGCATTTTCGGTTTGACGGGCTGTAGCGCAGCTTGGTTAGCGCGCTTGACTGGGGGTCAAGAGGTCGAGGGTTCGAATCCCTCCAGCCCGATTCGTAACGCCCGCGAGTGTAATAGCTTGCGGGCCTTTTCATTTCTGCAAGTGGTTTCCGTGACGGGTGTTATATTCAGACACCGGTTTTCCCCTGACCAAAAAGCATCGTGATAAAAAGTTTGCATTGAGCGACAAAACCCTTGACAGGTTGCGGTGTCATGCTATAGTTGGAGAAGGTTGACCACGCACGTAGTTAACCGTGTTCCGGGCCAAGTGATTGGCCGTTCTGGCGTTTGTAGTCGTTGTCAGGGGCGTTTCATGCCGGTCAGCTCGACAAAACTCGTCCGCGTCAGTGCGCAGGACATTGCCGACCACCTCGGTGTTGCCCGGCCGACGGTCAGCACGATCCTCTCCGGTGCCAGCAGCAACACCCGCGTCAGTGAGGAACTTCGCCTCAAGGTCATGGATGCCGCCAAGAGCATGGGCTATCGCCCCAACGCAGCCGCCAAGGCGGTGGCGCGGGGCAAGTTCGGTGGCGCGGGGTTGATCACCAGCGTCGATCGCAAACGCAGTAGCCTGCCGCCTGACCTGCTTTGGGGCATTACCCAGGCACTTGAAGAGCGAGGCATGCACCTGCTGGTGGCGGCGTTGCCCGATGAACAACTCACCGATGACAACAACCTGCCTCGCATGCTTAGCGAGTGGATGACTGATGGCCTGCTGATTAACTACAACAAGCAGATTCCCCCGGCCATGAGTGCCGTCATCGAGCGCCATGCAATTCCCTCGGTCTGGCTCAACTCCAAACGCGAGTACGACAGTGTGTATCCCAACGATGAGCACGCCGGCCGAATGGCGACGGAGATTCTGCTCCAGGCTGGCCATCGGCGGATCACCTACACCGGCAACCTGACGCGTCATGCGACGCACTACAGCGAGTTTGATCGCAGGGCTGGTTACGAGCAGGCCATGCGCGCTGCTGGGCTTGAACTCGACGTGATCGAACCGGTCATGTTCAGCGATGAGGCCAACGAATCGCGGCAGTACTGGATTGATCGGCTGCAGGCTGAGGGGCGGCCGACGGCGGTGGTGGCTTACGGTCGCTCGACCTTGGAGCCAGTGGTACTCGCCGCGGAGAGGTTGGGGTTGGAGATTGGTTGGGACCTGTCGTTGATCACGTTCGCGGACTGGCCCCAGAAACTGGGGCGGAAGTTGGACACCGTGATTATTCCGCAGCAGGCGATGGGTCGGAAGGCTGTGGACATGCTCTGCAAGCGGATGCGTCATTCCGGGGGCGCATCAGCTTCGGTGGCGTTGCGAGCGGAGTACATCAAGGGACAAAGCGTTAATCCGCCGCGTGTGTAGCGGGTCGGAAGATGAATGGTCGAAAACAGTAACACTCTTTACAGGATGGAGGTTCGTATGTCACGAAGAACGTTTGAGACAGCACTGATCGCAGTAGCGATGTGCGCAGGCACGGCCGGACAGTCGGCTATGGGTGCCGTATGGACTAACAACAACAACAGTACCTGGCACCTCGCGAGCAACTGGAGCGGCGGCGACATTGCTAATGGCATCGGCGAAACCGCGGACTTCAGCACGATCAACATCACCGGCACCCGCACCGTGACCATCGATGGATCGCAGGACTGGGTCAATACCGTCGGCGGCGGGGGTGGCACGGCGACAGGGCCGAAGGTCGGCAACCTCATCTTCGGCGACACGACGCCGACGGTTCACGGTTGGACCATTGGGACCAGCAACAGCGGCACACTGACGTTGGAGGTTGCCGCCGGTTCACCGCTGATTACCGTGAACAATCTTGGCACAGGAGTCGTCACCGTGACCGCTCCGCTGGCGGGAACACAAGGTTTTACGAAAGATGGCGTGGGCGTGCTGGTTCTGAACGCGAACAACACGTTCTCCGGGGATATCAATCTTTCCGGCGGCACGGTCCGGGCGAGCACGGATGCGCGGCTCGGAAATGCCGCAAACGATATCTTCCTGACCAATAACGCCATTTTCAACAACACAGGTGGTTTCACGCTGGGTGCGGGTCGCTTCATCGACATCGGGACTGGCGGTGGCACATTGGAGACGGGCGGCACTCTCACGCTCGCTAACGCAGGACAACTCACCGGTACCGGCACGCTGACCAAGACCGGCACCGGCGTTCTCGATCTTCAGGCTGCCAACACGGGCTTTACGGGCGCGATAAATGTCAACGCGGGTACGCTGCGGCTTCGCGTCGATCCCTTCACGGAGTTTGGCACGGTCACAGTGAACGACGGCGCGGCGATCTCTTATGGATTCAGTGACACCTACGACGCTGCCGAAGTGGTGCTAAGTGAAGGAGCGATCCTTGGTGCGATTACCAACGGGACAGTTCTGACCGTCGATACCGCTCCAGTGAACTCGCTCGGTGGCTTGAGAGTGGATAGTTCCACTAGTAGCAATACGACCTTAATGACGGGTGCCGCTACGTTGAAGCTCCGGAGTGGCGCAACCATCGACGGTGCTGGAGGCACCATTACGAACAACCTTTCGCTGGTCAAGACAACACCCGGCAATGGCACGCTCACCATCGGGGGATCGAGCAACCCGATTACGCTGGATGGAAACATAACGTCATCGGACAGCCCGTTTGACGTGGTCAAAGTGGGAGGCACCGTCAATCTGAATGGGAGCAACGCATTGAGTTCCCTGACGATCAACGCAGGCGCGTTGAACGTCGGTCACGCCAACGGATTGGGCGGCGGACCGGTGAGCGTCAACGCCGGCACATTGACACTCAACGTAGCTGTCTCTTCCGCGCAGATGCAGGCGATAGCCGTAGCTTCCGGCGCCACTATGGGATTCGGCGGCGGGGTCAGCCATACGGTGGTCGGCGCAACCGAGGTCGGTATGGCAACAGGCGCAAACCTACTAGTGACCGGCGCATCCACTCTCTCGCTGACCAATGCCTGGGCCAATGTGTTGGGTAACGTAACCGTCGGCGGCGGATCCACAATTTCAGGCGCTGCTCTGAAAGTCGGGGACGGGAGCACCATATCTGGCAACGGCCAGGCGAACGTGATTAATTCCAATATCACCATGGTCAAAACGACCGCCGGTAATGGCACACTCATCTTGAGCGGTACCGGCAACAGCGCAAAGTTGACGCTCAATGGGAACATCACGTCGTCGAATCAGCCTTTCGATCTGGTTGTGCAGTCCTCAGGCAATGCAAGAACGGTGGAGTTGGCCGGTATCAATTCCTTTAACTCCGTCATGGTGAACAATGCAGGCCGCGCGCTTGCATTGAGTGCGGGCGCACTGGGGGACGGCGATATTTTTGTCGATCCGAGGCTCGGCACGACCTCTGCTGGCAGCGATCAAAGCATCCTCACGCTCAACGTGGCTGCGATTGCCGATACCGCATCTGTCTTTCTGACCAGTGGCCAGCCGACCGACCTTTCCAACACCTTCTTCGGTAAGGTGAGCATCGCCGCTGGCGTCGAGGATATGGTCGCCGCGCTGTACTTCAATGGCGTCTCGCAGGCGTTTGGCACTTACGGCTCAACCGCCAGTACTGCGACCTTCAAGAACGACGACTGGTTTGCCGGCACCGGTGTGCTACTCGTGGCCATCCCCGAACCCGCCTCGCTGGCACTGCTCGCCATCGGTGGTGTGCTGCTGCTGCCACGCCGACGCGGTCAGGGTCACGCTTCACATTGAAGTCTCCTCCAAGTGTCGGCGGCTTAAAAGGCTGCCGGCGCTTTTCGATCCACTGTCCGCCACCCAAAACCTCGGCGACAACCATGAGATCACCGCCCGCTCGAGCATGCGCCCGTGCTTCAACTGGAGCTTCCGCCGAAACTGCAACCCGCGCTTTTACGTTAGTGGAACTCTTGGTCGTCATCGCCATCATCGCACTGCTCATCGCCATGCTCCTGCCCGCACTTTCCGCAGCACGTGAGGCAGCCAGGCGGGTGATATGCGGCACCAATCTCCGCGGCTTGAGTCTGGCGTCCACCGTATTTGCGGGCGATCACCGCGGCTACTACGCAGCCGGGGCACACACCACCACCCAGGGCCTGACCTACAACCCCGACTGGATCACCGACGCCTGGCAACCCACTCGACCCGTCCGCAACACCGGCGCTTACACCGAATACGACCTCTACACCCATCCCCAAAGCAACATCACCGCACCGGCCTGGCGCTGGGCGGGCACGGGGTTCACCACCCTCATCGGCTACGGTATCACGCTCAACACGCTGGATTGTCCCAGCACGGACTTCAAACCGCTCCACAAGTCATCGGGCGGCGTCAACGTCGGCCTGCATGTCGAGATGGACTACATCTACATCGCTGGCTACTTGCCCAACTTCAGATCGGTGCCCAACGCAGCCCAAGTGCCCGGTGGTGCCGCGGTGGCGTTGACCAACTGGAATGATCCGCCGACTTGGAACAACCCCCGCATCGGCCCCCCAGCCATGAGTCAGGAGTTCGATCGCGCCAGCCCAACCGAATCCGTCATTGCTGCGGACATCGTCAAGGTCAAAATCAAAAACGGGGTTGCGGGCCCCTACGAAATCAATCACCCCGCCAGCAGCCCGGAGCGCCCCGCATTTCAGAATGTCGCCCACGGTGACGGCAGCGTCAAAGGCCTCGGTGCCGATGACTACGCCTCGGACCTCGATACAACCAATTTCGGTCTCATGCCCGGTGCCAACGACTACTTCTACTGGGGCCTGGGCGTCGGTCCATGAAGCTCATTCCGGGGGACGCCCTGGTGCCGAAGGGCGGCCAGGACGTCGTGTGATGACCACTTACCTCGGAGTGTTACATGTTCTTTGACATCGGCTTGCCAAGTCTGATTGCCATCGCCGCCTTGTTCCTGGCGCCGTTGGCGCTGCAGGCCCAGGACATCGCTTATCCGCCCAGTGCCGCGATCTACAACGTCGTGACCGATGGCGGCGTGGACAACACCGGCAAGACCGATGTCACCGAAAAACTCCAGAAGATTCTCTACGACGGCACCAACGCCACCGGGCGACGCCTTCAGGTCATCTACTTCCCCAAGGGCACCTACCTCGTCTCGGGCATGCTGCGGATGAAGCTCGACACCTCCCGCAAGGACACCTCACACAGCCACGGCCCGTGGCTCGTCGGCGAAAACCGCAGCCAGACCATCATCCGCCTCAAAGACAACATTTGGCCCAAAGCCATCTACAACCTCGATGTCACCGACGCCAAGCCCGAAACCAAAATCTACGAACAGGTCGTGCTGAGTACCGGCGATTCGACCAACACCACTTTTAACAAGATCATTCGCAACCTGACGGTCAACGTCGGCAGCGGCAATCACGGCGCCATCGGCCTGATGTACAACACCAGCAACACCGGCTACCTGGGTGAAGTCGACATCATCAGTGAAGACGGTGCGGGCCTGGCGGGTTTGGCGCTGGCGGGCGTCGAGAACGGCCCGGGACAGATCCGCAACATCCACGTCAAAGGCTTCGACATCGGCCTCTACAACGTCGCCGACTACGTCACCGCTTCAACAGGCATCACCCTCGAAAACGCCCGCAAGGTCGGACTGCTCAACCACGGCAACACCGCAGGCGAAGACTTCACCATCACCATGGCAGGCGACGGCCCGGCCATCCACAACACATCCCGCGGCCAAATCAGCCTCATCGGCGCACGCCTCACCGCCAAGGCCACTCAACATCCCGCCATCCTCACCCAAGGCAACGCCTACCTGCGCGATATCCGCAGCCAGGGTTTCGCCCGCGCCATTCTCGCGCCCAACGAAAAGCAACACGCACCTGCCGACGCCATCGTCGATGAGTATTACACCGGCACGCCCGTTGGTCTCTTTAACAACACCAAGACTGCGTTGCGGCTGCCCATCAAGCCTCAACCCGAGGTGCCATACGAGCCGGACTTTGCCAAGTGGACCAGCCCCATGGAACACGGCGCGGTGGGCGATGGCAAGGCTGACGATTCCCAGGCGGTGCAAAAGGCACTCAACGACCCGGGCAAGACCCACATCGTCATCCCCTACGGCAAACGCTTCCGAATCACCCAGCCGCTGACCTTGGGCCCCGATGTGGTCCGCGTCCTAGGCACCCACGGCGTCATGCCTTTTAGTATTGATGACAAAGCATCGCTCACCATCGGCGACGGCAAGGCGTCGGTCGTCATCATCGAGGGCCTGACCAACTGCCCGCCGATCTACGTTCGAACCGCCCGCACCGTCGTGCTTGATTCCGTGCGCGTCAAAGCCGACATGCCCGAGATGCCCAAGGCACCCGAGGGCCAGCCCAAAAACCTCCCTCCGTCGAAGTATTTCATCGTCGGCTACTTCCTCATGGGCAGCGGCGATGTGTTTATCAACAACACCGGCGCATCGATGATCATCGACAACCCGCAACAGCGCGTGTGGATGCGCCACTACAACAGCGAGTTGGGCCAGGGGGCCGCGATCGTTCCCATCGAGGTCAAAGCTGGCACGCTGTGGGTCCTGGGCTGGAAGAGCGAGAACCTGGTGCAGCGCGTGCGGATCCATAAGCAAGGCACGATGGAGATGACGGGCTACAACAACTACGAAGTCAGCAACCGCAGGCAAAAGGACGGCGATTGGCCCATCTTCGAGATCATCGACGGCCGCTTCTCCTGCAACTTGCTGGTGCAGCATGGATCGCAAGCCAACCGCAACCTCATTTGGGAAACACGCAACGGCGTCAAACGCGCGCTGACCATCGAGAACAACCCCGGCAAGCGCGACTTCCCGCTGTACACCGGATATGAACCCCAAACTCGAGGATCCTCAACCAACTAAAAGACAATCACCCTCAGGCGTCAACCCGGTAGCCAGCACCTCGGCCACGTTTCTGTCATCCCCTTTTCTGAAAGGTCCTTTCTATGTTGAAACGAACAGATCGAATGACGTCGCTGCCTCTGAACTTACTCCGCATCAGGAGTGCCTTTACGCTCATTGAACTCCTGGTGGTCGTATCCATCATCGCGCTGCTCATTGCGTTGCTGCTCCCGGCGCTGGGAGCAGCCAAGAGCGTGGCGCGAAGCCTCCAGTGCATCACCAACCAGCGGCAGTACGCCTTGGGCACCGCCAGCTACAGCGCCGACTACCGCGAAATATTCCCCCTGCAGACCGACAATAGTGGTGCCGGCAGTCCTCACTTCAACCTGTACAACTGGCGCAGGGCGCTGGAGATGGGCAATTACGTGCCCGCACGCAACGCCAACTCCCGAGTGCAGATGGGCCAGTGCCCCGATGACCCTGCGACCAGCAACTTCGGGCGAAGCTACCAGGTCAACTACAAGCTCGGACACATGCGCTGGGACAGCACCGCTGGCGCTTACCATTACAACGGGTGGACCACCGATGGACTCAAACGCGGCAACCCCACGGACCAACACTCCTCCACAGCCCTGATTCGACCCGCCAACATGGGCATGGTGATTCTCACCTTTGACGGTGCGTCAAGTCGGCCGGGCTCCACCCCATGGAACGCCATCGCCGGGACGCCTGCTGGCGGCGCTTGGAAAGGCATCGGGTCGGTCGGAGGCATCGCCCGCCATGGTCAGGCAGCTGACACCATCAACATGATCACCGTCAACGGCACACAGGTCACGCTCCCGGTGGACATCGGCTGGATTGCACTCGACTTCAAGAATCTCGACTGGGTCGCGCTCAAGGGCTACTGGGTCGAGAAGCAACCCTGATCGCTGTTGACGTGAGGGTACTCTGCAACTTCACAAGCCCCGCATGAATATGCGGCGGCGGTCGCCGTGGCTGCAATGCGATGCGATTCGATAGGCCGGCGCGTCAAGCGACAGTGTGCCGGAGTGCGCTGCAATGCCCCTCATCCCGTGGCGGTCGGCAGTGGCCGCACGATGGTGAGGTTGGCCAGCGCCGGATCGGTCAGGTCCAGCGCAGCACCGTCGGGCGCGCCAAATTCATCCAGCGGCTGAACCGTCGGCCGACCGGATTGACGCGGGTTGGCGGCAATGACGTGCGCGTTGCGACCATCCGACAACTTCAGGAATGAGCCCACGGGGAACAGGCCCGCTGCCTGCACCATGGCGCGGGCGGCGGGCGTCCAGAACAGCAAGGCTGCGGCTCCGCGAACCATTTCTTCCACCGCCAGGTAAGGCATCTTCTGCGAACGATAGTGTCGCGGCTCAGTCGTGGCGGCAAACGAATCCGCCACCGCCAGCACACGGGCATAATCGCAAATAGCCTGACGACTCGCCCCGCGCGGATAGCCCGAGCCGTTCTCGCGTTCGTGGTGCTGCAAGGCCGCGAGTCGCACGATGGCGGGCACCGTCTCGATGGTTTCCATCATCACCAGTGAAAACGCCGGGTGACGATTCACACGCCCGCGGTCGATGTCGGAAAGCTCGCAGCCGCCCGTGCGAATGCGATGCGGCACCAGCAACATGCCCAGATCAGCAAGCAGGGCGGCGAGCGTCATCTCGCGAATATTGGCCAGCGGCCACTGCAGGCGATCTGCGATGGCCATCGCCAGCACAGCCGTGGTATAGGCGTGGTCGGGCAGGTAGTCTTCCCGTCGGGGGCACATCAGGGCAAGCTGCGTGAATCGCGTGGGATAGCCGGTGAGCCGCTCGGTCAGATCATTGAGGATGGGATCGAAAGACGCAAGAGGCACAGGCACACCGGCCTCGATGCGGGCGAAGGTCGACCGAAGCCGTTCGACTGCTTTGCCGCGAATGTCAGTAAGTTCCGCTTGGCGAGGCCAGGTCGAAGGCGGGCAAGGCCGACGCCAGGTCACCTGTTCGGCAGGGACGACGCGCATCGACAGGCCCGCGACTTCCGACTGAAGCGCATCGACCATCGGGTCAGCCATGATGATGCGTTGCCGCCGCTGATCTTCGGGCGATTGCTCGTTGGCAAACGATCCGCCTCCGGCATTCATCGCGTCGATGTGGTGCTGCTCGATTTCCTGATCACGCTCCACGAGCACCTGACCGTGACGCGACAGAACGTTGCGGCCGGCACGCTGACCCACACGTAATCCCGAGCTGTCGAATCGCTCGATGATCCCAGCTTCGACAAGCTCCTCGACACCCTTGGCGGTGATGACCTCGAACTCGCCAGAGCGCTGTAACGCCTCGACTTGTCGCGGCGTCAAAGGAACCCCGGCTCCCAGCAGCTTCTGGCCGCTCCGAGTAAACAGAGGCTCAAGGAGCACTTGGCCGACCACGAGGGTGCTGACACGTAGCGTTTGCATTCCCGGATTTCCTTTGCCCGAAACTGTGAACTGGCTACACCTACCCCACACCAGACATCGGCCAGAGCCGCCAGTCGCTTGACCCTCGCCGACACGTTAATCTCACGATTGTGAAGCCACGTAACGATCAGCATGATTCAGCGTCAACGCCGCGAGGTGACCCGCCATCGCAGGCGTCGATCCGCGAGTCGCGCAATGACGCGATGCGCAATGACTCGACTCGCGATAACTCAGCGCGCGATGGTGCGACGATGACGACTGGGAAGTTTGGGGTGACCGATGCGCCTGGCGTCGGTAATGACTTGGCGGAGGTGGTAGTGATGCCTGACCCGATCGATGATGCGCAGTTAGTGGCGCGAGCGGTCGCGCTGGGCACGGAGATCGACCTGAAAGTGATTTTGGATAGCGCCAATGCAGCAGGGGATAGTGGGGGGTACAGGGGGGGTACGGGGGGGGTAGGGAGGGATAGCAGGGGGGTAGAGGCGGGGTTGGAGCCGCCGATTTTGGTCGTTGATGGGAAGAATTCCAAGGGTACTTCTAAGGTCGCTTCTAAAGACCGGCTCGAGGGCGCGATCGAATTCGAAGGTGCCCAAGGCGGTCGGGCGGAGGTCAGTCCGGCCGGGGTCAGCCGGGCGGCAGGGGATCGGGGGCCGGGGGGGCAGCCGGACATGATCCTGGCGGTCACGGCCAGTGGGGTCGAATTGCGTGTTTTACGGGGAGAAATTGGCCTCGGTGGTGGGAAGCCCATGTGGGTGGACCTGGCTGCTTTGGATGTGAAGTCCGGGGCGGGTCGTAGTTTTAAACAGCCGTTGGCAAAGGCATTAGGATTGCATAGCAAGGCGGATCTCCCGTTGCGGGTGCTCGATGCCACCGCAGGGTTGGGCGAGGACATCTGGCTCATGGCGGCCTTAGGCTGTGATGTGACAGCGTTGGAACGTCACGGGGTGGTGGCGGCCCTGCTCCGCGATGGCATCCAACGTGCCCGGGCCGCGTTCCCCGACGTGGCGAATCGTGTGCAGGTCGTTCGGGCAGATGCGGTTACGTATCTGACAAAAATCTCGAATAACCCGGCGCCGTGGGATGTGGTGTACCTCGACCCAATGTTCCCCGGTGCTGAGGATCGCAAAACCCTGCAGCGAAAGCCGTTACGCATACTACGGCGACTGGTGGGGGAGGATCGCGACGCCGATGCGTTACTCCCGCTGGCGCTTCAGGTTGCGTCAAAGCGGGTGGTCGTCAAACGTCCGCCTCGGGCGCCGGTTTTGGCGGGTCGTGAGCCGACGTTGAGCTTTGCAGGTAAGGGCGTCCGCTGGGATGTCTATGTCGTCAAGGCCATGCAGGCGCGGTGATAAAGTCTTATTCAGCTTCATCTTGCGAAGCAGCCTCGCGGAGGGCGGACGCGGCCGATGACATGTGAAGATGGTCCTTGCCAAAGCCCCGCACCGCCCCGGCCTCCACCGCCTGCTTTTGGGCATCGGGGTAGTTGGAAATCAGCATCAACACCGGCCCATTGGCTCGCCCTGCAATCGCCCGGATCAGCTCGACGCCGTCGGCGTAGTCGTAACCCCATCCCAGTGACCGGTTTACGAGCCAGAGATGCTCGGACGTCGCCGCGGCGTTCATGGCTGCAGCATCATCGGCGGAGGTGATCGCAACTTCTTTACCCAATGTGCTTTGCACCATGTTCTGCAGCGACCAGCTATCCGCCCCGCAGTGACCCACCAATACGACTTTGTTGATCCGACTCATCTTGGTCCTTCCAATCAGAGCCTCATCATAGGCCCTCGCGGCCCCTCAAAAGCTTCGGTAAAACTCAGCAATCTTCCCCCCGACGTAGGTGATCTGTGCCTCCGCCAGTTCCGGAAATATCGGCAGCGCCAGTACTTCCGACGCGGCACGCTCCGACTCAGGCAGGTCGCCGGTTTTATAACCCAGGTTCGCAAAACAGGCCTGCTGATGCATGCAAAGCGGGTAATATACCTCCGATCCCACGCCGTTTTCGGCTAGGAACGCCCTTAAATCATCGCGTTTTTCAACCCGGATGACGTACTGGTTGTAGATCGAGACGTTGCCCGCCGTGACCTGCGGGGTGGTGACTTGTGGCACATTAGCCAACAATTGGTCATAAAGCGCGGCATTTTGGCGTCTTTTGGCGCTCCAGCCGTCCAAATGGGGCAGTTTGACGAGCAAATACGCAGCTTGGAGGGTGTCGAGGCGGAAGTTGGCACCGACTTCCTGGTGGTAGTAGCGGACCTGTGAGCCGTGGTTTCGCAGTGCGGTGAGCCGGGCGGCGAGTTTGGTGTCTTGGGTGACGATCATGCCGCCATCGCCCGGCCCGCCGAGGTTTTTGGTGGGAAAGAAGGAAAAACAGCCCGCGGTGCCAATGGAACCCGCCTTTTTGCCGCGATAAGTGGCACCAATGGCCTGGGCGGCGTCTTCGATGACCGCAAGGTTGTGCCGCTTGGCAATGGCCATGATCGGGTCCATGTCTGCGACTTGGCCAAAGAGGTGCACGGGCATGATGGCACGGGTGCGGGGGGTGATCGCGGCCTCGATCCGGGCGGGGTCGATGTTGAACGTCACGGGGTCGATATCGACAAACACAGGTTTGGCACCGACTCGGGCGATGGAACCTGCGGTGGCGAAGAAGGTAAAGGGCGTGGTGATGACCTCGTGGTCGGGGCCGATGTCAAGGCCCATCAGGGCACAGAGCAGGGCATCGGTGCCGCTGGAGACGCCCACGCCTGCTTGGGCATCGCTGTAGGCGGCGATGGCGGCTTCGAGTTTGGCCACGGCTGGGCCGTTGATAAGCACTTGGCTTTGCAGCACTTCCTCGACGGCAGGGCGAAGTTGATCCGCCAATGCGGCGTACTGGGGCTTGAGGTCCAGCAACGGCACGGTCATACGGGCAGGCATAGCGGCGGGAATGCTGGGCTTGCTGGCAGGCGTGATGGCGGGCGTATTGACGGGTTTGGCGACGGGCTTGGTCATGGTCAACTCGCGGGGCGGATTGCGGTGCGGGGCCGCAATCTTACCGCGCCGCGACATCGACGGAGATGAGGTTGCCATGCACTTCCACGACCCGCAGGCGTGTGCCGGGTTGGATCCAGTTGCCCACGGTCAGGACATCGACGAGTTGGCCCTGGATGTTGGCTCGACCGGTGGGCCGAAGTTCTGTCACGGCAATGCCCAAAGCGCCGGGGTAGATCGTGCCGCGACCGATGGCATCATCACCGCTGAGCGCCTGTCGGGGTGGCGTAGGTTGATCGGCTGCGCCTGCGCTCGCACCCGCAGTGGCCAGCACGGGGCCACTGGGCGGCGAGGTGAGAATCATGCGGCCCAAAAACGGCAACTGCTTGAAATGGCGGCTGATGAAGAAGAGGGCGACGATTCCGCCGACGAGCCCAGCGAACATGAAGATCAACGACCAAGTGAACTCCGACCGCATCTCCGGTCCCGGCAGGCCGAAGCCGCCACCCGAGACGGGCACAGCACTGAGCACCAGCCCGGCAAAGAGACAGACCAACCCCGCCACGCCCGCCACGCCGAAACCCGGGAGGATGAAAAACTCGACGAGCAGCAACACCACGCCCACGAGGATGAGTATCACATGCCAGATGCCCGCGATGCCGATGAGCAGCGGCGCACCGACGAGGATGGCCAGAGCGATTACTGCCACGGTGCCCGCGATGCCGATGCCCGGGGATTGAAGTTCGAGAAACGCGCCGGTGAGCACGATGAGAAACAGGAGGCCGCGGACCCACGATTGCGTGAGCCAATAGGCGAGACCTTCGAGCATGGCCTGGTCGTAACGGACGACCTTCCCTGCCGCCAGCAGATTCTTCAATTCCGTATCGTTGCGAACGATGGCCTGCGCCAGGCCGACTTCCATGGCGCGGTCCTGATTGAGTGTCAGAAGTGTAGTGCCATCATGGAAGGGTTGGATCATCGGCTGACCAGCGCGGGTCTGTGTCACCGGACGCCATTGGCCCACATCGGCATCACTGGCTGAGACACGATAGACGGCGGTGATATCGGGCTTCGCGCCGTCGATGGGGTCGGCGTCGGGCGGGGTCTGGAGGTTGACGTTCCCGGTGGTCGAGGTCACGTTGTTGGAATCGCCCTGCAGGCCGCCGTGCACCATCCAGGCGTAGTCCACAGCGTTGACGACGCGGCGCTCGCCGGTGGCGGGATTCTCCACGAGGTACGCCTCGACGCCCAAAACGCACATCGCGTGGAAGAGCGAGTAGTCGTAGTTGTGGTACTGCGCCGAGTCGCGGAAATCTTCAAGCAGGGGCGAGAGAAGCTTGGCACGTTCGGTGGCATCGAGACTGCGAAGCATGGAGATCGGCGCGGCATCGCCGAGGTACGAAGCGGGGGACATGATGATGAAGTGACAGGCAGCGGCCAACACCGTCCCACCTGAATAGGCTTGCGGATTGACCCAGGCGATGGTGGTGACGTTGGGAAGGCTCTTGATGTAGGTACTCAGGCGGAGGGAGGCATCGATGAGTCCGCCTGGGGTATCGAGTTCAACGACGATGATGGTGGCGCCGTCTGCGATTGCCTTTTCGCAGCGGCGTTTGAAGCTTTCGTAGGTGTAGTCGTAGATCGTTCCGTCGACACGGATGATCGCGACATTAGCGCCGCTGGGCAGGGCTGTGAAACGTGCGGGAAGCTGGGTTGTGGAATTGCGGCGTGCCCGGGGCAGCGGCTCGGCGGCGGATTCGGGTGCGGGTATGGATTCGGTCGCTGGGTTAGCGGCGTCGTCGGGTGCGGATTGAGTGGGGTCTGCGAGGGCGAGCGTCTGGACGAAACCCAGCACCACAAACAGGAGCCCGAAAATGAAATGTCTGAGCGTCATAATCTCACATTATACGAAGCGGCTTCGGCTGCGGCTTGGTTGCAGTGCGCGCGATGGGGTACGCGGCGAGGTAAGAGTTCGCCGTCGCATGTCAGCGGTTGCTTGGGTGGGTAAACTGTGAGGTCTTACTCAGGAATGACACATGAATCGTAAGAAGCTTACTGATGGGGTTTGTGCCGCACTGGATCGTTTTGCTGTGGAGCTGCCCAGTTGGGGCTTTGCCGACACGGGCACGCGGTTTGGCAAGTTCCATCAGAACGCAGCGGCATCGACGGTCGAGGAGAAATTCCACGATGCGGGGCTCGTGCACAAACTCACCGGTGCCTGTCCGACCGTGGCGGTGCATGTGCTGTGGGACTTCGCGCCAGGGAGTGATCCCAAGGATGTGGGCAAACTCGCGAAAAAGCATGGCGTGCGCATCGGCTCGATCAACCCCAACGTGTTTCAAGACCAGCAATACAAGCTCGGGTCGTTCTGTTCGCCTGATGCTGCGGCGAGGGCTGCGGCGCTGCGGCACACGCTCGAGTGCATCGCCATCGGCAAGGCCACGGGCTCGAAGCTCCTATCGATGTGGTTGGCTGATGGAACCAATTACCCCGGGCAGGACTCCATCATTCGCCGCAAGCATCATCTCCATGAAGCACTGGCGGAGATTCACGATGCGATGCCCAAGGACATGACGCTGCTGGTGGAATACAAACCTTTCGAGCCGGCGTTTTATCACACCGACATCGCCGACTGGGGCATGGCCTACGTCTTTGCCAAGAAAGCGGGCAAACGCGCCAAGGTGTTGGTGGACACGGGCCACCACTTGCCCGGCGCCAACATCGAACACCTCGTGGCGTTCCTGCTCGATGAAGGGATGCTCGGCGGGTTCCACTTCAACGACCGCAAGTATGCTGATGACGATCTGACGCTGGGGTCGATCGATCCATACGCGGTCTTTCGCATTTTCGATCAGATTGCACAGTTTGAATTTGACCGCGGTCGCAAGCCCGGCAGCACGGCTGGGGCGGAAATCGCTTACATGGTCGATCAGTCGCACAACCTCAAGCCCAAGCTCGAAGCGATGGTGCAGACGGTGATGACGGCGCAGGACCTGTTTGCCAAGAGTCACCTGGTGGATCGCAAGGCGCTGGCCACGGCGCGGAAGAAGGGGGACATTGTGGCGGCGGAAGGGGTGTTGCGCGAGGCGTTTGAAAGCGATGTGCGCCCGCTGGTGGCGACGTGGCGGCTGGGTCGAAATCTGCCGACTGACCCGTTGGCGGAGTTGCGTCGCAGCGGGGTGATCGAGCAGCTAGGCAAAGAGCGTGAAGCGGCTCGTGCGGCGCGGGGTGAAGTCAGCGGCGGCAGCTATGCGTAACGAATCGCAACGTTGACGATTCATTCCTGGGCTGGCGCAGGCGCTGGCTGCGATACCTTGGGCGCGGCAGCAACGGCGGGCTTGGCCGGTCGAGCGGCGGGCTTCGCTGGCTGTGCGGCACCAGAGGCACCCGGTGCA
>JBGSTK010000245.1:0-6322 GCA_041736565.1 Phycisphaeraceae bacterium | reverse complement strand
GTTGCGTTCGCTGGCCTGTCGCACACGTCAGGCGTTGTGGGAAACGATGCAAGCGGTGTTGGATCGCGTGACCGCCAGCGATGCCACCAACTGCTTCCAGCACTGCGGCTATACGCTACGATTGGAGGAGTGATGCTCTAGGCAGCTCACCGGGCGCGATCTGCGCGATGAATCGTTTGATCGGGTCATGCCTGGCGGAACAAAGTCAGGCGGGTGGTAATCTCGGTGACGCTCCGGTGCGACGAGTGTGTTGACAGGGGGATCCTCTTCGTAATTTGCCAAAGCAACCGCGGAGGGCATTCGGAACGAGGTCCGCTTATCAGGCTTACGCAGAATTCGAGCATGGCGATAAAAAAAGAGCCTCCCTGGGGAGGCTCTCAAGAGTCAGTTGTTAGCGACAGGCCGTGTGCGATCAGGCTCGGCGGCGACGCATCGCCAAGAGCCCAGCACCCAAGCCCAGCATGGCCATGCTCACGGGCTCGGGAATGATGCTCGTCTGCTCGACGAAGGAGAAGGTTTGGCCAGCGCCAAGGTTGAAGGTGTACTGGAAGGCCGTGCCCAAGTCATTTAATTGCGGGCCAGTGGTTTTGTTGCCGTTGAGATCGTAACCCGCCACCGTGTTGAGTGAGCTGCGGATACCGGCCGCAGAGCCAACCTCAAACTGCGTCTGGCCGTTGAGCGAGGCTGACGCGTTGGTCATGGCTTGGCTTACGACGTTGCCGTCCCAAACGTCCGTCTGGGTCACGCGCTTGATGGTCTGGAACTCGTTAACCTTTGCATCTTCAAACGTGTCGGGATCAAACTGAGGAGAATCCCCTGCGGGGGACAAGATGATCCGCGTCTGGTTCATCTCGGTGACGGAGAAATAATTGACATCGTTGATCGTGTTGCCTGAGATATTCTGCACGATCACAGTTTTCTTCAAACCGGTCGTGAACGAACCGTAGTTCGTACCGGTCAGGTCGTAGCGCACCGTAGTGCGAAGGCCATCGCCTTCGTAAACCACCGACAGGCGGTCATTACCTGGGTCGAAATCGCGGTCTTGAGGCGTGGCAGAGATAAAAGTTTGGCCGACCGTGTTACCCAGTTCCTTGGCAGTGCCATTGCCGACGCGATACCAGAACCACTGGGTGACCATATCGTCAAGGTGGTCAACGGCTACCGGCCCCGGTCCCGCAGGCACGTTGCGCTCCAGATCGTACAGGCCGACCGGATTGCTGGATACCAACGTACCCGGTGCCACATAGTAGTTAATACGGGCCAGATTGGCGCGATCATTGAGCACGGCCTGACCAAAGGCCGGTGCTGCAGCCATCATCACCCCGCCCACGATGCACAGCGAGGCCGCCAGGCGAGCCGTGCTGAATGTTTCCTTGCGAGTCATATTCGAATCCCCTTTAATTGCTTGTTAGCGAATGTTACCACACGCGGTGGATAAATGCCATAGTTTTTTAGCGACGCCGACGATTTCCAGCCAACCCAAGGGCGGCCAACCCCATCAGAGCCAACACGGGAGTCACGGGTTCCGGAATAACACTGTCGGTGGGCAGCGCGCCGGGCACCAAAGTTCGGTTGAATTGGAGGATCAACTCATCGTCGAGTGTGTCGCCGATGCCATCGCTGTTGAGCGTGAAATCGAAGGTGGAGGTCACCGTGGTACCCGCCGCGCTCAGGGACGTGGCACTGGCTGCGTTGAATCCAACGTTGTAGCTCTCGGTGAAGTTCCAGTTTGAGTCGAACTGCACAAAGCCCGACTTATCCGGTGCCAAACTCACGATGTCGTCACCAGCACCACCACCGAGGGCCAAGTTGCTAACCTCGACGATGCTGAAAGTCAGAGGGCTGGTGTTGTTGTCATCGGACTTGACCAGAATCTCAACTGGAAGGTTGTTGGCGGAAATGTCATATGCCACTTCGATGAGGAATGGCGAGGGGGCCGTCTGGCCACCGCTGGAGTACTGAATACGCATGAAGTCGCCGAAAGGACCGGCGGAACTTGGGTTCGACTGAACCCGCGTCAAGCTGTCGATGCGTGCCAACGAACTGCCGTTGACGCTGTAAAAGTAGCTCGAAGATCCGTGGTTTTGCCCCCCGACGGTCCACGAACTAATTTCACTGCCGCCGTTACCAGCACCGCCGGTGTCGACGATGGTTGCGGTATCGCCGCCGATCGCGGTCAACGTCACGCCCTGTGCCGTGCCGTAGAAGCCAGCGCCGATCGCCATTGATCCGATCATTGCCCAAGTAGTCGTACGCATAATAATGCCCCTCTTTCACTGCTAAATGCGCCTGTTCGAAAAGAACAAGGCTTGGTTTTTCTCTCTCGCCGCCGGTCATCCGTGCCGCGGCCCCTGATTTACAACCGACTTTTCCCACGGGCAGTCACGTTTCCGCGACCGAGTCGTTCTCCCGCGCTTCAAACTCGTATCATCCTACCCCTTTAGCGACTATTTCGGTCCCCACTACACACAGAGTCGCTTTTTCTACACCATCGAGTTTAACCCTCGCCCCATGCCATGTCAAGGCAATTATCGCCGAAAGTGAAAAAATCTTTTCGAGTTTTTTCTGTGCAACTGCGTTTTCAGGTAGTGATGTAAAGTCATTTATTACCTGTGATTATGGCGCAAAGGTCTTCGCAGTCAGACGCTCCGCTGATATGGTAAGCGCCCATTTGTTCCATTTCTTTTTGGTTAGAAGCGTCAAAAACGAGCAGAATCGCTTCATACTAGGAGTCGTTCGACCATCTCAGCCCCCGCGACTCTTCGCTGACCGCCCTCACAGCACATCCCTCGCCCGTGGGAACGAGCCCAGCACCGTCAACTGCAGACAGTGCTTCCGGGCCTCATCGAGTCCCTTAATCACATGCGGCTCGTCCTGGTGGCCCAGGAAATCCACGAAAAAGTAATACTCCCAATTGACCCGCTGGCTGGGCCGTTTGTCGATGTGCGTCAGATTCAGCCCGTGGTCGCGGAGCACATCGAGCACCTCCGCCAACGCTCCCGCCTTGTGGGCTGTGGTGAACATGATCGCTGTCTTATCGTCGCCGGTGGCTTTGGAAGCCTGGTTGCCGATGACAAAGAATCGCGTGATATTCTGCGGGTTGTCCTCGATGTTTTCGTAGAGCGGCTTCAAGCCGTAAATCTCCCCCGCCAGTGTCGAGCCGATCGCCGCAGCGTCAGCTTCACGTGACGCCATCTCCGCAGCGCGCGAGCTCGATGCCACCGGCACCCGTTCCGCCTGCCGCAATTGCACGCCCAGCCATCGCCGACATTGTGCGAACACTTCGGGCTTCGAATAGATGCGGGCTATCTTGTCCGGGGCAGCGTTGGCCAGAAGATTGTGATGGATGCTTATCAGCACCTCAGCACACACCTGCGCTCGCGTGTTGAGAAATGAATCCAGGGTCTCACCGATGCCGCCCATCGACGAGTTTTCGATGGGCACCAAGCCTAGATCAATGTGCTTGCGGGCGATCTCATCAAACACGGCAGCGATGTCCTCGACGCTGTCATATTCGACGCTGGCACCGAATTTCCGCCGGGCCGCCAGATGCGAAAAACTCCCCGCGGGCCCCAGATAACCAATCCGTAGCGGCCGCTCCAACGCAAAGGACCCGCTCATCAACTCCCGCCAGATCGCCTCCAAACACGAGTCCGGCAGCGGCCCCTGATTGCGTGCCCGCACGCCATCAAGCACCTGCTTCTCTCGATCGGGCGCGTAAATCGGCGTGGTGCCCGTCTGCTTGACCTTGCCCACCTCCACCACCACTTTCGCGCGCTGATTCAGCAACGCGATGATCTGCTCATCAAGCTCGTCAATTCGGCTGCGCAAAGGCCCCAAGGCTGCATCATCATCATTCGTAGGCATAACGGCGCATTGTAACGTCGTGACCGTCTCGACACCGCCGCCCGCGCACTATCACTCAAGCCTCAACCCGCCAACTCGCGATAATGTCCTCATGGACCCTAATCTCAACACCATGCTTGACGGCGTTCCGGGCCTTGGCGTCATCGTGCTCGTGGCAGCCGTGGTCATCGGGCTTGGCCTCTGGCTCACCGGGCGAAAACTCGCACGACCTGCCTGCGTCTTGGGCGGCGCGCTGGCCGGGGCTCTCTTGGGGCTCGCGATTTCTGAAGCGCTGGGCGCCGAGCGCTCCATTCCCGTCTATCTCGTCGTCGCCGCAATCCTCGGCGGACTTATGGCTGCATTCCTCTTCCGATTCTGGATGGCCTTATCCCTGGCGCTGCTCCTGGGGCTGGTCGCTCCCGCTGCCAGCCTCGTATGGATGGGCGCTTCACCCCCCGAAGCCGCTCAGGCCCCGACGTCTGTCGAAGATCTCATGATCGACACCTCCAGTTCTGATGCCGCCCAGCGATCCATCGAAGATATATGGCAGAAACTCCAGGGCGTCTATCGGCAGCAGTTCGACCTCATCGCGTCGTGGTGGCAGAGCCTGGCCAGCCGAGGTCGCAATATCGTCATCGTCGCCGCCACGCTGGGCTTGGCGGTGGGCCTTGCCATTGGCCTGCTGCGACCCTATCTCGCTGCCTCCATCCAATCCGCGTTCGTCGGCGGCGGGCTCTGGCTTGCGGGTGGGCGAAGTCTCCTGGCGATATACCTGCCCGATCAAACCGCCTGGCTCCCCGTCGGCCTTCGCGCATGGCTCTTAGCGCTGGCGGTCGTCACCGCCGTGGGCATTCTCATCCAGACTTGGCTTTGGCGACGCCGAACCACCTGATCCGCCTGCCGAAAATCCCGCAGCCGCACGTCGCGCCACGGGTCTGATAACTCGTCGGCGATAAACCATTCGTGGGCCCAAACCACGCCAAAAGCCGATGCATCAGGACGCGCCGCACTGTCGAGGTTTCACCCCCTCGCCGCAGCCCGGCCAGCTTACGGAACCTCAGGCAAGGAGCCACGCCATGTTCAACTGCCTCGCCGCCACCCCCAATATTTTCGAGACTCTCTCAGGCGTCTTTTCGCGCTTCGACCTCCTGGCGCATCCCAAGAGCGTCGTTGCTGTGCTGGCGCAGATGTCCGTCGTCTGGGCGGTGGTGCTCCTCATCGCCGGCCTCGTCTGCCTCCTCAATGGCTACAAGCTCTACCGGTGGGTCACCGTCGTCCTGGCGGGCTGCATCGGCGGCGTGGCGGGCTACTGCCTGGGCCAGCGCATAAGCGCCGAGTACATCGTCGCCGGCTGCCTCGCCGCCCTGCTGGCGGTCGTCGCCTACCCGCTGATGAAATACGCCGTGGCCGTCATGGGTGGCATCGTCGGATCCTTTCTGGGCGCCAACCTCTGGGGCGCCTGCGCCGGACTCGTCGATTCCTCAAGTCGCGAAACTATCCAGAACACCTACTGGGTGGGAGCTCTTGTCGGCCTGCTGCTCTGCGGCATGCTCGCCTTCATCCTCTTCAAGCTCTCGATCGTGCTCTTCACCTCCGTCAGCGGTGCCACCATCGCCATGCTCGGCGTCTTGGGCCTGATCCTGCAAGTCCCCGCCTGGCGCAGCGGCATCACCAGTTGGTCGAGTAATGCCAACGCCATGGTCCTGCCGCTTCTGGTCATCGTCCCCGCCACCATCGGCCTGATCCTGCAACAGGTAAAGCCCGAAACCAGCGGTGGCGGCAGCGGCGGATCCGCAAAGCCGGCCGCCAAACCCGCCTGAATTCACCTGATTTGGCCTCAGTCGACCGACGCGAATCAGACCCCAAAGTGGCGGCGCTGCGGCGGCGTGATCGGGGTGGGTCGCAAACTCGCCACCATGACACCTGACGTGGAATCGCCAGATGTGACCCAAGAAAAGAACCCACGTCGCGCTGCTGCTCAACTCCGCCGCATGATCCGGCGGCGACGGTGCGACTTCTGGTGGATCGCGCTGTTTTGGTTCATTCCTCTACTTGGTCTACTGACCTGCTACATCTTCGCTGCCTCTCCGTGGCTATGGATACTCGCCGGATTCGCCTTTATGAGCGGATTGATCCAACACATGGCGGACCTGAACCAATACAGCGACTGGAAGAAGCGACTCGCCGAGATCGAGGGCGATCTAGTCAGCGGCTGCGGTTGACCGGCGACGCCCGCGATGGAGAATATTGTTGTCTGTTAGGAGTCCGCTTCCGTGGGCGGTCGGTAACTTCGCCGATATACGTTCGGCAGAATTAGGATCGCTATGGCCAAATATCTGATCTCGTTCCCCAGCGCGGCTATGATCGTGCCGGACGGCGAGTGGGACGCGGTGGGCCGTGACGCACATGCAGTCATCGACGAGGCGAAGGCCGCTGGCGTTTACGTCTTCGGCGGCGGCATCGACGAAGGCGTGCT
>JBGSTK010000227.1:0-8454 GCA_041736565.1 Phycisphaeraceae bacterium | reverse complement strand
CGCGCGTTGTTTCTTGGCGCGCGCGCGTTGTTTCCTGGTGCGCGCGCCTGCCTTTCTGGCATCAATGAGGGCTTTTCGGGTACCTGCGGCGACATTCTTGGACGGTTTGGACGGTTTGCCGGGTGGGGTTGCAGGGATTATGCCGTCTGTGCGCTCAAGACAGTGGGGGATCGCTCCGATGAGAAAATGACGGCCTCGGCGAGTCGGGCTCCTGGCCAGGAGCCCGACTCTTTCTCAAAGCGCTGACTCACGCGAGTCGATTACAGACTAACAAGACGCGAAGCATAGAAAAAGGACACGAAAGCAAGGCTATTGCTTCGTGTCCTTTTGTTTTGTCGCGGGTTGTCGGTTTGTCGCGTTGCCGATCAACGGCGTTGCGCGGCGCTGTGCCGGGGTTGTCGTTTACTTCACCATCTTCGAGAAGTTCTGGAAGCTGATGCGGGCGGACTTCATGGGGTCGCCGTCGATCCAGCCGTTGTCCTGTTCGATGACCAGGGCTCGCACGCCGGTGGCGGGTGCTGCGGCGAGGATGGCCTTGAAGTCGAGGATGCCGGTGCCGACCTCGGCGAAGCCGCGCTTCTCGCCCTTTTCCATGTCCTTGATGTGCAGCAAGGGCAGGCGGCCCGAGAGCTTCTTCATCCACGCCACGGGGTCCTGCCCGCCGTGCTGCACCCAGTAAAGGTCGAGTTCAGCCTGGACCAGTTTCGGATCGCTCTCGCCGAAGATCACATCCATGCCGCGACGGCCTTCCTCGATGATGGCGAACTCGAAGCTGTGGTTGTGGTAAGCGAAGGTCATGTTGGCTTCTTTGATGGCCTTGGCAGCGGTGTTGAACACAGCCACGGTGGCGCGGTACTCAGCCAGGGTGCGTGCGGGGATGTAGGGGCAGACGATCATGTCGTAGCCCAGGACGCGGGCCTCGCTGATGACGGCCTGCACATTGTCGCGCAGGCGATCGACGCCGCCGTGGGCGCTGATGGCCTTGAGGTGCAGTTTGTCGAGCATGGCACGGACTTCTTCGGGGCTGTGCTTGCCCAGGCCGGCCATTTCGACGTACTTGTAGCCGATGTCGGCGACTTGCTTGAGGCCGTCTTCGAAACCTTTGTTCATGACGTCGCGGACGGTGTAGAGCTGCAATGCGATGGGGAGGGTCATTTCGTGTTGCCTTTTCTGTAGGGATAAAAAGCCGGAGACATCCGGTTGTGAACGGCGTATTGTGCGTTAGAACGGGCTGATTGGCAAATCATGCTGACCTGAAATTACCCGGCTGACCTCGGCCCGCAGCGCGGCTGGGTGTTGTAAAATGTCCTTTTGCTCGCCGCCCCCACCCCTCGCCCTTTGCGTTTTTGGGAGTCGCCAAGGATGGCCCAGACCAACGATTTTGTCCACCTTCACGTTCACACGCAGTACAGCCTGCTCGATGGCGCCTGCCGATCCGCTGCCCTTGTGGTCCGCGCCAAAGAACTGGGGCAAAAGGCGGTGGCGGTGACCGATCACGGCTGCCTCTTTGGCGTCGTGGATTTCTATCAGAAGGCCGTGGCCGAGGGCATCAAGCCCATCATCGGCATCGAGACCTACATGGCAGCGGGGTCACGCCACGACCGCACGACCACGGGCGTCAAAGACGGCGGCTATCACCTGCTGCTGCTGGCGGAGAACGAGCTCGGCTACCGCAATCTTCTCAAGCTCAGCTCCATCGCCTACACCGAAGGGTTCTATTACAAGCCACGCATCGACAAAGAAGTCCTCCGCGCCCATCGTCAGGGGCTCATCGCCACCAGCGCCTGCCTGGGCGGTGAAATCCCCTCGGCACTTAGGCGTGACAACCGCAAGCTCGCCAAAGAAATCGCCGAGACGTACATCGACATCTTCGGCCCGGATCGCTTCTTCATCGAACTGCAAAAGCACATCCAGGAACAGGACGAGGTCAATCCCGAGTTGATGGACCTGGCGGATCGCCTTGGGCTGGGTTGCGTTGCGACCAACGACGTCCACTTCCTCAACGCTGACGATCACGCGCCGCATGATGCGCTTTGCTGCATCGCCACTCGCAAGCTGCTGACGGACGACAGCCGACTGATTTACCCCAAGCAGTTGTACCTGCGCTCCAGTGATGAGATGCACGCGGCGATGGATAATGCCAAGTGGCGCACCGCGTGTGACAACACCGTCGCCATCGCGGCGATGTGCAACGTGGAGTTGGACTTCAAAGCCAACTTCGCGCCGGTGGTGAAGATTCAACGGCAAGACGACCCGACGCAGACACCCCCACCCGCGGAATCGAACGGCAAGAACAAGAGCAACGGCAAAGCATCACGCTCCAACGGTACCCGGGCGCCGGGTTTCACGCCCGGCTCCACCGAGTGGTTCAACGACTACTGCAGCCGATTTAATCTGCTGCCGTTTGATGAGCAGACCGATCTGCAGATCACGCGGGAGCAACTCAAAAGCGCCTGCGATTTGGCGCTGCGCGAGTTGACCGAAGCGGGTGCAGCCTGGCGCTACGGCCCACCCGGAACGCCCGGCAGCCAATTCACTGATGCCCACCGCGCCCGCATGGAGCGCGAACTGCAGGTGCTGGCTGACAAGAGCATCAGCGCTTATTTCCTGATCGTGTGGGACTTCGTCAACGAAGCGCGTCGGCGTGGCATTCCCGCCAACGCTCGTGGTTCAGGCGTGGGCACCATGGTCGGCTACTGCCTGGGCTTGTCCAATGCGTGCCCGGTGCAATACGGGCTGCTCTTTGAGCGCTTCACCGACCCGGACCGCAGTGAGTATCCCGATATTGATATCGACATCTGCCAGGATGGGCGGCAGGCGATCATCGATTACGTCCGGCAAAAGTACGGCCACGTCGCACAGATCATCACCTTTGGGACGCTCAAGGCACGCGCGGCGATTCGCGATGTGGGGCGCGTGCTGGACCTGCCGCTGCCCGAGGTGGACAAGCTCTGCAAGATGGTCGGGGATGGTCTGGGCACAACGATCGACAAGGCGTTGGAGCAGACGCCGGAGTTGCGTGCCTTGGCGGATGGCAACCCGCTGCATCGCCGAACGCTCGACACAGCGCGGCGGATCGAGGGACTGACGCGGCATGCGGGCGTTCACGCTGCGGGCGTCATCGTCGCCACACAGCCCCTCAACAACATCGTGCCGCTCTATAAACCCGCAGGCACCGAGCAGATCGTCACGCAATGGGATGGCCCGACATGCGAAAAAGTCGGCCTGCTGAAGATGGACTTCCTGGGGTTGCGCACACTGTCGATTATCGAGCGGGCACGCAAGCTCATCCGAGGTTCACTGGATGACAAGACGATTCGCGCGACTGTGGACGCTGGTCGAAAGGCGCAGGGGTTGGCGATTTCGGGCGTAGATCCGCTGGACCTCGATCGGCTCACGTTTGACGATCAGAACGTGTTTGACCTGTTTCGACGCGGTGAGACAGCAGGCGTGTTCCAGTTCGAATCCGGAGGCATGCGCAACCTGCTGGTGGCGATGAAGCCCGACCGCCTCGAAGACCTCATCGCTGCCAACGCCTTGTTCCGTCCCGGGCCGATGGACCTGATCCCCGACTACTGTGATCGCAAGCACAAGCGGAAGCCCGTGCCCAGCGTCCACCCGATCGTCGATGGTTTCACCACCGAGACCTACGGCATCATGGTTTATCAGGAACAGGTGATGCAGATCGTCCACGGGCTCGGCGGCATTCCACTGCGCGCCGCATACACGCTCATCAAGGACATCTCCAAGAAGAAGCAAAAGAGCATCGACGCGGTGCGACCCAAGTTTGTGCAAGGTGCCGAGAGCCAGGGCCTCACCGGTCAGAAGGCTCAGGAGCTTTTCGACCTGATCCTCAAGTTCGCGGGCTACGGCTTCAACAAGAGCCACTCGACGGGTTACGCCATCATCGCCTATCAGACGGCGTATCTGAAAACTTACTTCCCCGTGCAGTACATGGCGGCGGTGCTGACTTACGAATCCGTGAGTACCGACAAGGTCGTGGAATATTGCGATGAGTGCCGACGTGTGTTTAGGTCGGCTGGCAAGCAGGGCGCAGCGGCGACGCGCGGCATCGAAGTCAAAGGGCCGGACATCAATCTTTCGGATGTTGGTTTTGCCGATGTGTTCCTTCCCGGAGAACGCCGTGATGCCGACCACGGCCACATCCGCTTTGGCCTTAGTGCGGTCAAAGGCGTGGGTGAGTCGGCGGTCAATGCGATTCTCAAAGCGCGGCGCGATCCCAAGGGGCGGGGAGAGTTCACGAGTCTCTTTGACTTCTGCGAGCGTGTGCCGTTGGGGGCTGTGAACCGCGCCACCATCGAAGCGCTTATCAAGTGCGGCGCGTTTGATTCGGTGCATGGCATGGAGCAGCGTGCCGCGATGCTCGAAGCTCTGGATGCTGCGATTGCTGTTGGGCAGCGAGCCGCAGCGGATCATGATTCCGGTCAGCTCAACATGTTTGGCCTCATCGAACCGACTGCGGAAAAAGCTGGGGGCAATGCGGTTCAACTGCCACGCGTCGAGCCCTGGAGTACCAACGATCAACTGGCGCACGAGAAGAGCGTGCTGGGCTTCTATCTCTCGAGCCATCCGATGGACCAGTATCGCGGCACGCTGGATCGCTTCGCGACGGCGACCTGTGCCGAGGTGGACAAGCTCAAGCCCGAGGTGGAGGTCGTGCTGGGCGGCATGCTCACCCGCGTGCGAGCCACGGTGGTCAAGAACGGCCGCAGCGCTGGCGCCAAGATGGCGATGATCACCATCGAGGACCACACGGGCCCGATTGAGGGCGTGATCTTCTCCGATGCCTATGCCACCCAGGCGCCGCTGCTCGAGGTTGATGCGATGGTCTTTATCAGGGGCAAGATCGACCGCAAGCGTGAGCGACCGAGCATTCGCATCGATCAAGTCGTGGCGGTGCGCGATGCGGCACGGGAGTTGACCAAGACAGTGCATATCGCGCTGCGAGGCCCGCAGGAGTCGGTCGCGGGCCGAGGCAACGCTGACACACTGCACGACGACCTGGTGAGGTTGCGCGAACTGCTGCGCATCGCGGGCAACGGCGGACACAACGGCCACCGCAAAGCTGAGGTCTATCTCGATATCCATCAGGACGGGCAAGTCGTGAGCCTGCGGCTTAACGGCATGCGTGTTGCGGTGGACGACGACCTGCCCGCCCGGGTCGCCACGGCCCTGCACCTCCAACGCGATGAGCCCTGTTGCGATTTACGCGGCGCGCCCCGGGTCAACCATCGCGGCAGTAGCGTGATGCACGATGATGCAACTGCGCCAGTGGATCGCCTCGAACGCCACACCGCTGATGATGAGGAGTTCTGTGCCTCCATCGACCGGTATTGACGTCCGAAATATGGGCGGCAGGTTGTTTGGGCGAGGTTGGTAGAATAATCTCAGGTTGCGTACCCCCCTTTTGGAGCGACGTTCAATGATGATGTGCACGCGTTTGATTCCGCTGGTGTTCCTGTTGCTGCTTGGAAGTTTTACCGCTACAGCATCGGGGCAGGCCACGCCTCCGGTGACAGCACCGGCCCCGGTCGTCGCCCCCCAGACACCGCCGCCCGATGCGACCACCGCCACGGACGGCGCTGACGCCGCCGATGGAACCGTAGCGCCCGGGGCAACGAACCCGGCCCTCGCAACTGATCCCGAACCGGTCGAGACCACCGCCTTTGATGAATTGATGATCAAAATCCAAGCCGGCGGGTACATCGGCTACCTGCTCATCGGCCTGTCGATCATCGGATTCTCATTCGTTATCGAGCGCATATTCCACCTCCGTCGCAACACCATCTGCCCGGATGGATTTGCGCCCCGCCTACTTGCTCAGCTCAAGGCTCATCAATACGAAGCCGCGCTGAAAACCTGCCAGCAGAATCCCAGCGTGCTGGCTCGCGTGCTGGCGAGTGTGGTGAGGCATCGTCGCTTCAGTTTCTCGGAGATCTCGCTTGTCGCTGGTGACGAGGCGACGCGTGAGATGCGCCATCAAATGCAGATGGCGTATCCGTTGGCGATCGTGGCGACGCTCAGCCCGCTGCTTGGGCTTCTGGGAACGGTCATCGGCATGATCGGTGCCTTCGAGGCGGTGGCGCTGCACGGGAGCATGGGCGATCCATCGGTCATGGCCGAGGACATTTCCTTTGCATTGGTCACGACCGCCATGGGCCTCATCATCGCAGTGCCCGCGTTGGGGGCGTTTCACATCCTGCGCACGCGCACGACCTTGCTGACGACTCGGCTTGAGTCGCATGTCAGCGAAACCATCAGTGAATGGCGCATCGCGGTGCTTGAGGAGACTCACCAGGCCGATCAGGGCAACCAGGCTGCGCCGGTGCGAATCAAGGGTGCCACTACGACGGATATCACGCCCAATGCTCCACTCAACAGCGGCGACGTTCGCCCCGGCGACAGGGAGGGCCGTTGACCATGAGAGCACGCATCGATGAAAACGATGACATAACCGTCGATATGGCACCGCTTATCGACTGTGTCTTTCTCCTGCTGATTTTCTTTCTCGTGGCGACCACGCTCAAAAAACTCGACCGCGAGTTGCCCGTCGAGTTGCCCGATGCGGCGATGGCACTGGACGTCAAGCTCGACGGGGGGACGCTGGTGCTAGGTGTGGACCGTCAGGGCCAGGTCTACATGGGTGGCCAACTGGTGCTGGTGCAGCAGCTCCATGAAACGCTCGAAGAACTGGGCAGAACCAACCCCGAGGCCCGAGTCCGAATCGATGCGGATCGACTCACCCCCTACCAGGATGTGCTGCACCTAGTGGACCAATGTGCCTTCTTCGGCCTGCGGCAAGTGGGCTTCCATGTGCGCGACAATCCACGCACAAGGTAATCCCGCAGTACTTGGCGAGTCGTACTTAGTAGTGGCCGCAACTTTGTTTCTCGGCAAGCATTGCCTCCGGCGCGAAATGACTGACAGAGGACTTCACCATGCCCCAACCGCCTAAACCGTTTCGCCTCTGGCCCTGGCTATGCGCATCGATCCTCCTGCACGCGATCGTGATGATGCTCATCGTCGTGACGTGGTCGCAGCGCCAGGAGGCGAAGGAGGTCCAACGTAACAGTCGCATCAGCAGCCAGAAGCTAGATGAAGCTGCTCACAAACTTCGCGATATTAACCGCCAGCAAATTGAGCAGAATGTTCGGCAGGTCGAGGAGATCAAGCAGTTGATGGAAGAGCTGCGTGACCGGGAGGTCGCCAAACTCGCCGAGAAATTCCGTGATCGGCCCGAGGAGGCATTGCAAAAGGCTCTCGCGTTGCTGGAGCAGATTCTCACCGCCCAACGGCAGGTGATCGTTGAGCAGGAAGCCATTGCGGGCAGGCTGGACAGTCTCGCGCACGAGAGTCTCTCGTTGACGCTCGTCGAGGATGAAACCGAGCGACTCCTCAATGGTAAGGACAAGGTGCCGGATTTGATGGAGCGGATGCAGGCACCGGACAAGGAGTTGGGCCAGATCCGCGGCCAGATCAACGCCATTCAGACGCTGCAGGTTCAACTCACCGCCGAGTTAGCCTGGCTTGATAAGCAAACCATCAACGACCTGCAACAGGCTGCCAACGCCACTCAGGAGACTGCCAAGCAAACGTCGAATGATCAACGGGGGCGGATGGAGTGGCTGGGGCGCGAGGTTTCCGATGTGCCGCGGGTCATTGATCGCGCCTTGGCGGAACGGGATAAGAAAAAGCCCGGCGCGCACACAATACGCCGCGGGTCGGAGGTAATGTCTGCATTGGCCAACCACGGCAAAGTGATCGCTTCGCTGCATGGCCAGACGCGCGACGAGCAGGTCGCGGCCCTGGCGGCGCAAGAGAAACTCGCCGCTGCATTAATAGAGCAAGCGCCTTTCAAGCCGCTTGACGAGGAAGCCATCAAGACCACACTGACTCAGAAGCCTGAGACCCAACCCGACGCCACTGCAACTACTGATCCTACTGACCCCACTAATGCGACTGACGCGACCGATGCCACGCCGCCTGTGGATGAAACCGTCGCGTCAACCACCGATGCCCCGGCACCCGTCACCGAGTCCGAAGCCGGGTCCGAGGTCTCACTGACCGACCTGTACAACAAGGCCGTGACGCTCGAGCGTGAAACGACGGATCTCTATGGCCAGATTCGAGCTGCGCAGACCTCGCAGACGATGGGCACCGCTCCCGCTGATGCGCGTGACAGCACGACCGTGGATAATCCTGAGAGGCCCGAGTTGACCGAGGGCGCGTTGGATGGCGAGGTCACGACCGCTCAGGCCTTTGACAGCCACACCGCAGCTTTGACCACGGCCGTCAACGAAACCGGCTCCATCGTGCATGCCACGGCCTCGATTCTCGCGGCGGCGCAAGGCGTAGCCGCGGTGACCGCCACCCCGATCGTCGAGGCCGCTGATGACGCCAGCAACGGCGACGCGGGCGGCTCCAGCAGTTCGG
>JBGSTK010000226.1:0-8408 GCA_041736565.1 Phycisphaeraceae bacterium | reverse complement strand
AGCGCGACCCGCACCTGATCCACACGCTGCCCATCGCGCAGCGCATCGGTCTCCAACGCCACAGCTTCATCCTGCAGCGCCTGCTCCACCACCGTCAGCAGCGGCGCGACCGACGGCGGCGACGTGCAGCCCGTCAGCATCAACAACACGCCCGCCAGCAACGGCAGAACCAGCAACGACAAACGTTCACGCAGCCTGTTGGGGAAGATCATGGCGAACCCTTTCGAGAAGTGCGATGAGGTGGGATTGAGTGCGGTCGAAACGCTCGACCGCTGCGGTGTTCTGCTGCACGAGCTTGACGAGCACCTGCAGATGCTGACGATCACTGACCAGCCGCTGATGCGCCTCGGTGAGCTGGTTTTCGCGGCGGCGGGAGTAGATGCGCTCCCAAACCCACAGCGCGCCCATCAAGCCAGCGACGCCAAACTGTGGGAGCGATTCGAGGTTTTCAACGGGCATGGTGATGGTCCTTTGCGTGGGTACGGAGTTGAGATTGGAGATTTGAAATTTGAGATTTGAGATTCGGATTCAGGTCTGCGATCTGGAATCTGAAATTTGAGATTTGAGATTCAAATCTCAGATTTCAAATTTGAGATTTCAGACACGTCTCAGGTGCCCGATACCGAACCGGCGGGTGACGTCACCTCTTCCGTCGCCATCGTGGTCCACCACGACCGAAGCACTGTTGAGCGCGTTGTGGAAACGATCACGGGCCCAGGTGGCCTTCTTGATCAGCGATTCATCATCACCAGCGATGTTGACCGCGGCGTAGTAGATGTGGTCCAGCACGCCGTAGACCTCCAGACGGTTCATGATCGACAGCGACACGATGCGCGTTTCACTGGTCTCGACCTCGTTGTCGTCGATGCCCAGCAGCCGCAGCAGCATCGCCCCCACCAACTCCGCCTGCGGCGCAAACGTGCGAACGGTGACGGAGAGACCCGTACCATCCGGCGGCACGATCGCGGGGTCGCCCGGCTTGTTGCGCAAGCGCGAAACCTGCAGCGTCTGCGCATCAAATCGCGACAGCACTTCGTGCGCCACATTGTCAATCAACACCACGCAGCCAGCATCCACCTGCGCGTTGGCGAAATCAGCACTGGGGCTCGACAACAAGCCGCTGGTCATAACACCATCGACGAGGTGAACCCGCTGCTGGGCCGTGAAAGGAATGTCGTTAAAGACCTCCGGCTCAAACGCCAGCAGATCACGATCAGTGGAGAAGGACATGACGACTCCGAGGTAAGGGGGACCAGCGAACATGCAATCCAAAACACACGCAGCACAGGCAACACAGGCCACTCCCGCAACACAGGGCCATACGAGTGAGGCAGCGTTTCCCGGCAAAGGGTCCGAGGCCCGGGGCGGCGAGGCTTGCGCAGACGGGTCTGTTTTCACGTCGGCGATGCAAAGCCTGGCGCGCCCCGTGGCCTCGACCCTTAACTACCAGTCGAGCCGCGCGGATCAGACACCAAGGCCACGAATGATGCCGTGGGCGTTCTCGTTGCGAAGCTCCAGCGTGTACTCGCCGATCAACTGCCCGGCATCGCGGTCGCCATCCGCTGCCTGCGGCTTGAAGTGGAAGCTGCGACCGTTGAGCGGCAGCACATCAATGCGACTGCTGTCGAGCAGCAACACCGCATCGGCAGGCACCCAGCGGCACAGCAGCACCCGACAGATGCCAAAGTCGCTCTCGTACACGCTCACCGCATCGCGATACCGCTGGCTGGAGCCGAAGTACCGCTGACCGGCCGTGATGAAGCCATTGATCCGCCGCTTCTGAAAACCGTTAACCACGATCGTGTCAACGCGACCGGCACTCTGTTCCCAGATGCCACGCAGCGCCGCGTTGATCTGCGCTTCAGTCAACTGCTCGCCATCGCCACCATCGCCCTCGGGGAACCCATCGGCGCCGCCCGTGAAAACATTGGACGTGATGAACGGAATGATCCCCTTCATCGTGCGGCGAATCGTGGCGGAGCCCTGGCCGTCGCTGACCGCCGCGACGCCGTTAATTACGCAGTTCTCCAGGTCGCGCAGCAGCTCGCGCAGGCGTTGCGACTTCTGATGGTCCAGCTCATCGGACACACCGATGGTGTTGACCGCCGACTGCGTCCCGCTGATCTCGACACCAGCGGTGAAGATTTGCGTGTAGTTAGCGCGGCGGGTGCGGGTGGTGAAGCGCGTGCCCGGGCGATCCGCCCCTTCCAACGCCGCATTGCCCAGGATGTGCAGCGTCTCGCCATCGCTCACTTCCGCAGCGCCCGAGCCGCCGTAACCGCGGAGGACCGTGAGCGTGTCGCCGGTGACCGCCGTGACGAGCATGACCTCGCTGGCGTCGCCGTGACGAACCTGGTCCCCCACGCGAAAGCGTGAGCCGTGCGCTACATCGAACTCCGTCTCGGTCAGAGGCACCGCGATTGTGGCGTCACTGATGACATCGGAGTTGGGCAGCAAGGCATCTTCAAGCCACTCGTGAACAGTGGACGTGGCGCTGCGACGGGCATCGCCCAGGTGGTCGAGCAGCGGCGTCTCGTGCGGCGTAATGATGCTGATAATGTCCGAGACATCCTCGGCGATCTCAGGCAGCGTGGTGCCAGCGGCAAAGGTGGCTTTTCCAGTGAAGGGCATGGTGCGAATCCTTTAGAAAAAGAGGAATGGGGAAACGGGACAAGGGACAACGGGAAGGGGACGACAGACAAAGAGAAATCGCGCAAAGCGAAAGCAAGCGGGGACGTTTACGCTTTGGTGCGACGGAGGCGGAGGTAACTCAGAAGGTCACGCCGATCGCCCGAGACCGCGGCACGCTGGGCGGCTTCATCGCGACTCAACGCAGGCGTTGCCACCCGCGCACCCATCACGCCGGCGCGACCCGCGCCACGATGACGGAAGAGATAGGGCTTGTGGCGGCGAAGATCGTCGATGGCGAGTTTGACGTCCGGCGCGCTCATGCGGCTCACCGCTGCCTCGGTCAGCAGCCGGGCGACTTCCATGTCCACCGTCTCCTGCTCCGCCAGCAGCGCATCGATCTTCTGCCGCCGCTCCAGCGCGACGATGGTGGTGCGTGCGTCGGCCAGTTGTTGTCGCAGCAGCGTGAGCTGGTTATCCAGGTCAGCTGCCGCCTGGGTCGCCATGTCGCCGCGCTGCGTGGGCGGCGAATCCGCAGGCGCCACGGGTGTGAGTGCATCAGTCGAAGGAAGGGACGTGGTGGTCATCGGGAAAATCCTTTCAGGAAAAGTGGACATCGTTGTTGTGTCGTCGTTCGTGACGTGTCTCGGGACGGCGAGGTTCCACCCGAGCCGCGAACCACAAAAGGCCCGCGTCAAATCAGCACAAACCTCACAAATCCCCCGCGTATCCCAACTCCGCCAGCACCTGCTGACGCGGCACGCCGAGTTTGAGTTTCTGCTGCGCCTCATCGAGCCGCTCGCCCATGTTTTCCGGCAAGGGGCTGGGCCAATCGAGCCTGATGCGACGATCAGCCGGACGGCTAGCGAGTTGCCCCGTGACATCCGCTGCATGCAGAATCAACTCGCAAAGCCGTGCGATCCCCGCGCCGTAAGTCAGCCGACGTTTCTCCGTCTTGGCGAGCAGGCCCATGAGCACCATGCGCAGCGCGTTTTCGCTCGTGAGGTTGCCGACCTTGTCGCGGAGCATGCCCGCGGCAATGCCGTTGACGCCGCTGGTCTTGTCCATCGCATCGCGAATCTGCTCGATGTGCGCATCTTCCGATGGGCTGGCGGCATCACCACCAAACTCCTGAATCGACGCCTCGGGATTGTCCGTCTGCCACATCTGCCCCGGCCCCACCGGCCGATCGACGAACCGCTCGATGCCCTTGCCCAAATACATCTTGAAACTTTGAAACGTCACCCGATTCGCACGGTCCGACAGACGCGTGTTGAGTTCATCCTGCAGCGGGATCAACGGCTCGACATCCGAGAGGCCTTCATAGAAAAACGGCTGGGGCAAGTTTTGGAAATGAACGACGGGAACCTGCCCCAGCCGATTGATGTGCTCTTCGACAAGCTGACGATCCTCGAACCGCGCGATGTGGCCCGACGAAATGATTTCAGTGATCCGCCGAGGTTGCGAAGGCTTGCTCAACTGTGAGCCCAGCGACCACGCAGCGGGATTGAGCTTGAGCAGATCGCGCCATCGCGGCTGCGGGTCCTCGCCAGCGCGATTGGCACCGACGTAATGCAGGATGTACGTGTCGATGCGGCGGTAGTCATCCGGGTCCAACACCGGAAGCGCGCGAGGCGGATCGACCAGGTCCAGACGAATGCCCGTCGGCTCCAGACGCACCAGCACATCGACGTAGCCGTAGATGCTCCCCAGCAGCGCCAGGTCCTGGAAGAAGGCGGTCCCGCCGTTGGCGTCAAACACCTCACGCAGCAGTGCCTCGATGCGTGCACCTTGGGCATCGTCATCGGACATGCTCTGGATGATGACGCCCTTGGCGAACATGAAATCGACGAGCGTGTGGATGCGCCAGGCGATGTCGTTTTCGATGACGATCTCGCGACTGGCGTTGAGACGAGCGGGTAGGCCGCGTGCCTGCGCCAGGTTGAGCCGACCACTGGTGCCCGCATCGCTGCCGATGCCCGCGCTGCCACTGCCACTGCCGTCGGTTCCGCCAACGCCGCTGCTCACCTCAGCGGTACGCGGGTTGCGGTAGTAGTCCCAGAAGCGTTGGAGGCGAGGCAAGGTCGCGCCGACATGGTGGGCCAGGAGCATTTCGAGCATGGCGGCGGATAGGCCGGTTTCGACCAGGTCACGGTCGTTGAAGTGCGTGTTGTGGTTCATGGCGTGGGGTCCTGTGGGAAAGACTGCGTCTCTACCAAGGGCCCGCGCGACGGGATTGTGCGCACAAGGCCGGTTCTGCTGGGCGGCAGGATGGCCGTAAAGCCCACGGCACACGGCGATAAAAGAATGTTGGGAAGGGGGTGAAAAACCTTGTGCCAGCACTGTCGGATGTGCGCACAGGGATGGAAATGAGCCGGAAGCGTCAGCGACGGATGCTTAGCTCGGGGCGACCCCCCCTGCCCACGCCTTCAGCGACTGACTTGCACGAAGCACCCTGCGATGCCAAAATAGGCACACCATGGACAGAGCTGAACAAGAATTAGACATCCTGGAGCAAATCAGTCAGATTCTCGGCGACGGGATGGAGCTGGGGCAGGTTTTTCAGCGCGCCATGGCGCTATTGGGCGATCGGCTCAACTTCCGACGGGCTGCCTTGGTGCTCTGGGACGAGGCGATTGGTCAGGCGAGGATCATCGCGGCTGTGGGGCTGTCGGCGGAAGAGGTCAAGCGTGGCCGGTACGCCCTGGGCGAGGGCATCACAGGGCGGGTCATGCAGACGGGCAAGGCCGAGATCGTCACCGACATCAGCAAGGCCCCGGATTTTCTCAACCGCACCGGCAGCAGGCCCAAGGTCCCGACCGGTGACGACGCGGGGCCGACCAGCTTCATCTGCGTGCCGGTCAAGGATGGCAGCAGGATCGTCGGTGCCATCAGCGTCGATGAGCCCTACGACAACGACGCTTCACTCACCGCGGACACCCGACTGCTGACGATCATCGCCGGGTCATTCAGCCAGGCCATCCGCCTGCATCACCTGGTGCAGCGCGAAAAAGATCAGCTCCTGGCGGAGAACCAGCAACTGCGGCAGAACCTGTTGTCGAAGTACAAATTCGACAACATCATCGGCTCATCGCCAGCGATGCTGGATGTGCTTTCGACCATCGCCCAGGTCGCCCCCAGCCGAGCCACCGCCCTGCTGCTAGGCGAGACGGGTGTAGGCAAGGAACTCATCGCCAAGGCGATCCACTACAACTCGCCCCGGCGGGAAAAGGCGCTGGTGCGAATCAACTGCGGCGCGCTGTCGCCCCAACTGCTGGAGTCCGAACTCTTCGGCCACGTCAAGGGTGCTTTCACGGGTGCCCTGCGCGACAAGATCGGGCGGTTCGAAGCAGCGGACGGCGGGTCGATCTTCCTCGATGAAATCGGTACGCTCACCGCAGAGCTCCAAGTGAAACTCCTGCGCGTTCTGCAGGAGCGCGAGTTTGAACGTGTCGGCGACCATCGCACCGTCAAGGTCGATGTCCGCGTCATCGCTGCGACCAACCTCGACCTCGAAGAGGAAGTCCGCAAAGGTGCCTTCCGCGAGGACCTGTACTATCGCCTTAACGTCGTGACCATCCACATCCCGCCCCTGCGTGCGAGGCGCGAAGACATTGCCCGGCTGATGGATCACTTCCTCGATCGATACAACCGCGAAAACGACCGCAGCCTCAAGAAAATCAGTCGCGATGTGCTCAACACGATGCTGCGCTATCCCTGGCCTGGGAACGTGCGTGAACTGGAAAACGCTATGGAGCGGGCGGTGGTGCTTTCGACGGGCGAGGAGTTCACCGACGATCTGCTGCCGCTGCAGATTCGCATGTTCGCCCAGCAGGTGCGCGGCGACACGGCTGTGGAAAGCATCGAGGCACTCGCCAGCAAACTCGCGCGGCACGCCATCGAGGAATACGGCGATGTGTCCCCCGACAAGGAGCCAACCTCGGGCGAGGATGGCGAAGCGGGCGGCCGCGTTTACGGCATATGCGTCGGCGAACTCGAACGACAGCTCATCATCGAAGCCCTGGAACGCAATGGCGGGGTTAAGACCAGAACCGCAGACTTCCTGGGCATTAACCGCAACACGCTCAACAAAAAAGTCAAAGACCTGGGCATCGATGCCAGCGAGTGACGCGACAACCACGCAGGAGCCAACATGACCCCCAGGACACGGCATCGCATCAAGTGGACGTTCATCACGCTGGTGCTGCTTGTCGTGGCGGGGCTGGTGGGCGGGGAACTATTCGCGCGTTTCTATCTGGGGCTGGGCGATCCGCCGCTGAGTATGGGTGATGCGACGGTGGAGTATCTCAACAAGCCCGGCGAATATCGGCGCTTTGGCAACCAGATTTATGTCAATCGCTATTCGATGCGAAGCCCGGAGATCGACAAGAAAAAAGCCGACCCGCGACAACTTCGCGTGCTGGTGCTGGGCGACAGCGTGGTCAACGGCGGCGCGTTGAGCGACCAGTCCGAGCTTGCCACGACCCTGCTGGTCCCGCGGTTGGAAGCGGCACTCAAGCGGCCGGTGTGGGTGGGCAACGTCTCTGCCGGTAGCTGGGGCCCGCCCAACCTCCTGGCGTACGTCGAGAAGTTCGGATGGTTCCAGGCGGATGTCGCGGTGATCGTGATATCGAGTCACGATGCGGCCGATGTGCCTGAGCCCTCCTCCGGCACAACGGATTGGGTACAAACCTCGCCCCTTTGCGGCCTGCACGAGCTACTGGGGCGCTGGCTCCCGGCACTGATTGGCTCCCAGGATGCCGTGGCCCCGGGCTTGAGCATCGCCAGCATCCCCGCCCAACTCAAGCCCGACGACCCCGACGTGCAGACCGGCCTAACAGCACTGCGAAAACTCATCGAGCATGGCCGCGAACATGATGTTCGCATCCTCCTGGCGCAGCACTGGGAGGCCCAGGAACTGGCCACTGGGCCGACCTCTGGACACCACCTCATCGCGGGTGTGGCCAAGTCGCTCAATGTCCCCATCATCGACGTCGGGCCCGCCTTCCGTGCCGCCGCCAAGCCCGATGCACCGCCCTACCGCGACAACATCCACCCCAACGCCCTGGGTCAGCAGGTCCTCGCCGACGCCCTGATGCCGCCGATCCAGTCCACGCTGGAAACCCGCCTGTTGGCGGAGTGAGGCTTTCCGCTGCGGAATGCTCCCTCCCGGACTCCCTCGCTAACGCGTCCGGCTCGTTCAATCGCCAACCCTCGATTTTCCCCCGGGGGCGTTGTGGCGTAAACTAAACTTACCCCTAGCGATTGCCGGAGCCTCCCATGCCTGCATTACGTAACGTCGTTTTCGCTCTGCTCTTGATCCTCGCCCCCGTCTCCCTGGCGCACGCCGCCGACCGCATCGCTGTGACGATCATCACCAAAGCCGGCCCGCTGACGCCCCCGGAGCAGCAGGAAGTCAGCGACTACGTCAGCCAGTGGGCAGCGGGCCTGTCACAGGCCGACGAACAGAAGGTCGTGGCCGCCCGCGAAAAGCTCATCGAGCCGCTGCGGCAGAATCCGTCGAACTTCTTCGCTGGCATCTACGCCTCAGCGCTCATCGATCACCTCACCACCGCCATGGCGTCGGAAAAGGTGCTCACCCGGCTCAATGTCATGATCGTCGCCAGCGAACTTCGCCGGGATGTGACGCCCCTGATCGCCAAAGCGCTTGAGGACGAGAACCCCGCGGTGCGTTACTGGGCGGGCAAAGCTGTGAGCGAATTGGGCCAGGCTGCCGCCAAAGACCCCACCACCCCGGGCCTGGCTGAGGCACAACAGAA
>JBGSTK010000224.1:0-27022 GCA_041736565.1 Phycisphaeraceae bacterium | reverse complement strand
CTTAAAGACCGTGAGGGATCCCTTAAAGACCGTGGGGGATCCCTCAAAAACCGTCAGGGCTTCCGTCGAGACTTTTGGGAATTTCTTATTCCTTCGAGACTTAACGGCGTTGCGCAACTGGTCTGGCGAATTTGGTCGGGGGGTTGGTCAGGGCGCGGGAAGGGCCAAGGGGCGGGGGGGCAGGGTCTGCCCGTTATTGGGGGCCTTCACTTTGGAACGATGAATGACGCCACTGCCCCAACCGCCCCTTAGCGTTTTCGAGTCTACGTGTTCAACCATCGCTTTGGACCGATAAGTGAAGCCATTGACTCCCACTCCCGCGCCGCGCGGCGGACGGTTGGGGGGAGTTTCATCAAGGGATGGCCCGTGCTATGCCAACTCCGAGCCTCTATCGCTTGCGCGATGGGCGGGAACGATCATCGCTTGCGTGGCAGAGGAGCAAGACCGCCCCGGGAAATGCGCAGACCTGGTTGATGGGCGCTGGGCCCCGCGTGGCGTATCGCGCACCAGCCGTGCTAGAATGCCACGAAGAGTAAAAGTGATGTTGATTAAACGCGCAGAACAAGTCGAGGCCACGACCGTCACCATGCCAGGTGCATCGGGTGTGCGAATGCGGCTGATGCTGGGTCGGGAAGATGGCGCCGCGAATTTCGCCATGCGCATCTTCGAAGTGGAACCGGGCGGCCACACGCCTCTGCACAAGCATAATTACGAGCATGAGGTGCTGGTTCTCGAAGGTCGCGGCCAAGTCGTGGGTGGGCGCGATGGCTCGACGATTCGGCCGATCTCTGCGGGGGACATCCTGCTGATGCCCGCCAACGAGACCCACCAGTTTCGCAACCCTGAAACCAACGGCCACAACGGTGGCGGATCGACGGGGGCAGCGTTGCGGTTCGTCTGCCTGGTGCCGTCGACTTTTGACTGCACCAGCGGATGCCAACAGACGCCGGGGTCCTAGAATTAGGCAGTTCCCGTCATCGACAGGTGTTTGCCGATGCATTTCCAACCAGAATGTCGAGCATAAAGGAACAGATCATGGCTGACCAAAAACATCGTGACGGGTGGCTGATGGTGCTCTATGGCGTGCTGCTACTGGCGGGCTTGGCGCTGATGGTGCTGGGGCTCATCGATGTCTTTGTGAGTCGCAGTCCGCTGCTTCTGGGTTTCGGCGTGCTGGCCATTATTTTCCCAGCCGCGATTTACCCTGTCGCCGCTGCGTTGCAGGAAGGGGCGAGCCGTGCCAGCGGGGTTGACCCCGGCACGACGGAGCTGCTTCACTCCATCAACGATCGACTGCTGATCAGTGATGCTGCTAAACGCATCGCCTATCGCGAGCAGGATCGTGCCGCGCTGCGTCAGGCCATTCGCGAGGATATGCAGCGGGGCGACTACGACGCTGCGATGGTGCTCGTGGATGACATGGCACAGCAGTACGGCTATCGCGAGGAAGCGGAGCAGTTCCGTGACGAGATCATCGCCACGCGCTATGCCGAGATGGAGGCCAAGATCGATCAGGCCATCCACAAATTTGAGGGCGTGCTGGAGCGTCGTGATTGGGATGCTGCTGCGGGCGAAGCGATGAAGGTGCAACGTCTTTTCCCGGACTCGCTGCGTGTGCGTGACCTTGGGCAACGGGTTGATGAGTCACGTCAACGCTACGTGCAGGACATGGAGCGACAGTTCCTTCAGGCCGCTGAACGTGACGATGTGGATAAGGCGATGGGTCTACTTAAGGAGCTGGACCGCTACTTGACTGAAGCGGAAGCTGAGCCGTTCCGCGAGACGGCGCGAGGTGTCATTGGCAAGAAGCGTGAGAACCTCGGCGTGCAGTTCAAGCTGGCGGTGCATGACAAGGAATGGGTCACGGCTGTGCGTGTGGGCGAGCAGATCATCCGTGAGTTCCCCAATACCAAGATGGCTGACGAAGCGCGGAGTCTCATTGACGAGCTTCGCCGCCGAGCGCACGATGAGCAATCCGTCCGTCCACAGAGCGCCGCGGTTTGATGGTTCGCGAGTTAGGTTGTGCTGTGGTTTGACGCTCGCAAGTCAGGCCGTGCAGCCAATCCAAGGCCTGCTAAGGTCAAAGTGTTTTTTCGACCGTCCCCCCCCGCCAGCGACACCAGCCGTACTACAGTAAAGCATGAGTCCACGGTCTTGGACCATCCCCGGTGCCGATGGCCGCGTCATCCTGGGCGATACGCATCTGCCCGATGACGGGTGCCAACCCGCAGGTGACTTGATCATCTGCCACGGGTTCAAAGGCTATAAGGATTACGGCTTCTTCCCCCTACTGGCACAGGTTGCCGCTGAGCACGGTCTGGCTGCGCATCGATTCAACTTCAGCCACAGCGGCATGACCAACCAATTAGCGACGTTTGAGCGGCCGGACCTGTTTGAAGCCGACACATGGGGTAAGCAGATCCATGACCTGGGCTGCGTAAGTCGAACGGCTGCGGCGGGGCGTCTATCCAGCAATCGCCGTAGCCCCTCTACCCAGCCGCTGCCCCAAGTGGTCTTTGGCCATAGTCGGGGCGGTGTCACCACCCTGCTCACAGCCGGACGGCAGTTCAGGCCCCAGGACTACCGCCATCGAGCGGGCGACTCCACGCCCCTGGCGCAAGATCCCGCAGGACTGGTGCTGGGGGCGACGCCACATGGATCATGCAGCCTCGATGATGATCAACGTCGGCTGCTCAGAAGCCAGAGGTGGCTTGAATCACCATCCTCCCGCACGGGGCAGAAGCTTCGCCTCGGGGGTGCCTGGCTTGCGGAAATGGAAGCATCACCCGCTGATTTTGACGTATTGGCAGCAGCCCAACGCGTGACCTGCCCTGTATTGATTCTTCATGGCGATGGCGACACGACGGTCAATGTGGATAGTGCCCATCGTCTGGCGTCCGCGATTCCCAGGGCGGAACTGCAGATTATCCCCGGCGCCAGTCACACCTTTGATGCCGCCAACCCGCTTCAAACCCCCACGGCGGGGACGCGGAGTATGATTCATGCGGCCGTGGCATTTGCCCTGCAATGCTGTGGAAAGACCGGTACGCCGGTGGCCGGGCAATTTTGCCCCCCCCAGCGCGCTTGACGAAATCGCTTGGACAGAGGACACTTGCGTATCGGTGATGTCGAGCCGTACCCGACTCAACATTCGGGTTGTTGGATTCCTCAAACCCCGTGGACGTCGAAAGACGCAGTTGGGAGTATCAGCACATGGCAGCACGCGCACGTGGCGGCTCAGTGACCGGTTACGCCGTCGGTCTGGTTATTTTTGTCATTCTCTTCGTCATCAGCCTGGTCACGGCGATTCTCTTCTACACGCAAGTCAGTGCCGCCAAGCAAGAAGCTCAGGCGGCGCAGGCACGCGTTGAGCAGTTGCTCAAGCCCGCGGAAGCGAATCGCCCCGATATCCAAAGGCTCGTTGGCGACATTCAGGCCACCAAGCAATCGGTGGTGGGTTCGCTCTATGACCAGAATCAAAAACTCAAGACCCTGGTGACGGGCGACGCTGGTGCCCCCGTGGAAACCATCGAGTCGACCTTGGCGGCGGCGGACGTAGGCGTGACAGCCGGCCGCACTGCGGTGGGCGTCATCAAGAACGTCCGCGCTGAATTGGCCGATGCCCGTCAGCAGACGCAGCAGACGGCTGATCAGCTCGCCGAAGCCCGCCGCAAGCTCGACGCCGCCGGTGATGAGCGAAAGGCTGCGGAGACTCAATTTGACGTTGCACGGAAAAAACTCGAGGACCAACTCAAGACCCTCCAACAGCAGCAGGTGACTTACTCGACCACCGTCAGCACCGAGCAGAAGAAGGTCGAAGACCGCCTGATGCAACTCCAAGCTGAATACACGACTTCCAAAGGCCAAGCCGCCGAGTTGGAGCGAACCCTGCGGCAACAGATCGCGATTCTCGAAGGCCGCATCGAGCAGTTGATCAACATACAAAAGGGCCCGGGGCAGGATGTCGACCCGACGCTCTTCCCCGATGGGAAGATCGTGGCCTTTGCTGGCGACCCGACGCTCATTTACATCAACCGCGGTCGCAACGATCATATGACGCTGGGTTTGACCTTCGCGGTTTACGATGCCAATGCCAAGATCGAGAAGGACCGCTTCGAAGAACTTCGTGGCAAGGGCACAATCGAAGTCATCCAGGTGCTCGAAAGCACTTCGCTGGGCCGCGTGGTCCGTCTGGAACGCGGTCGCACCATCAACGAAGGCGACTTGATTGCCAATGTCGTTTACGACTCCAACGTGGTTTACAAGTTCTTCATTTTCGGCGATTTTGACATCGACAACAGCGGTCAGCCCACGAATGCCGACCGCAAGCGCATTGAAACGATGGTCAGCGACTGGGGTGCCAAGGTCGCCGAGAATTTGACGTATGACACCGACTTTCTGGTGCTGGGCATCGAACCGAAAATGCCCGAGCCGCTGGCGGCGGGCGAGAGCAGGCCGGATGTCATCGAAGCCCACGCCGCGGCAGAACGTAAGTACCAGCAGTACCAGATGCTGATCGCCGAAGCACAGAAGTACCGCATCCCGGTGCTCAACCAAAACCGCTTCCTGGCCTTGGTGGGTTACTACCAGCGCTGAGGCAAAGCGATGGGCCTGGCAGCTCGGTGATGGGACCCAGTTGGTGGAATGTCCAACCGCCGCCGCGGGGATGAGCAATCCATCCGCGGGGTCGGCCCGGCCCTGTCACGCCCTTCGTCAGTGGCACCGCCATGAAGCGTAAGAGTTCCTCGTTAGTCACCTGGGCGCAGTATCTCCTGGCTCGATCTATCGCTGCCACCGCCTTGACCATCGATGCAGATGTCAGTGTCAACATTGCAGCCGTTGTGGGTCGGGTCCTTCACCGCATGCATCTGGCTTACCGCCAACGTGCGGCTTTGAGCATCTCCCGATGCTTCCCCGAGTATGAGCCAGAGGAGGTTGAGCGACTCACCCGCGCCTCCTTGGAGCACGCGGCGCAACTGGTCGTCGAGGTGGTTCATTCGCCGCGCATCATTCATGCCGACAGTTGGGCACAGCGGCTCAACGTCACGGATATGAGTTCAGCCATTCAGCTTCTCAACCGAGGCAAGCCTGTAATTCTGCTCACAGGCCATCTGGGCAACTGGGAATTGCTGGGATATGTGCTGGCGGTGATGGACTATCGCATCCATGCGATCGCCCGGCCTATCGACAACCCGCTGATCAATCGTTGGCTGCTGGGAATTCGGCAGGCCAAGGGGATGGAAGTCATCACCAAGTGGGATGCCACTGACCGCATGATGGAAGTGATCGACGCGGGCGAGGCGCTGGCGTTCATCGCCGACCAGAACGCTGGTGATCGCGGCTTGTTCGTGCCATTCTTCGGCCAACTGGCATCGAGCTATAAGTCCATCGGTCTCTTGGCGATCCGTAAGGAGTTGCCCATTATCTGCGGCTACGCCCACCGCATCGGGCCCGGCTGCCGCTACGAGATGGGCACCGCGGACGTCATCCAGCCCCACGAGTGGGTCGATCAACCTGACCCGTTGTTTTATGTAACAGCTCGCTACAACCGCGCCATGGAGATGATGATCCGTCGCCGCCCCGCTCAGTATCTTTGGATGCATCGGCGTTGGAAGAGCCGGCCCCGGTGGGAACGCGAGACTAAACCCATGCCTGCCGCGGTGCAACGCAATCTCGAAGCATTGCCTTGGATGACCCAGGCAGAGATGAATCGCCTGATCGAAACATCGTCACAGGATTTTTGGCGGTCCCCGTCCCCGGCAGGTCAGCCGTTGCCAATGATGTAAGTGCGAATGCCAGGGCGCGATGGTGAGGGCTGCGTGCATCGATGTCGGGATCGTACACCCCATGCCCGCGAAATCATTTCGCCGCTTCATCGGCGACCATGCCAAACTTGCGTTGCCGACGCGCGAAACTCCGCAGCGCCAAATGAAGTTGCTGGACGTCAAAGTCCGGCCAGCAGGCCTCGGCCACGTAGATCTCGGCATAGCTGATCTGCCAAAGCAGATAGTTGGAAACCCGCATCTCGCCAGCCGTGCGGATCAGCAGATCCGGGTCAGGCCATCGATGCGTGTAGAGGTGATCGCTGATGACCTGCGACGTGATGTCGTTGGGCGCTAACTCGCCGGACTTCACTTTGGTGGCAATCGCCTGCACCGCATCGGTGATCTCGGCGCGGCTGCCGTAGTTGATCGCCAGCACCAAATTCAGCCCGGTGTTGCCGGCCGTGGCCTTGATCGTGCGATCCAGTTCGTCAAGCACGGGCTTGGGCAGGCCCTGCCGCTGGCCGATCTGAGCAAACCGCACGTTGTTGGACATCATCGTTTCGCGTTCAGCCTGGAGATACTCGACGTAGAGCGACATCAGGCCGTTGACCTCGTCCTCCGGCCGCCCCCAGTTTTCAATCGAAAAACTGTAGAGCGTCAGCACTTCGATACCCAGGCGAGCGCATTCGGTCACAACGGCGCGGACAGCCTTGGCGCCTTGGCGATGACCAAAGAGACGGGGCATGTTCTGCCGCCGCGCCCAGCGACCGTTGCCGTCCATGATCACTGCAATGTGACGGGGCAATGCCTCGCGGGGTAACCCGAGATTCGCCAATGATTCAGCAGCTTTGGCCTCACGATCAGCGATGATGGTCGAAGTGATGCTCATTTCGGACACCGTGTCTCAATCCACTGTTGATCATGCGATTCTACGCGCCGACCCACACGCGGGTTCACCGTACAAGAATCTGATCGCGTCGGCGGCCCACGCACACCAGGCGCACCGGCACTCCCACGAACGCTTCAACCCGGTCGATATACGCACGAGCCGCCTTGGGCAGTTCACCGTATGATCGGAAGTCGCCTAACGGCTGGGTAAACCCTTCGAGTTCCTCGTAGATGGGCTCGGCGACGGCAAGCACATCAGCATCCGGCGGGAAGTGTTCGAGCGTGCGCCCCCCGTGGCGATAGCCCACGCAGACCTTGAGCGATTCATGGCCCGCCAGCACCGCCAATCCGGTGGCGACGATGGCCGTAGCGCCATTCAACGCTGCCGTGTACTTGACCGCCAGCAGGTCCAACCAGCCGACACGTCGTGGCCGCCCCGTGGTGGTGCCGAATTCGTTGCCCGCCTGACGGATGGTTTCGCCGATCGCGTTCTTCAATTCCGTGGGATGCGGCCCGCCGCCAACACGCGAGGTATACATCTTCGCCACACCGATGACATTACTGACTGTTCCACCGGGCACGCCGGTCCCGGCATAAATCCCCAGCGATGAGCAGTTGCTGCTGGTGACAAAGGGGTAGGTCCCATGATCGACATCCAACAACGCCGCGTTGGCACCTTCAAAAAGAAGCTTCCTGCCCGCGTGAAGCTGGTCGTGAAGGAGTCGCGTGGTGTCGGTGATGTGCTGCGCCAACTGCTGGCCGTAGTCCGCATACTCCCGCGTCAAGGCCGCGGCATCGTAGGGCTCGAAATCTTTGCCGCAATCTTTTGCCAAGGCACCCAGGATGGTGTTCTTGATCTTGACGATATGGTCAAGCCGCTGTCGGAGCCGATCCGCATCGAGCAACTCGCGCATACGAATCGCCGTGGAACGCAGAGCCTTATCCGCGTAACAGGGCCCGATGCCGCGACCCGTGGTGCCGATCTTGGATTCATCACCCGACGATTGCCCCAAGGCCTGGTCCCAGAGCGCATCCTGAAGCTTGTGATAAGGCAGAACCGCGTGTGCCCGATCGCTGATCCGCAGATTTTCAGCGACTTTCACCCCACGCTGCCGAAGGCCTTGGATTTCCTTCAAGATTCCGGCTGGATCAACGACCACACCGTTGCCCACGATGTTGGTGGTGGCGGGGTAGAGGATGCCAGAAGGAATCAGGTGCAAGGCGAACTTCTGATCACCGATCTGGACGGAGTGGCCCGCATTGTTCCCGCCGTTGTACCGAACGACGAAGTCATGCTGCCCGGCCAGCAGATCGACGATCTGCCCCTTGCCTTCGTCGCCCCATTGCAGGCCGGAGACGGCTGTATGCCCGTCTCCCAAGGCAAGTTTCCGGACCAATTGGGCAGCCTGATCATCAGTCGAACCGGTGGAAGCATCGACCATCGTCATCATCCTTTTCATCGCCCCGGTGATTCTCAGTTCGGGCCAAACCAAGGATTGTAGCAAAGCGCATTGACGGCACATCGCCAGCCCATCGATGTGGCTTGGCGGATTTCGGTGGGCCCATATCCAGCAATGATTTTTCAATCACACCAAGCCTCTTGCGTCGATGAAATAAGACTCACGGGTCCCGAGGCGCCATTCAGCTTTTGGATTCAAACTTTTGCTCTGTCGGGGTGCTCACCATGCTCGAATCCATGGGTTGGATCGTTGATTCCGCCAACGAACTGCTGAATCGGGAGCCGTTTCTCGCTTTGGCGCTGGGTGCCGCCATGGTGGCGGTGTTTGTGACCGCCCTGGCTCGCCGCCACTCCAACTGCAAGGACCAAGCTCACAGCATCGGTCATATTGCGTGGCATGGCCTGATGCGATTGCTGTGGGCCAGCTTCCTTGTCCTGGTTCTGGTCGGGGCACTGCGGGGGATGCAGGTCGGTCTGCAGCAGGTCGAAGATTCCTTCCGCCATCGCTACGGTCGCGTCACCGAGGTCAATCTCGCGGCAGTGCGCACAATCTGGGGTGAAGAGCAGGCGCAGGGCGAATTGACGGTCGCACTGGGCTATGACGTCGAAGACACACAGCGGCTTGAGTCCGAGGACCCGACCCGGCCCGCCGTGATCCGCACCGTCAAAAGACGCGAAACCATCGACACCAATCCCTTCGTCTCCGCCCAGCATTCGGTCATTATCGAGCGCAGCGATCGCACCAAAGGCTCAGCGATCTATCCCGGCTACACCACCGATTGCCGCTTCACCTACGAGCTTCGCAACCCTGATTCTCACGACGCTGAGGCGACGCTTCGCTTCCCCCTGCCCTCACGCAGTTCGCCTATCGACGGGCTGGTGGTGAAGCTCAACGGCAGCGACGCTTTGGACCGTGTGCGCCTGGCCAACAACGCCATCACATTGGACTTTCCGGTCAAAGGCGGTGAGGCGTTCACCTTCGCGGTGGCCTACCGGAGCCGGGGCATGTATTCGTGGTATTTCCAGGTGCGGGAGCAGCGGGAACTGCGGAATTTCAACCTCACCTTGACACTGCCGGACTTGCCCGTTGAGCAGTGGAACAATCCCGAGGGATGCATGACACCGACGACGCTGTCGGCAACGGCCGACGGTAAGGGCTCGTTGGCTCTGTACACGCTGGATCACGCGATCGTGGGCAAGGGCATGGGCATCGGGCTGCCGCGACCGGTGCAGCCAGGGGCAGCCGAAGCGCGGGTCCTGCGCGAAGCACAGAAAGGCTGGGGCTGGATGTTCGCCGCAGCGGTATTGGCGTTGACGCTCGGCGGCGCCAGGATGGCACCGGTTGTCGCCGTCATCTCCGCGGCCGCGGTCGCCATCGGTTACAGCCTGTTGGGCTCGCTCTACGAGACTCCCTTGGGCTTCTGGGTCGCAGCCGCTGTGGTACTGATTCCGATCTTCGCAGCGTTGGCCTGGGCCACGCGACAAGCCCTCCCGCCCGGTGAAGGTCGCGGGCTCGGAACACTGATGTTCATCTTCGCGGGAATCGCACCGTTCGCAGCCGCCCTGGATGACAACCGCAAACTCCTTTACTGGAGCATTTGCGCCGTGCTGTTCCTGGCACTGGCCACGAATTTAGTCCTGGGCCTGCATCGCACCGCCGTGGCACGCACCGCGTGATTGAATAGAGATATCGCCTGATTGCTCGGAGATTACTACGAGATCAGCGACAATCGCGTGATCAGCGATAGCCCGGCAGGTAGTCCTTCTCGGCATCAAATATTTCCAGCGTCATCTGCTTGATTTGGTGCGGCGTGCACATGGCGGCCGTCAGCGGGTCAAGCAACAGCGCGTGGACGGCTGCGTCCTTGGACTTGTTGATGCACGCGTTGGCGGCAAGGTCGAACATGGCCATATTGCTCTGGCAGATCTGCGCCATCTGCGGCGGCAGGGCACCGTAGCGCGTCGGGTTGATGCCGTTGCGGTCCACCATGCAGGCCACTTCCACGCAGCCGTCAGCCGGGAGATTCGTGATGAGCTGGCCACGACCCGCCCCGTAGCTGTCGCGCGCGGCATTCATCATGTTGCCGTGGATGCGGAACGGCGCATCCTTTTCACGGGCTTCGATGATCCACGACGCGTACTCCCATGATCGCTTCCAGTTGATTTCCTTTTCGCCCCGCACCATGGCCATGCGATCCGCATCGGCATTCTTGCGCCAGGTGGGCCATTCGTTGGCGTAAAACCGCGAGCCGCCTTCGTACTTGTCTTTGAGGTAACGCTTGCCCTCGACGCTCTTGCGATAGTAAGGCAGATACTCCGAGAGATGCCCGCTGCTTTCGGTGATGTAAGCTCCGAAATGCAGCATCATGTCCTTGCGCACCAGGTCGTTGCCACGATCATTGGCGTCGGCGTTATCAGAAGTCTCGATCTTGCCGTATAGCTCCGCCTGTGCCTGCGCCATGAGTCGCGGGTACTGGTCACGGCCCTGGTGCTCGACCTTGGTAAACCATGCCAGATGGTTGATGCCCGCACAATCCCAGCCCATCTCGTTGTAAGCGATTCCAAGCCGCCGGGACAGCACGTGGCTCGACCCCTGCACGCTGTGGCAAAGCCCGACCACCGGCACCTGGGGCACCGCCCTGCCGGCGGAGAGACACATGATGTTCATGGGGTTGGTGTAGTTGAGCATGATGGCCTGCGGGCACAACTCCGCGACGTCACGGAGGATGTCGAGGAAGACCGGCACGGTGCGCAGCGCCTTAAACAGGCCGCCGGGGCCGATGGTGTCGCCGATGCACTGGTCGATGCCGTACTTGAGGGGGATGTCATTGTCCCATGCCACGCACGCCACGCCCGACACTTCGACACAGCAAACCAGGTAATCGCTGCCGGCCATGACTTCACGGCGGTTGGGCGAGGCGGTGACATTCCAGCCTTCGCTTCGACCATTGAGGTCGATGACTTTGCCGATAAGCTGCTTCATGGTGCTGAGGCGGGTGGTGTCAATATCCACCAGGGCGATCTCGCCGCGCTCCGCACCGGGAATCTGCATGACATCGCTGACGAGCTTGGGGCAGAACCCTGAACCGGCCCCCAAAAAAGTCAGCTTGATGGGACGCGTGAACTTGCCGGGCAACCCGGATTGTGAATCCGCTTCCTTGGTGTGTTCGGCGTGGCCTTTGGATGCTACGGGCTTAACAGTGGCGGTCGTCATTGACAGTTTCTCGGGGAATAGGGTGGGGATTTTCGAAGGCCGACAGCGCAGCCATTCAACGGCAAGCTTTGTATTATCGCAGAAATGAAATCGGCTCGCCTACAAGCGGTTTGCGGGGAAGTGGCGCCGGTTGCGAAGGCGAGGCCGGGGGCACGGGCTAGGGAGAGCAATCTGCGATCTGCGATCTGAGATCTGAGATTTGAGATTTGAGATTTGAGATCCGAGGTTCAACTTATTAGTTGTGCGACCAAGGCAGGACCCATTTCCGCTGACGGGGGCATCTTCCGCAGTGGTCGAGCCCGGGGGCGGCGAGGGATTGTTAGCGTTGTGTTGATGCATCACGCCGCGACCCCTAATATCTGGCGATAGGAGTTCGATTATGAAGGTTCTAGTCGCCATCCCCGTCTTCAACGAACAGAAGCATGTCACCCGCGTGCTTTCCGCAGTGCGGCAGTATGCACAGGACATACTGGTGGTGGATGACGGCTCGACTGACGACACCCCCGTGCTGTTGGCGAAATTGCCCGTGGAGGTGATCCGCCACAGCCGCAACCGAGGTTACGGTCGTTCGCTGCGAGATGCGTTTCGCTGGGCTTCGTGCTATTGCTACGATTGGCTCATCACCATGGATTGCGACGAGCAGCACGAGCCCGAGAGTCTGCCCGGCTTCTTTGCCGCGGCCCAACGTGACGATGCTGACATCATCAGCGGTACGCGATACTCGCAGCAGGACCAACTGCCCGCCGGTGACCTTCCCCCGGCGGATCGTCGTCGGATCAATGCCCAGATCACTGAGATGGTCAACAGCAGCCTGGGGCTCAATATCACCGACGCGTTCTGCGGGTTCAAGGCGTACCGCGTTGCATCGCTGGGCAAATTGAAGTTGGATGAATCCGGCTACGCCTTTCCTCTGCAATTCTGGGTGCAGGCGGCAGCCCACAACCTGCGCATCATTGAACAGCCCATCAGCCTCATCTACAACGATCCCAATCGCAGCTTCGGCGGCATCTTGGACAATCCCGAACTGCGCTTGAGGCACTACCAGCACGTCTTCGATAAAGAGCTTTCGCGTTTTCCCGGGCGGTTTGGCAAGGCGGAAATCGTGGCCTTGCCGGGCGGAGCAACCGCTGGCCAAACCGCAGGCTAAAAGTGCCAATCGCGCATTGTGCTGATCACCACATCCATCATCCGATCAAGTTTCTCGCGGCTCATGGCCGGGATGGGCATTAAAACCAGCACATCTCCCAAGGGACGAATGATCAGGCCCTTATCGCGCATGGCGTGACACAGGGCGGCACCAGTGCGGTTGGCGAAATCCAGCGGCTGTCGCGATGACCGATCTTGGCAAAGTTCAATGCCGACCATCACGCCGCGCTGCCGCACGTCCAGCACGTGAGGATGCTCCCGCAGCGCATGGAGTTTTTCGGCCATCAGCGCAGCGTTGGCGTTGATGTGCGCTATCAGCTTCGTTTCGTCAAAAAGGCGTAGCGATGCCAGGGCTGCGGCACATGCCAGCGGATTGCCGGTGTAAGTGTGCCCGTGGTAGAAGGTCTTGCGTTGGCCCCAATCACCGGTGAACGCGTCGTAGATGGCGTCGGTGCAGAGCGTGGCCGCCAGCGGCAGATATCCCCCGGTGATGCCCTTTGCCATGCACATGATGTCGGGGCAGATGCCATCATGCTCGCAGGCGAACATGCGCCCGGTGCGACCAAAGCCCACCGCCACTTCATCAGCGATGAGCAGCACATCATGCCGTCGCGCCAACTCTGCGATGCGACGCACGAAACCCGTAGGTTGGGCGATCATGCCCGCAGCGCCCTGCATCACCGGCTCGATGAGGATCGCAGCCGTCTCATCGCTGTGCTGATCCAGAAGCGTCTCCAACTCGGCGAGACATCGATCCGCCAGGACGTTCATCAATTGAGGGTCTTCGCTGGGCCATGGCTCAGCGGTTTGCTGCGTTAATCCGGAGCGTGCGGCATCCGTCGAGGGGAACCACCATGTGGGAAAGAGCATCGATCTGAAAGCTCGGTGAAACAACTCGCTATATCCCACAGCCATCGATCCGGTCGTATCTCCGTGGTACGCCCCCGCCAGTGCGATGAAGCGATTCTTGCCTTCGAAGCCTTGATTGAACCAATAGCCGACCGCCATTTTCATGGCGACCTCGACGGCTGTGGCACCGGCGTCGGAATAGAACACCTTATTGAGCGGCGAAACCTGGGCATTGTCGGCGTCGTCGGCCTGCATCTTGTCCGCGGTTTGGCGGGGCGCACGTTGCACCAATTGGGCTGCCAACTCAATGGCTGGCGGCGACGTAAGCCCCAGAAGCGTGGTGTGCGCCACTTGATCGAGCTGCTGCCGAATCGCCTGATCGATAGCGGGAACACGGTGGCCGTGGACATTGCACCAGAGGCTGGACACCCCATCGATGTACCGGCGGCCTTCGCTGTCGATGAGTTCGTCGCCCTGCGCATCGGTGATTACCAGCGGTGTGCTCTCCCGCCATTGCTTCATGGGGGTAAATGGATGCCAGACATGGGCGTGGTCCAGTTCGATCCAATGCTGGGTTTTGGCGTTCATTGGCGTCATGATAAAGCCAACACGGGGTGACGATCTATCGACACCGATATCCGAATTGGCGGGCCGCTAACCGCATCCTTATACTGGCCTCTCAAGGCGCGACGCAGCGCCGAGACCCCATCAGGCCCCGCAATCGCAGGAGTTTCAGCAATGCCCAGCTACACCACCGCCGACATCCGCAACATTGCCCTGGTTGGTCATGCCGGCAGCGGCAAGACCAGCCTCACCGAAGCGATTCTCCAACACGCCGGGGCGATTCATCAGCGCGGCCTGGTCGAAAAGGGCACCACGGTCAGCGACTACACCGACGAGGAAAAGGCCCACGGGCACAGCATTTTTGCCACCATCACCCACTGCGATTACCAGGGCAAGCACATCAATCTCGTCGATACGCCCGGCTATGCCGATTTCGTCGGTCAGGCCATCGAGTGCTTTCCGGCTGTTGAAACCGTAGCGGTGGTCATCAGTGCCGCTGCTGGCCTGGAGCCCGGTGCCCGCCGCATGATGGAGCGTGCTGCCGAGCGAAACCTTTGTCGCATGATCATCATTAACAAGATTGACACCGGCGCCGATCTGCAGCAGCTTGTCAGCGAGATTCAGGACACCCTGGGCAAACAATGCCTGCCAATCAATTTGCCGGCCAACAGCGGTAAGGCCATCGTCGATTGCTTCTTCACCCCCTCAGGCGAAAGCGATTTCGGCTCTGTGGCGGCTGCCCATACGGCATTGGTCGATCAAGTGGTGGAAGTCGATGAGGACCTGATGGCCGTGTATCTCGAACAGGGCGACGTCAAGCCCGAGCAGTTGCATGATCCATTTGAAAAGGCTCTGCGCGAAGGGCATCTGGTGCCCATCTGCTTTGTCAGCGGCCGGGACCATGCTGACCATGAGAAGTCCGTCGGCATTGCCGAGTTGCTCGATATATTCGCAAAGCTGGCACCCAGTCCTCACGAGGGTAATCCCCGGCCATTTATCCGAGGCACCGACGTGGAGCACGAAATCCACCCGGTGGCTGATCCGTCAAAGCACATTCTGGCGCACGTGTTTGCCGTCAACATCGACCCATTCGTGGGCAAGCTCTGCGCGTTTCGCGTGCATCAGGGCACCATCACACGCGACACCCAGCTTTTCGTGGGCGATCCCCGGCACGGTGAAAGCAAGCGGCCCTTTAAGGTCGGTCACCTCTTCAAATACCAGGGCAAGGAGCACGTGGAAGTCGAGTCTGCGATCCCCGGGGATATCGTCGCCGTCGCCAAGGTCGAGGAAATCCACCGCGATGCCGTGCTCCACGATTCGCACGACGAAGACCGGATTCATCTCAAGCCACTGGAGTATCCGCAGCCGATGTACGGCCTGGCCATCACCGCCCGCAGCCGCAACGATGAAACCAAGATCGGCGATGTGTTGGCGAAAGTCATCGAGGAGGACCCGACCTTCAAACTGGTGCGTGACAGTTCCACACATGAAACGGTGATCTACGGCCTGGGCGAACTGCATCTGCGCATGGTGCTGGCGCGGATGAAGAACCGCTACAAGCTGGAAGTGGATACCAAGACACCCAAGATTGCGTATCGCGAGACGGTGCAGAGCAAGGCCGATGGGCATCATCGCCACAAGAAGCAAACGGGTGGTGCCGGGCAGTTTGGCGAAGTGTATCTGCGGATTGAGCCGCTGCCGCGCAACAGCGGCTTCGAGTTTTCTGACGATACCTTCGGCGGCTCCATTCCCAAGCAGTACATTCCGGCCATTGAAAAAGGCGTGCGCCAAGTGCTCGAAGGCGGCGCCATTGCAGGCTACCCGATGCAGGACATCAAGGTCAGCGTCTATGACGGCAAATACCACGATGTCGATTCCAAGGAAGTCGCCTTCGTGGCGGCGGGGAAACGCGCCTTCATCGACGCGGTTCAGAAGGGCAAGCCCGTGCTTCTGGAACCTGCGGTCAAGATCGAAGTGACCGTACCCAGCCACTACATGGGTGACATTACGGGCGATCTATCAGGCAAACGCGGTCGAATCCAGGGCACCGACATGTTGGCTGGCGATCAGGCTGTCATCAAAGCCATCGTGCCACTTTCGGAAGTCAGCAATTATCAGAACCAACTCAAGAGTGTTACGGGCGGACAAGGCAGCTACACGATGGAGTTCTCACACTACGACCCAGTGCCCCCGCAGATCCAGCAACAGGTTGTAAGCCAGTACAAACCGCACGACGATGAAGATTAAGTTCGGCGGCGGTTGGTCATCAGGCGGTTCAGAAACTATTGATGTCCCGGCGGGCGCGGGCGACAGCTGCGCTGCGCTTCAAAATCGCCTCCATTGCCCCATCGGTGTTAGCGTCACAGCCCATATAACCGGCACAATCAGTCCCCCTCGTCACAGGCGGCAGCCGATCGTCGCCGATCCTCTTATTCTCCGTCCGGGTCTCGCCGACGATTCCAATACCGGGAATCTCCGGCCCCTTTCACGCACGAGACAGGAGGATTCGTATGGTCAGCAACAACGCTTTAACAACGGCAATGACCGAAGTCGCAAGCACAGATCGATCCGCCAACCCCGACATCGCCACGACGCGAGACCCTCGATCCACATCACTGCATTTCGAGGTCGCCAGTACTATCGAGGGTGTAATTGAGGCGTGGTCGCTGGTCTATCATGCCTATCGCCGCATCGAGATCATTGATGCCAATCCGTATGAAGTTCACGCTGTGGAACATGCAGTGGGACCGCACGCCGGGGTGATGGTCGGCAAGCTGGGCACACAGGTCATCTCCACGCTCACCGCGATGGCCGACACGGGGCACAACCTGCCGCTGGATCGCATTTACGCAGCGGAGTTGGCAGCGTTGCGGGACAAGGGGCGCACGCTCTGTGAAGTCGGTCTGTTCGCCGATCGCCGCGAGCATATCACCCGCTCGATGGCTTCCCTCTTCGAACTCATGAAGCTGGGCATCTACTTCGCTGTTCACGCCAAGGCCACGGACATCGTCATTGGCGTGCATCCCCACCATGCACCGTTCTATCGCAGGGCGCTGGCGTTCGAGCCCATTGGGCAACTCTCAGCGCATCCCGACGTGAAAAACGCGCCCGTCGTTCCGCTGTGCATGAATCTCGAACGGCTACACATCAAGCCGCTGCCCCGTGTGCTCGCGTTCGTCACTGAAAACCCGTTGGGCAGCGAAGCATTTGCACAAAGATTCGACTTCAATCCCATCGCCATGCGCGGCTCGCGACTGGAAAACTATCTCATCAACAAATCCGCCTCACCCGCCCCAATTTGCGAGGCGAGTCGGCTCTAGCGTGACACGCCGCTGCGCGGCCGATGCTCACGCCTTGATGATCTTGAGTATTGCGTCGAAGTCCTCGCAGTAGTGATCGCAGAGCCCGCGCGTGCCGCTTTCCACGATGTTGCCACCAGCGATGCCGATGGTGGTGTACCCCGCCAGCCGGATCGAGCACACACCCGCACCGCTGTCTTCGATGCCCACCACTGCGTGGCGATCGGAGAATTCAACGCCCAACCCCACACGACATGCTTCGGCATAGAGCCAGGGGTGCGGCTTGGGTGACAACTCGCCCAATGTGGCAGCGCTGACACCCTTGCGCATGGGGAAGCCCGCGGTGATCACGGCATCGTAAAACTCCAGCGGGTCGCCCATTTTCAGGCTCTTGAATGCTGAAAGAATCTCGGGCCAGGCCTTTTCGTACAAGCCGGAAGTCACCAGGCCGATCTTCACGCCCATCGCTTTAAGCTCGTTCAAAAATTCTTTGATGCCGGGGGTTGGCGTAAATGCGTTGTCCCTGCCGCGTCCCTCCATGATGGCTTGCATCTGCCGATGGGTGTGCTCAAAGTAGTATTGCCGCGCCTCCTCGACGGTCTTGTCGGGACAATATTTGCCGATGCAGTATTTGAGGTGCTCCGAGACGCTGTGCCCCGAGACATGGGGCAGATCGGCTTCCTCCAACTCAAACTTCGGCCTATCCAGCAGGCTTGCGGTGGTGAGCTGAATAATCCACATCCAGAACTCTTCACTGCGCACGCTTGTGCCGTCAAGGTCCATCAAGACCGCCTTGACTGGCTTCGCCAGGCGCACCGGCAACACCGGGTAATAGGCGGGATACCCCATCGCCGATTTCACAAACGCCAGCGTGTGATGCTCGAAGGCGATGAACTCAACTTTGCCATCGCTGGTGGCAGCGATGGCCACGACGCCCGCGCGGCCTGGCATGAATGCACCGTCGCTGGAGGCTTTGAGTGGCACTAAGCCCGATTCAGCGGCGAAATCACCCAGATTCGGAAATTGAAGTACGGGAGTCATTTTTTCTTCTTCGTGCAATAGATTCTGAACCGTCACCGATTATTACCTCGGCGTCAGCAGAACAGACATAATCTTGCGTGGGCCGACGTGCAGCGACACGTTATCACCCGTGACCTTCAGGTTCTCAACGGGCTTCTCTTCGAGGCTCACGACCCTCGCCTCGCCGATCGGCAGGCCACAGGCAATTGTTGCATCGACCGTTTTGTCCGTGGGGTTGCTCAACCGCATGATGATGCCTTGTCCATCTTCCGATTGCTTGATGGCGTGAACGATCAGCGTTTTGGAGGAAAGGTCGATCAAACTCCCACGACGGGGCATCGAGCCTTTCTGAGTTCCACAGACGCCGAACTCGGCGGGCACGTTGAAGAGCAGCGCCTCGTGGCCGACCTCCGCTTGCTCCAGTTGTCCGGCAAAGGGCATCAGGGCATAGCGACAGGTTTGCGGCCCGAAGCATTGGAAGCCGCGATCAGGCAAGCGGTCGGTGGAGTGGATGCCGCCCTGCCAGATACCCCGCACCAAGGTCAGCGCGATGGTTCGCCGCGATTCGTCCTTGACCTCGTAATCCGTCAAGCCCTGATTGAGCACCGCCAGTCCGCCTTTCTCATTCTGCACGGCACAGAAGTTAACCTGCGGCTTCTCGGGACGGGGGCGATCAACCCAGGTCTCCGCGTCGGCGGGCAAAGCAATCTTGCGTTGCACGACATCGAAAGGCATCTCGGCCCACGAATGATCCGTGGCGATATCACTGGGAAATAACGCCCGTAAACGATGGCATTCGACTTGGTTGTCAAAGCTCGTCTCAAACTCGATGCGACGCGAGCCTTTGCGCAACGTCACCCGCGTTACGATCTCCATCTCCCGGGTTTCACTGCGTCGGCCTTTGAAATCGGGCGTTAATCCCGTGGGGATCGACATGGTCACAGCCTCTTCAACGGTCGCAGCCAAGTGCCCCGAATTGACGACGCGACGGCGAGCCTTGCCATTGATGCTCGTCACCACCGGGTTGGAAGCCGGATGGTGGATCAGCCAGGCATTGCCCGCATCACCGCAATCTTCAAAGCTGTGAATGTCCTTGAACACTCGGCCGGTTTTGCGACAGGTGACGGTGAGCGTGCCATTGTCGTTGAAGCTGACAGCGACATGCTCGTTAACCAACCCGCCATCCTCGGCGAGAATCGATTGATCCTTTGCCTCTTGGGGAGCACCGGGCTTGACCTGTAAAACGTTGTAGCCCAGTCCCGGGACCTTCACCAGAGCCTGCACGCGATATCGTCGTGTGGGCAGTGAGCGTGTGATCGCATCCTGATTGATGTGACACCCAAAGTCACGCACACTTTCGATCTGGCAAGGCACGGTTGCGCCCTGGGCATCGACCAGGGTGATGCTTTGAGCTGCGATGGTCTTGGGCACATCGATAATCAGATCCACCACTTCATGACGCTCGTAAGGCAGCGAGTTGAACACACCTGCAAACAGGGCATCATCGCCATGCCCGGTCATGTCGACGCGTGAAAGCACGGCTCGGAGCGAGCGGTTGATGATTTCATTCGTCAGCGACTCGATCTCCGAATTGCGGTACATCATGTCGCTGTGAATCTTGTCGATGCTGCAGCCGCAGATGTCATCATGGGCGTGGTTGGCCATGAGCATCTTGATGGCCTGGTCGATGAAAGGCTTGGGATAGGGTTCGCCCAGCAACCACGCGGCCACAGCGGCGGGTTCAGCCCAGCGGAACAGCGCGTTTTCAGCTTTGCGGTTGGCCTGCTTCAAATACATCCGCGTGGAAAGAATGCCGGGGTGGATATAGCAGTAGTTGGGCACGCCCGACTTGTTGGTCTGCCGCATCTCCCCCACCAACGTCGGGCGATCCGGCATGGAATCCCGTACAGCCTTGATCGCGTTGGGGAGGTTGTCATGGATCATCTTGTCCTGAGGAAAGAGCTTGTTGAAGTCGTCGATGACCCGTGGCACATGCACAAACGGCGGGCATTGGTCATGCCCTTCGAGCAGGATCACATGCTTGGCGGGCTTGTGGCGCACCCACCACTCTCGGCCGCGGGTCAGCCCTTTCTCCACGTTCTCTTCGAAGTAGAGGTCCGTTCGTTGAGTATTCTCGAACTCCTTGCCGGTCCCGATTTTGACGGGTGATCCCGTGGTACCCCAGCGCCAGGGCCAGGTTTCCGCGATGCCGCCCCAGACGTTGTAAACCACCGGCAGGTAACCGTGCGACCAGAACATGCCACGACCATCGGGAAACTGCATGGCCATGGCGCGCGAGCCATCGGGTGCCTCCCACCAGAATTCCATGGGTGCCGTTTCGATGTTGATCCCGCGATAAAACAGGATGGTGTCGATACCGAAGCCCGCATAGATCTGCGGCAACTGCGAGACCTGGCCGTTGGACATGGGGTTGTAGCCGACCTTCATCACCGGTCCCCACTCGGCCGCGACCTGATGCCCCATCAACAGGTTGCGCACGATCGATTCACCCTCGATGAGGTTCATTTCCGGCAGCGTGTACCAGGGGCCGATCAAAATGTCGCCGTTACGGATGTGCTTCTCAAGCCGCGGACGCATATCCGGGCGCACAGCCATGCAGTCTTCGAGCGGAATCGTCTGAGAATCGAGGTGAAAATGCTTGTAGCCGGGGTTTGCCTCCAGCAGGTCCATGGTCTTGGTCAACACATCCACCAACAGCATGCGATTGCGTTGGAAGGTGTGGGTCCACTCGCGATCCCAGTGGGTGTTGGAGATGATGTGATAGACGAAGCCGGTGGAGTCAGTCTGCATGATGAACCTCGTTGTGGAAACCACGCCCGAGCCACGGGGGCGTGGGCTCGTACGGGTGGTCAAGGCGATAGTTTACCGCAAAAATTTTGGCGTCGTTCAACGCATCAAAGTGTCAGCCACTCGCTCACGGCAAACGGGTCCTCGGCTCGCTTCAGCCAGGGCTCCAGTTCGTCGGCAATGAGTTGACGGACGATCTGCGGCTGCTCGCCGGCGATATTCTTCAACTCGAACGGATCGGTACGGCGGTCATAAAGATGAAACATTTCAGGTGCCGACTCACCAATCAACGGGTTCAATTCGTTGTTCGCTTCCGCGGGACGTGGGGCGATGACAAGCTTGTAATCATGCGTTCGTACACCCCGGGCACCAGCCTTGGGATCGCGGGGCGTGAGCCACTGATAAAGCTGCGAGGTGGGACGCGGTCCAGCCCCGCGTTGACCACGCATGATCGACGACATATCGGTGCCCATCACCGATCCGGGGATGGCATGACCCAGCCCCATCAGGCCTAGCAGTGTGGGGTAGATATCGGGTGAGGCGATGAGCAGGTCATCAACTCCCGGTGACAGGCGGCCGGGGAATCTCGCCATGAACGGCACCTGCATCGACGCCTCCCACCACACGCTCTTGTGGGGGAACTCGTGAATCCCCGTGCAGTCGCCATGATCGGAAGTGAAAACCACCAGCGTATCCTCAGCCAATCCCAGGTCATCGATCGCTTTGACGATGCGGCCAAACTGCTCATCAACGCCCGTGATCATGGCATAGTAATCGCGCACTACGTTGCGGAAGTGATCACCCCAACGCGTGCCCGCCGGTGGAATGTCGGGACGGGTACACAGTTGCTCGACATCCATCGCGTCGTAGCGGGCACGATACCGGTCGGGGCGCTGCTTGTAGGGGGTGTGAGGTGGATTCATCGAGACCACCATCGCAAAGGGAGCGTCGGCCTTTCGGTACTTTCCGCCCGTGTTACGCAGATACTCGATGGCCATATCTGCCTCGTGCTCGGGGCCCCACTGATCGACGAAGTGAAATCCATCGCGCGGCGCATCGCCCCGCCAGTACATGGGTCGCATGTGCTGGTCATAGGTGCCATAGCCGTACCAGAAGTCAAAGCCGTGGCGGCGATGGGGCGGGCACCATTCGTTCCACTTCAACTCGCCGCGATTGTTGGCACAGTCGATGTAGGGCTCACGCGGCGCGTCGAGATGCCACTTGCCGATATAGCCCAGGCTATACCCTTCATCCGCAAGTACATCGGACCAGCAACGCGTCTGCGTCGGCAGCTCCGTGTCGAAGCGCGTGTTGTTGGAGTTGCAGTTGCCCAGCATGCCGGTGCGGTGCGGATACTGGCCCGACATGAGCATGGCGCGGTACGGCGAACAGACCGGGTAGGTCGAGGCGCATTGCGAAAGCTGCAGACTCTGGCGGGAAAACGCGTCGAGGCAAGGAGTGGCAACGGGCTCGATGCCCAGGAACGACATGGCCGAACCTCGCATCTGATCGGGGAAAACAAACACGAGATTCGGACGCCGATTTATCATGGATGAACTCCGAGGCAAAGGGTGAGAAAACGCGATTATGCCACGAGCCGACCCACGGTGCATCGCCCGGATATTATGGCGGAGTTCCAATTCGCCCGAGCCACGCCTGACCATGCCCGCCCCGCCGAAAGCCAAGATATTTCGCCTACTCCTGCTAATCGCCAAGGTTTTGGTCGCTGCCCTTGTGGCTTGGGGGATCTGGACCGTGGTACGCAAAGCCCGGGCGGAAATGAGTCTCCACGATCTGTCGCTGGGACAACTCAAGCCTCTATGGTTGCTGGCCTCGGCAGGTTTCTACTTTCTGGGTCTGCTTCCAATGGGACTCTTCTGGCATCGCGTGCTGTGGGCGCTTGGTCAGAAGCCAACGATCGCCACCACACTACGAGCGTATTACATCGGGCACCTGGGCAAGTACGTGCCGGGCAAGGCCATGGTCGTCGTGCTGCGGGCGGGTCTCGTCAAAGGTCACGGTGTGGACGGCACCATCGCCGCGGTCAGCGTGTTTATCGAAACGCTGACCATGCTGGCGACGGGAGCCTTCATCGCCGCCATCATGCTGGCGCTTCACTTCCGTGATCGTTGGCAGTTGTTGATCCTGGCGCTGGCGATGATGCTCGCAGCAGGCGTACCCACCATCCCCCCGCTATTTCGCTGGCTGGTGCGACGCATGATGCTTCTCAAGCTCCATCGCGACCTGGAACGTTGGCTGGCGGGCCTGACGATGCGTGTCATGGTGCTGGGATGGCTGGCGAATCTCCTGGCCTGGCTGCTCCTGGGTGCCAGCCTGTGGGCTGTGCTCAAGGCGCTACCCATGGATCTGTCGATCCCGGGATTGTGGGCCGCGCTGCCTTTGACCGTGGCCGCCACCGGCTTGGCCATGGTGGCGGGTGTCCTCTCGCCCCTGCCCGGCGGCGTCGGCATTCGCGAATGGGTCATCAGCAGCCTGATCGTCCCCCACTACGGTGCCATGGCCGCCATCATTTCCGCCATCGTCCTGCGCCTCGTCTGGTTGAGCGTGGAATTAGCGGCAGCGAGTATGCTTTACCTCTTCGCCTGGCCGTCCCGCTCTGCAGAGTCCGTGCACAATGCCGACCAAAGCACTGCAACCCCGGACATCGAGCCAGCGACCACCGCGGAAAATCGCGAAGCGATAATGACACCCGCCAAGCCGCCGCGCTGAATTGACGTATCCTCTTGACCTTGGCAGCCCGGCTTCGACACAACCCGCCTCAACCAAAGGCCCACCATGCTTTCCGTCGTCATTCCCGTCTATAACGAAGCCGAAAGTCTCGCGGTGTTGCACCAGGAGCTCAATGCCGTCGCCGTCGCCAATGGATACGAGCTTGATTTCGTGTTCGTCGATGACGGTTCAACCGATGGTTCCTGGGCGACAATCGAATCGCTAGCGGCTGGGGATTCGCGGGTCCGCGCTATTCGCTTCCGTCGCAACTTCGGCAAAGCCGCAGCGCTGGCAGCGGGGTTCGAAGCCGCGCGGGGCGAACTGGTCTTCACGCTCGATGCCGACCTCCAGGATGATCCCGCCGAACTGCCGCGATTTCTCGCGGAAATCGCCAACGGCCGCGACGTGGTCAGCGGCTGGAAGGTCACACGCCACGACCCGTTTCACAAAGTCGGACCATCGCGCATCTTTAACTGGATGGTCAGCCGACTCACAGGCGTCAAACTTCACGACCACAACTGTGGATTCAAGTGCTACCGGCGCGAAATCTTCCGCGAGGTGCGGCTCTACGGCGAACTACACCGTTTCGTGCCCGTCCTCGCCGCCGCCAAGGGATGGAAGGTCGGCGAGATCGCTGTCCATCATCGCCCCCGAAAGTTCGGACAGTCCAAGTACGGTGTGCGCCGCTTCGTCAAAGGTTTCCTCGACCTGCTGACCGTCAAATTCCTCACCGACTACGGCCGCCGACCGCAACACCTTCTGGGAACGGTGGGCCTGATGTTCTTTGGCATCGGCAGCCTATCGACGGCAGCGCTGGCAGCATGGTGGATTTTGTCACGCGTGGTCGAGGGTATGGAGCCGTTGCACCTGCACCAGCGCGCCCTGTTTTACTACGCCATTGCCGCCCTGCTCCTGGGCGGACAGTTTATTTCCATGGGCATCCTCGCGGAGTTGATCACGGCTCACCACAGCCGAACCAGCGACACGTTCTCCGTCGCCGACCGCATCGATGGCGACGACCGGGCCTCGTCTGGTCGGGCCTCGCCTACTTCAATCGCCCCAGCAAAACCAGCGTCGGTCTCGAGCTGAGGTTCTGCATGAAGTAGGGCGACTCCACGAGCACGACAATCTCCACGGGCAGTTGCCCCTTCACGTCCTTGTAGCGATCCGCCGTCGTGATCGCCACCGCGTCCGGGCTTTCAAGAAACTGCGCCAACTGATCCACGCGATGGCCCTCGATTTCCCGTATCGGCTGGCCCGCATAGAACACCCACGTCGGCTCAAGCAACCCGAATGCCACGTACCGCGGCGTGGGCGAATGCTGGCGCGCCATGGCAAACAGATCATCGCTGTGCTGATGACGGTCAACGATAATCGGGCCCAGGATCAGCACGACAGAAACCGTGACCACGGCTCCCGCACCCAGAACACTCACCGCTGCTGCGTGTTGACCGCGAGCCATATAGCGCAGCACCAGCCAGGCCGTCACGGGCAGCGTCAGCGCCCCCAGCGCCAGCCATTGGTCGCCGGGCAGAAACACACGTGCGGCAAAAAACACGCCCACCAGCATGGCGATGCCCAAAAGGCTCATGGCGAGCATGGCGCGACCGATCCAACGTTGGCCAGCGCGCAGCGTACCACCCACCCAGTGCGCCAGCAGTGCGCCCGTCAACAACGCCAAAGCGGGATAGCTGGGCGTGATGTAGCTGGGCAGTTTGGTCTGCGCCAGGCTGAAGAGACCCACAAAAACCATCACCCAACAAGCGAGGAAAACGTAGCCGCTGCGCCAGGGATCGCCTCGCCGAAGGCGGGCCGTCATGTCAAGGACAGTGGGCGTCAACAACAGCGACCACGGGAAGAACGCCAGACAGAGCACCACCGGATAGAACAGCAGCATCATCACGATGGTGGTCACCAGACCCGAGGCACCGTGCCCTTCCATCGCGGTGGTGGCGCGACCGAGATTGTGCTCAAGAAAGAAGCCGCGAGTCCAGGCACCTTGCGTGGCACGATCAACCAGGTAATACCACGGGCCAGCGACAACCCCGGCTGTGACGACAGCGGTGATGGGCCGCATCGACCAGCAGATCTGAACGAAGTGCAGTGGGGCAAACGGACGCAACAACCACAACACTCGACGCCAACCCTTGTATGACCCCTCAACTGCGTCGGCTGGCACTGCCGGCAGCCGCACGATAAGCAAAAACATCCCGATGACCGCTGTGGGCAGCACCAGGCCCACCGGCCCCTTAGCCAAAATGGCCAGCCCCATGACGCCATACATCAGGATCGCCAACAACCAACTGGGGAAGAACGGCCGGAGCGGATCGCGTGAACCGTTGCCGGGCCAGGGCGCGAGTCCATCGTCCCGAGCTGCGGCAATGGGGGGAGGCACGGCCTCAACGGGCACAAAAGCCCCGCGCACGTAGATGTACATCGCCAACGTCGTGAGAAATATCAGCAGCGAGTCCGGCGTTGCAATGCGCGCCGCCACGACAAACATCAGCGAACTCGCCAACGCCAGCGCGCCCCAGAACGCCGCCTGCCTGCTCATGAGTCGCCGACCGATGCCATAACACAACAACACCGTGCCGACGCCGCAGACCGCCGATGCCATGCGTGCCGTAAATTCGCTCACCCCCCAGAGGCTGTAGGCGGTCATGGTCAACCAATAAAGCAGCACCGGCTTGTGCGTGCGCAGTTCCGCATTGAACATCGGCACCACCCAGTCGCTGCGCTCAAGCATCTCCACAGCACAACCAGCGTTGCGCGGCTCATCGCGATCAAACAGACGGTAATCGCCCAGTGCCGCAAAGCAGACAAATGTCGCCACAATCAGCAGCAGCAACTGGTCACGGGCAATCTTGTTCATGGCTTCTCGTCTCGTCGTGAAGTCTGGCGATTTTTAGGGTGCTGATGAGAGCCGCCCGAGGTGACGGAAACCTTGCGTTGGCAACATCACAAGCGGCAAGTGGACGAATGATACCGCTTGTCGCCCACCCCGGGGGCCCCCCAGGGGTCTGCCCATTATCCGCAGTAGACATTTGGGACCGCAAAAATCGCACGCTCAGAGCCGCGCACAAAGTAAGCGGACAATTAACCCCCTCTACCGCGCCTCGCGGGGGAGGGCCGGGGTGGGGGTGCATCATCAACGGTCGGCCTCAACAAACACCCCCCCTCACGCCGCATCCAGCAGTTGCCTGCCCTCACCACTGCCGATCACACGCACGTTCTGACGCGCCCCTTGCGCTCCACCATCCGCGATCAACCCGTGCGCTTC
>JBGSTK010000205.1:0-2833 GCA_041736565.1 Phycisphaeraceae bacterium | reverse complement strand
TGGCGGCGGGGCTGTTGGCGCTGGCGGCCCCAGTCACGGCGGTCACTCTGGCAGGCCTGGCACGCACGGGCGGGGCGGCCCTGGAAAAACCAGGCAGCAGTGCCGCGGAGATCAACCTGCTGCTGACGATGGTTGTGGTCTGGATGGTCATGGGGGCTATCTGGTTCTCAGTCGTGGTGCCTGCGGAGGGAACGGTAACCGCCCGATACCTGCTCTCGCTGACACCGGTTTTGGCCCTGTGCCTGGCCAGGGGGCGGGCGATGCTGTCGGAGCGTTTTATTGGGGGTCGGCGAGTGCTAGACGCGTGCATCGCCCTGGCGGCCGGGCTCTCGACGTTGCTCTATAGCTACATGCTTTTTCCGTACTAACGCAACCCACTGCCGGACGCGCATCGAGCGACGAAGATTTCTCCCCTAGTGCGGCAGCCGGGCTCGCATGGCCATCCGCCATCGTACGATACGCCGCCACCAAGCTGGCGTTGCTCCGCCGGCGCCATTGAGGTGGAACGTCGGCTTGTGACGAACGCGGGCAAAGGCATGACCCTCTCGGGCCCAGAACGCATCGACCTGGGCGAGCAATTCGCGATCCACCAAGTACGCCTGGTACCCATTCTCCACCAGAAGCCAGGGTGTACCCGCCAAAGCGCGGCTAGCCTGTCGCATTTGACGCACAAAGGCGCGGTGAACTGGCCGGTCGCATTGATTGAGCCACGGCCAGGGATGACGCGGGAGATGCTCACGCCAAAAGCACGTGTCGGTTAGGTTAACCAGCCTCACGCCCCGAGGCCAGGCCGACCAGAGGGCCTGCTGGTGGGCGAGTTTGTCGGCAGGGCTGAACAGGCCCTCGAAGCCCGCCAGATGGACGATGGTTTGCCGCAGATTTACGCGGTGGTCGCGCGACCAACCGCCATTGAACTGCACATCGGCGCTGGGCGGCATCGCGGGGCGAAGGTGGCACCAAGCCAAGTTGAGCAAGCCCTGATCACCCAGAAAGATGCCGCCAATCTGCTCGCTCCATTTGTGGGCCAGCGCCACCACGTCGCGATGGAGGTCCGGGTGGCAGCCCAGTACGCCAGTGTTGAACCCCGGCCACTCACGCTGCGCCTCGGACATCGGCATGAGCCGGGTGATGTCGCCCTCGAAATATCGCCCCAGACGCGTGCCCTCGTTGACCGTCATCCACCCGTCACGCTCGATCATCGCCAGTAACTCATCCAACGGGCGAAGTATCAGCGTGTCACTGTCGAGTAGAAGATAGGGCTCGGTCTGCTCCATCAATACCGACAGCTTCCACACGCAAAAAACCGCCGAGCCCATCGCCCCAGCGCGATGACGCATGTCCGGCTCAGGAACAATCCGCACTGTAACCCCCAGCGCCGCGAGCTGGTCGCTATGGGACGCCGTCCACCCGGTCTCCAACGCATACACCACAACGGGAATCCGCGGATGCCAGACCCGCAGCGACTGGATCATAAGCGCGGTGATCGACACATAGGTGTCGCTGGTGATTGTCAAAATGCGCATGCCACCGCCCTCGGGCTGGCACCCCAGGTCCGTTAGCCCGGCGCGATCATTATCGGCCAAAACCCCCTACTTGCCAAGGCGCCTGGGCAGGGCACCCGCGCGATTCACGGCAATCGAGATCAACCCTGCCGACGCCACCGACCCCCTGATGCAAGCGTTACGCGGCGAGACCAGTGTCACGGGCCTGTGGATGGACCTGCCGGCAATGTGAGCTGTCCTCAGCCCACGCATTTGCATGCGGGGCTCCTCGGACTTCTACCCGTTTATACTTTCGGCGATTACTCCACTAGCCTTCCGACTTGCAGCGGATACTTTCGGATGCTTGTCTTTTCAATGTATTTCTCGCCCCCCACTACATCTGACAGGGTCGCCACAAGGCTACTTCCGTCCGTCGCCGCTTCCAGATCATAAATCGCTACATACTCAGTGAGCAACTCAGTATGTTTTCCATCTTTCCAGTTCCAGATGATCAACTTGCCTTCCATAAGGCCAGTACCGATTGCCAGTGTCTCATCAGACAACATGCATACTGCCATCGCACGCGTGTTGCCCACTGACATTGACGCCAATACCTCTCCACTTACAGCATCCCACACTTTCGCCTTCCGGTCGCTCCCAACCGAGGCAAGTACGCCATGTCCAAACGCCATGTCAAATACTGCACCGAAGTGTCCCTCAACGGACCACAATGTTTTGCCATCTACAGCCGAGATAACATGAATATGGCCCTCCAGTGTTCCAATCGCCACGACGTCCGGTCCCAACCACTCGATCGCCGTGATGCTGTAGGCTGCCACGTCCATCAGAACCGAAGGCGCGAACTTTTTCACGGGCGAACGAAGAAGAATGTTGTTTGGGCTCCAAACCATTTGTGTACCGTCCGGGCTAATTGCGACATCCCTAATATCATGTTGTCCTCGTTCCAGATCGATCGATTCTTTTAATTCGGCCGTGCCATCTTTGGCAAGGATTAGATATTTGAATGCAGCCGTCGAACTCCATTCGCTACTGATGCCCTGAAGCTTTTCAGGCGGTGGGTCGAATGTGGAGATCGCGATCACGCACAGTTCGCCAGAGATCGCCATGCGCGCCCTCATTTTGTTTCCTGCGGGCTTGCGAGGCTCAAGCTCGATGCGCCATTGTTCTACGAGTGTCTCTGAATTCAATGCGATCAACTCGACCTCAGCCCCTTCGGTTACCACGTATAGAACATCTTGGGTCAAAACGATGTCGCCAATATGACTGATGTTGTCGTTGCGCGCAGGCACAACTGTAGTGTCCCGGCCGGTCTCGGGGGCCACCGTCGGGTC
>JBGSTK010000160.1:0-18823 GCA_041736565.1 Phycisphaeraceae bacterium | reverse complement strand
TACCCGCTTGCCACGCACCGTCTTGGCCTTGAGATGTTCGAGGTAGGCCGCGATGTGCGCGGCGAGGGGTTGGTCGGCGAAGTCGGCCTGCCGATCCTGCTCGGCGGTGAGGATGCCCGACTTCACATGCTGGACCCGCCGCAGCAGGTTAGCCAGCACCTGCCGGGCGGCCTGTTCATCACGGCACCCGGTAGATTCGATCCGCTCGACACCATCGGCATCACGGTACCGGGCGAACCACGTCGGGCTTTCGCGGATGATCTTGGTTTGCCCCTGCTGACCGGTGGTGATCTGGTCGTACTGCTTGCGTCCACGCCGATCAACCCACATCGCCACGCGCTGCCCACGGCGTTCGACGATCTCGCACTGCCGCGGCAGGTGTTGGGTGTACGTCTTTCTGAAGATGTTCGCCATATTCGAATCCCTTCACGCCCCCCGGAACCGGGCCACGCGCCCGGCGTTAGTCGTCCGTGACACAATGAGCGGTCAGTTGCCGTGAAAAGCAAGGGCAATCCGGCCCCTCGCAAAAAGGGGCCAAAGGTTCGCAGGTTCAGAAGGGTCAAAAGGTCGGCCGTGTGGGCTTTTGGACCCCTGAACCATGACGGCCGTTCACGGTGTCGGGGCCGCTACCTTGGGGTTGATTTGGTGGATTACCTTCGGCCGCCCCGGCGTATTGAGCGTCTCGATCCGCAGCCAGCCCAGTTCGACCAGTTCGTCTACGGCGAGTTGAACCTGCTCAGCATCGGCCAGCAGCGACCAATGGTGGCCGTGGTACACATCGCGGATGGTGAAGCCAGTGGTGACATCGCCCTGTGCGATGCGCTGGGCCAGCGCCCGGGCATGAGCCGTGGCCGGGTGGATGCCCCGCGAGTAGATGCGTCGGGCATGGGATTCGAGATAGTCGGCCCACCCGACCGCCCGCGTCACGGCATCAAGCGTGACCGGGCCACCGTCGGACTCAGCCAGGTGGATGATCAACGCCAGCGCCGGCACCATCTTGCGGTACTTGGTCAGGTGGCTCTCGATGGCGGGATGTTCCGCGCCGTTGCGGAGATGATTCTCGCGGTCCACCATCCAGGCATAGAACCGGTCCTGGGCAGATAAATCGAACCGAAGGAAGGGCGTTGTGTTACTGTCAAACGTGCCGGGCAGTTCGCCGATGGACGAGGCGGGCAGTTCATCGAACCGCTGGTACACCGCATAGGCCGCGTTCTTCGCATCGGAGTCGGGCCAGCGGTCAACGACCTGCCATGCGCCCGGGTCATCGGGCCAAACTGCCATCTGGAACCGCTGCATCAGGCCATCGTCGCCGGTGCCGCCACGCAGGGCTTCACCGAGATAGGTGCCCAGCGGCCCAGGCTGGATGGTGCCGAGGATGCTCAGGCAGAACCCGTCAATGCGGACGTTGCCGCGACCGATCCGATCAGACTCACACGAGCCATCGCCTGTCCAACCCTCGAGGTAGAACGCTCGAGCGCCCTCTTGGCCGGGCCGCTCCAGTGATTTGAGCAAGCCGATCAGCTCATCGCGTTCGATGATGACGCCGTTGGGGTTGTCCGCGAGAATCTCGCCGAGTGCTTCAACCGTGGCGTCGTTGACGGTGTAGCGCTTCCGCTTCGGCTTCTCCGGTCGGGCCAGCGTCGAAAGCTGTTTCTGAAGCGATTCTGTATCGTCGCCAGCCTTCATCGCTGAGGCGATGTTGCCCCGCAGCACCTTCGCCTCGATGCCTTGGATATCTGCCGCAGTCTCGTACTCGGTCATGGCAGCTTCGTATTCGACCAGCGCGTCAGCGGTCATGCGCCGGATCGGCAGCAACGTCTCCTTCATCGGCGGGCTTTTCATCAAGCTCGGCCGACCAATTAGCACGCCCCACAGGTTCGGGTACACCGTCCAATTGTCACGTTGCTTGGGTCGGATTGCGATTTTGCGACCGAGGATTCCCGAGAGCGCCACCATCGATGCAACCGCAGGAAAGTCGGGCGGACACTGCATGCGATCGGCGATGTCCACGATCCAAGGCCGAAGCGTCGAGGGCAGCAGCGCCGGATCGAATGCCTTCACCGGCGGCAGGTCATCGGGGATCGCCTGCGGGTCGGGCCAGGCGTTGGCATCACCATCACCGAGATACCGCTCGGGCCAGCATTCGATATTCGCTTGGCGGGCGCTATCGGCGTCGTAGCGGCTGACGCTTTCGGCGATGCGTTCTACCTCTTTCACATTGAGCGGCGGCTGGCACTTGGAAGCATTCCGCGCAAGCAACGCGGCCTTGATCTCGGCGGCGTCCATGCCGACCTGCCGCAGATGGCCACCCAGACGCATCAACGTATTGTTGCGGTGCCCCTCGGGAATCACATCGCACTCGTCGACTGACACAGCGCCCAAATGCTTCGCGTTCGCATCGGTTCCGGCGGCGATCCGCTCCAGCAACCACGACGGCGCGTCGGCAATCTCGCACTCGCCCGGCTCCTGCTCGAATAGCCAGCTATAGGTGTTGCCCGACTTGTGATCGCTCGGCGGGAGGATGACGTACCCGCCGTCACCCTTGATGTCGATGCCCGAAGCGATGTGGCCTGTCGAACACTTCACCTGCTGGCCCGGCCAACGGAAATAGATGTGCCGACCACCACCGCCGGTCTGGCATTCAACCGTGTGGGGCAGCGGGCCGTGTTCAGCCTCGAGTTCATCGAGGAAGATGTCACCGCCGTGGCGCGGGTCAATGTCCACGACGAACACGCCGGCTTCTTCACCGGTTCGCAGTGCGATCGCGGCATCGGGCCACCGCGACCACCATCCCCGGATAGTCTCCACGTCAGTCGTCGCGGCATAGAAGCCCTTCTTCACCAACGGCTGGTGCCCGGTGGGGTGGCACGAAAACACCGGCCACCCCATCTCGGCGTATCGAACAGCCGCATCAACCAGTTCTTGTTGACGACCACTCATTGACGCGCTCCCTTCGCAGTGGGGCAGCCGTCAGCGATCCATTGCTCGATCTCGCTGCGGTTCCAACGCACCAGGGCTCCCAGACGCACCGGGCGGGGCATCCGACCGGCGTCGTTGAGCCGGTACACGGTGCGCGTCGAGCAGTTGAGCAAGCGGGCGACCTGATCGATGGTCAGCATGGCAGGCAATACGCCCGGGCCTGCATTCCGGGGGCGGCCGTCGGTTCGGTCGACGGTGGCGTGATTCGAGTCGGTCATGGTTGGACCTTCCTCTGTGGGGATTCTGGTGCCGAACACGACCGTCGCGTTCGGACAGAGGAAGGCACGAGGGGACATCCCCAGCCCGCACCATGCGCGCAAAGACATGAATCCCCGGGCAAAGGCGGCGTCTACATAAAATGAAGTGGGTATCCCCAGTCGCAGGTGGGGACGGGTGGGGATAACAGCGGGCGCTATTCGAAGTCGTCGTCGCAGCCCATCAGGATCGCCGCGTTCTGACGCACCTGATCGTCGGTCATCTCGCCTTCATTGAAACTGTCCATCAATGCCTTGGCGCTCTCCTTCGCCTTCGGCAACTCCGATTCGGCCAGTTTGCGGATTTGTCGGAGCGTCTCCTCTCGCTCTTCTCGCAGAATCGCGGCGTCAGCGGCGGCATGATCATCGGTGTCGGTCGCATTCATCGATGCCTGCTCGATGGCGATGTCCTGCCCGATCCTGGTGGGGCGTCCTACACCGGCCTGCTTCCCGGTCTTACGATCCAGCCCCAGTTCCTTCGCTATCGCAACCCATGGCTGGGATTGGCTGACCATCTTCGCCGATTTGACGCCCAGAGCCCGTGCGATCACATTCCGGCCAAACAACTCCTTCGCTTGCTTGCGTGCCGTGCGTTTGGATGATGGTGAAGATTTCGGGTCATCCAGCACCGACAACAACCGCTGATACGCCGACGCACGCTTGGCCTTGTACTCCCGGATTGCATCATCAAGGTCGCCCTGCGTCCAAGATCGCTTGGGTGGGTCGCCTTGGCTCGCGGGCTTGGGCAGTTGCTTGGCTGGCTCGACGTGGGACATCGATTCCAACTGGCCATGCCGGCGCTCCAGGTGTCCGACCGTGAACTGGAACTCGGTGACCGCCTCCCACAGCGCGTAGTCATCCGCCACGCTCTTGCCGTTCTGCGACTCCACTGACAGACGCATCGCTTCGCGCAGCGCCTGATATTCACGGTCAATGCGTCGTGCGAGCGATTCATGGCCGTTGACGATCAGGTTGACCGACAATTCGCTGTACCGCTGACGTACTTGGAGCCACTGGTCGGATCGAGCGAGGTCAACCGCCTGATCGGCAGCATGGGCGTCGAGCGCCGATTGCACCATGTCCGCCAGGTCAGGCATCGAAGAAGCCCTCCCAGACGTCCGCAGGCAGTTCAGAATCCAGGTCTTCGGCCACCCCCGAGGCGCGACCAGCGGCGTCAATCATCGCATCCCGTGCATCACGGCAGCCCGGATCGTTGGCGGGATAGACCCCTTCACAGGCCTCCTTGAAACTCCAGACCGCCTCCCGAAAGGCACCCATCGCTTCGTCGAGTTGAGCGGCCGCATCATCCTGGCCCCTCAGTTCCAGCCAGATGATGATCCCCTTCGCCTCATCGCGCAGCCGGTCGGCCCACAACCGGTGCTCAACTGTGTCACGCCAGAAATCTTCCCTGCGCGCCGAGGCACACCACGCGTTGAAGTGTTCCATCAACACAAGCAGCGGCCATTGCGAGGTGTCGGGTGTTTCAGGCGTGTCCAGCATAGATGTTCAGCCCTCCCGCCACTGGGCCAGCATGTCGTTGACCTCGTCGATGTCGAACGCTTCGCGATCGAAATCATCGCCCAGCCACTCGACCAGTTCGTCGTGTTCTTCGTGATCAGGATCAGCTACCACATCGAGCATGTGGTAGTAGCCATAGATGCCGCCGCAATCCTCGGGCGGGCAGGCCAGCTTCCCCGCCAGGCAAACCGGATATTCGACGCCCGGCTTGGGCTCTTCGAATTTCTGCACCTCGATGATGTGCTCCCACCCATCACCGAAGTCATAGTCGTAGGTCAGCCTGCTCTTGACCTTTGGACACACCTCGGCCAGCGTCACCGCGTCCTCATCCTCACCTTCCATCTCTGTCGGATCGCCGAACGGTGTGGTCAGCATGGTGAACACTCGTTCGCCGCGCATCCGCGTCATGAACGCATCGTCCCAGATGTCGGCCTCACCAACCTTGCGAATCTCATCGCGGGTGGGCTTGAGCGACTTGTCACGCAGCACGAACTGATGCAGGTGGCTGTTCGTCCACCCCATGGCGATCTGAATCACCTCATGCAACTGCCCGAGCGTGATGTCCGAAGGCACCACCACCCGCCGCCAGATCGGCGGCTTGCTGTCGCGGAGTGTGATGCGAAGCGTGTATACCTGTTGGCCCATACGCGAAACCTCACATATAGAAACTGTAGTGCCTTGCGATTTCATCAGCGGGAGCATTGTCGGGTACATATTTCATGATGTCGCCCACACGTCGCGCTGCCCGGATGGTAATCGGGTCGCGCATGTCGAACTGCGTGTTATTCCAGTTCATCTTCGTCAGTCCAAGGACTTCCCGACACAGGAGCTCTGGGCTGTGCTCCGTGGAGTCGAATCTCAGTTCAAGGGCCCGTGGGGCATACTGGCCTGTGTAGGTCTCGAAGAACGGCACGCTTCCTCGTGTGTAGAGCAGGTGGCGACTACCGCCGAGCGGGACATGCACGCCGCGAAGAACCGGATAATCCCCTTGTCGGAACAAACGGATCGAACTGCGCCGAATACTCAGCATGTCACACATCTCAACGCGTTCCTGCTGCATCGCGGCCTTTACGCCGGCAATCTCGGGCGGATCGAACTCGGATGTCTTATGCAGCACCACGCGTGCAGGATGATTACGGTGCTCCTCGCGATATCGCTTGAGGGCGTCCACCATGATCTGCGTTGCCGCCGTCTCCGGGAGATGGGGAACTCGATCATCTTTGGATACCCGGGCCTGACCGCCACGGACTACGACGCCCTCGCCTCGCTGGTTAAACACTTGAGCGACACTGGTCATCACCCGGCTTTCGTCTAAGCTCTTGTAGAAACCAATCCCGACGTAGCAGGTGTCGTAATCAGATGATTCACGCGGCAGTCGCCACGGGACGCCGCGAGCCTTGTAATACAGCGCCGTGAACAGGTTCCACGCCCGTGTTGCCTCGTCCTGAAGCTGACGGGGACGTTGCTTGCGGCTCGGCCTTTTCCGCTTGGTGGACTTCGACCGCCCGCCCAACCCGAACGTGGAGGGCAGGATGAGTTGGATGGGCGTATGGAACCGCATCACGGCGGCCTTCAGGCAATGGTGAAAATCGTGGCGCAGTCGATTCGTGGCCTCTTCATCGTCTTCGTCTTCCACACCGCCTCGCCTCGTATTCAATGCGGCGGCGCGATCGAGATGGTCGCTGACCTCATCGGTGACAAGGCAGATGATCACATCCGGCCGCACCTCGTTCACCAGGTAACTGACGTCATTCAGGTAGAGCGCCACAGCTTCCTTGACGATTCGACCTGGCTCTGTGGCGCTGGCCAAGCGTGCAAGGTCATTCGTGTTCAGCGTGCGTTGGCTGCGTGAATCGCAGCTTATCTGAGCGTTGAAAGGAGAGTCATCCCCAAAGCCCGGGAACCGGGGAAACACGTTGCATTTGGGGCTGTCCTTGGGGTCGACTCCGTCCGCACACTGTTCAATCCATTTTAGACATGCTTCATTCGCTTGCGGCGAACCGATCAACCCTACCCGTATCAGCCGCGCTTCGTCACGCTCGGAGCGATCCAATACGCCATGGTTCATGATGCCGTAGCGGATGTCGATGTGCCGGCGCTCTTCGCCAAACTCCAGAGGCACCTCTGTTTCGTCAATAAAGCCAACCTGTGTCATGCGAATAACCCCCCGTCCATCGAGTCATCGCCCTCTGCCTCATCCCCTTTATCGCTGGGTAACCAGTCAGCGTCATTGATGCCGCGTGGGCAACTGAACCGCGTCAGGTCGCCGAACCCGATGAGCGGCTGCTCACGTTCACCCTCCCCGAGCCGCATCTGGCCCCTCTGCTCCGTGAGCTTGTGCCGCCACATAACCACCTGGCCAAGCACCGCCTTCTGGTGTTCCTGCCGTTTGAGGCCCGATAGCAGTTCCTCGCCGTGCGGGTGTGGCGTTCGGCCATCGGTCGTAAACACGTAATGCGGCGTAATCACCAGATGCCAGCCGTCGTTGATCCGAAGGAACGCGTGCTGGAAGGCATCGTGGCGACAATACCAGATGCCATCGCCGCTTCGGTCTGGCTCGACCTTCACGACCTCGCTCGATGTCTTCTGCTGCAACGAGCGATACCAATATGTCCGAGCTTCGGGTTCATCATTCGGCCCCCGGCGGGACGGGAAGTAGTAGCACCGCTCATCCTTGGACCGCCACAACCGCCGAATCCGCATATCACCGCGAAACACTTGGTTCAGCAGACGCACAAACTGACGCTGCCGATCCGGGTCGTCGCTGTCTGACCACTCATCCGTGCCGAAGGTTTCGACCGACCCGATGTCACAGATCTCCCGGCACACGCCTTCGCGCAGATCATGAAACGAGCAAATCAGTTCACCGCCCAGGAACCAGCCGCTGGGCAACTGCACTTCGCTGTCTTTGGCCCATGCGATCACGTCTTTCGGATCGCGATAGTCAGTGCTTGCGACGTAGATGTGCGGCGGGAGCGAGGTAACAGGCAACAAGTTCGAGATCAACTCCTCATTCTGGTGTGGAGCAGGCAAGTACGGCCCCACATCCCGAGGCACTGCCAGGCGAAGCAATCCGCGAGCAGCATTTCGATCAAAGCGCTGCGTCTGCTTATTGAACCGAATGTGAAGATCATCAGAACGCCCCTTATCGGCGAACGCATCCTGCACGTGTGCCCAGTAGGCTTCGTCACCATCTGGTCGCACTGCAATCAGAATCACTGGGGCATTACCACGCGTCCAGTACTCAATGTCTTCCGGCCGGCAGCGATAGGTGAATTCGTCACTTGATTCATAGGTCCATTTGCGTGTGGTGGCTTTAACCTGCACCTGGATGATGTTGTTAGTCGCCTCACCCGTTTCGGGATCACGCACCTCGATAATGCCGTCGATCCCAGCATCGAGTGCCTGATTCGTGGGGTGCCAAGCAAACCCCATCGCCAACACCTCGCGCTCCACCAGGTTCACGCCCTGCTGGCCGGTGATTTGTTGCGGCGAGATGTGCTTGCGTCGACGTCGTGCCATACATGCGTCCTATTAGGCGTCTAATTGCCAAACACGGCCCGTTCAAGCCAAGTATCGCCTTGAGCGCGCACACAGATGGCTGCCACAGCAGAGAATTCAGCCTCACGCCTGACCATATCTTTGAGAACATTGATCCCGTTGCGTAATTTCTGCTTCTTCGATGCACTTGGTTGGTCTGTAAGAGTGGCCTTGCACTGCAGCACATCTTGCGACTGGGTAGAACACTGGTCCCACACACGCTTGCGACCGCGCTTCAAGCTGTCGTAGTTTAGGTTCAGAATTGCGATGGATACGTCGGCTCTGTCCTTGTGCCAGCAATCGTTCGGATCAGCGGGTGTTGCTTTGCCCTGTTCGTTGAAGCTGAGCAACGCGGGGTCTTCAGGACAGGTTGGGTCGAGCAGGTACGGATGCTCGTCTTCGATGTCGTCGTCGGGCCCGCATGCCCACGTCGTATTCTCTCTTACCGGGAACTTCGTGGACTTAGGTGTATTCACCGCGCCGCCGGCAAGACGATAGTTCTGCCAATTGAACGCCAACCACCAATACCCCTCATATGTGGTGCCTGCGAGGTCCTTGATTTCCTTCTTCGGACGAAAGTGATCCACGTGCCAGTACGCAGCGCAATCCCGTGCTTCGGAATACCAACACTTGTCGCGAGAAAGCGTCTTCAGCCACGGCATGAGATCTCGCCAGATGTGCTCGTTGCGATCGATGAGCGATTGTCGATCCTCGTCCGAAAGCCCATTATTGAGGATCTGGCTCGTCACACCATCTGCGCGTGCCAGCCAAGCGGGGTCCGGCGAATGGCCATTAAGGTCAATGTGGATCATTCCTCGCCCTCCGTGGTGACTTCCGCCAATATCTCGTCCGCAATACGATCTTGCTCCTCCTTTTGAGCGGGAGTGAGAGTGGGACGAGTCCAGTCGCTCCTACGTGACATCGCAGCAAGAAAACTCGCGTAGATTGGATCATCATCGACGCGCGCAAACCCCTTGCGGCTCAGTTCTGCGGTAAGAGTTTGCAGCCTTGCCGTCTCCGTGACATTGCGGTCGGTGCCCTTGGAGATAAGCGTTGCCCGCTCGGCAAGCATCGCTTGTAGCTCAGTGCCGATTGTTGTTTGCAGGCCAAACAGTTCACTCGTGAGTAATCCATCGACACCCATGTCCTTGGGCGCATGCTCCGGCAGCTCCGCCCATATCCGTCCACTCTCTTCATCACGCAGCATGATTCTGACCTGATCTCGCTCAAGATTCGTCAGTACCAGTGGATCGTGTGTCGTCATCACCACGTGGCTTGTCGGGTGCTCTCCGACTACTTTGCCGACCAGATCGAGATACTCCAAACTCCATGCGGGATTAAGGTGCGTATCTGGCTCATCAAGCAGAAATAGCGACTCGTCCTCACGCGTGAACCGCAGAAGACCCAGGACCATCAGCAACTGCTGTTCGCCTTCGCTCAGTTCACGGTGGGTCAGGCTACCGTCAACACCACGGACTTTCACGCGAATACGTACCTCGGCAATCATCTCGGAAAGATATGTGCTTTCCAGAGCGGTGAAGAAATGCTGTTCCGAATCATATGACTGGGCCAACTGCTGCAGTTCGCGTTCAGCCCGCAGGTAAAGGTATAGATGCTCTCGCTGCGTGCTTTTGCGAAATCCAATTGGTACTTTCCACGCTGCCTGCATCGGTGCGAGCGAAGCTGCGAAAAGACGTTCCAGAAAATCCCGCACTTCACCGCGGGCCTTCCAGAACCGCTCCTTGGCTGTGTTCTTCGTCTTCGCCCACGGCGGCTGCCGCACGACGAACAACACGGAATCAAGCCCCGTGATTCGCAGGTGTGTGCGAAGAAACTCTCGTATTGCCGCATCCTGACGCATGAAGAATGCCAACATGACGAACTGGCTGTGTATCATTCGAGCGTAGAAGAGCGGGCGCAACTCGGATGTGTCGGTGGCGCTGGTCTTGGTACTGATGAGTGCCCGGTAGTACTTCTCTTGGTGAAGGCGGAAGTGGTCCGCCATTCTGTCGGTGGGGCCGGAGTAGTAGCCGAACACGAAGCGAGGCAGCAGGCGCGATCCCGCAGCAGTCAATTGCGAGCGTGTGACTGCTGACCCATTCACGGTTGCATCAAGCTGGTTCTTATTTCGGCCCAGATCCCAGTCAATGACAACATCTTGGCCATCCAGGGCATAGTGAAGGCGGTAGCTGAACTCAGTCCGACGACCGAGGTCCAAATCCCTGAAGATGATAAGGATCGCTTCAAGAAGGTTCGACTTGCCCGTACCGTTGCGGCCGACAAGAACCGTTGGTGACTGGGCCTGATCGAAGGCGATCGTGAAACCAGCCAGATTCTTAAAAATGCCCAATGTCAGCTGCTTCAGACGCATGCATCACCCCTTCTTGATCTTCAATAACACAGTCGGGTTCGTCGGATCGGGCACCGATGGTTCCTGAACGATGTCTCCGGATGCGACCCCGGCGCGTAGTGTTTCGTAGAAGGCATCCACATCGTCCAGATCGCAGCCCGTTTGCCGGAACAATTCTTCTGGCGTCAGAGCTTTGGACGAGTCCTTCAGCACGTTGAGAAGCGGTCGTTTCAATGTGGCCTCGACTTTGTCAGTGAGTTGCAACTTGTCCCGGACCTTTGCACGGCGTTTCCGTTGTTTCTGCGGAACCCGTCGAGCCAAGTCAGTCTGGATGCGCTCCAGTAGCTGTTGGGCGGTTTCATAGTCCCGGCCCTCGGCGGCGGCGAGGTCGGCTTCGGTGGGGACCAACTCGCCACGAAAAGCCCGGGCGAGAATGCTCTGCGTCAACGCGTCGGCTCGTCTTGTCGCCTCTGCTACGCGATGTTCGATTGAGTCTGCCCGGGTGAATAGGTCGTTCACGCGCCGCACGATCTCCTGCTGCTCAGCGAGCGGCGGGTGTGGCATTTCATAGGCTGCCAGCTTTTTGGCGTTGATGTTGGATTGGCTCACGCCATCGGATTTGACCCGCATGCAGTATTCACGGAACGCCTGTTCGTTGAGGCAATAGTTGAGATACTCGGGGTCGAGCTCCGGCCCATGCACGATCCGAATCAGGTAACCCGCGAATATCGCCGGTCGGTCTCCCCTGTATATCGCGGTCTTGCCCACAAGCTCCGGGCTGTTCGTGCGGTTGAATAGGACGGTGTTCGGCTCCAGTGCGTACTTGTCGATCTCAGCCGCATCGGAGGAAAACTTGAGGTTGGACCAATCAATGCGTCCGTCCTGGAGATTACCCATGCGCAGCACAGGCACATCACCCGTGTCATCAGATTTCTGTGATGAGCCATACTGAAACGCTGTGCACAATTCGCTGAGCGGAGGTCGCGACCATCCGCTCGGTAACCCGTTGTCATCGTCGTCGACATCGGGGCCCCGCCAGTCTTCGGTGAGTTTGCCGGAGCAGGCGTGGGCGAGGACGGCCTGGCGGAAGTGTTTGAGGATGTCGGGCACGGCGGCCAGACGCTGACGCACCGATCGCACACGCGCCAGCAACGCCTCCACCTTCTCCACAATCCGCCTCTGCTCCGCCAGCGGCGGCAGGGGGAACTCGAACTGCTTCACATAGTCAGCGGGCACGCGAAGCTGGCCGCCCGCACCCGCCATGCGGGTGCGGGCATCGTCGCGGAAAGACTGCTGGCGGATGTAGTGGTAGAGGTATTCGGGCGCGACGGCACCGGTTGACCGAAACACGTGGAATTCGGTCGTGCCGAAGCCGAGGCCGTTGGACAGGCCACGTGCAACCGCCGCCTTGCCGTTCTCCATGCAGGGCGTGATCTTGGCGAACAGAACATCACCTTCAGCGAACGGCGTGTAGCTCTTGGGCCGGACTTCCCCGAACGGTCGATCTTCCGGCTCGGTGATGGCCCCGAGGTCTTCATCGACGGCCGCCATGGGCGCAAACGTGACCGGGGCGTCATCGGGCAACGCATCGGCGGCAGGTTTGCGCGGATTGATCTGGCACACGTCGGTCGTCTTGACCAGTGTCCAGCCCTCTGGCAGATTGTCCGCGTCGAATTGGCTCATACCTCAGAACCATCCTCCCATCCGCACTGGCGGCACTTGATGCCGACGTACTGACGGTCATTCGCGTGATCCGTGTGCTGTGATCCTTCGAGATCTGTCGAACCGCACTGCGGGCACAACCGGTATTCCCAAGGGCCAACGCCGCCGGCGACTTGGTCCAGCATCTCGAAAAAGCGATCCTGAAGCCGCCTCGCGAGTTCCTGCCCTGAGACATCACCGACAAGCTCGGCCGCAATCGCGACAGGATTGGCCTTCGATTGAGCGGGCACGCCTCGCGTGTCGGCAAGCAAGCGCGGCAGTGGCGTATCGTCCAGCAGAATCGGAATCACTCGGAGGGTTCGGTCGTTGATTCTTCGGGTCAGGGCCGCGCGCCATTCGGCGTCCACCCACGCCGATGACTTAGCGTGTCCCGACCAGACAATCACGAACACTTCCGAGCGCGAGAGACCATCTTCAATTCCCCCACTGATGGAATCGCCGGGACGGAGGTTCCATTCGTCAAACCACACGCTGACGCCTTGCTCGACGAGGGCGGTCGCCAGCGAGCGCGCAAAATCCGTGTCCGCCTTGTTGTGGCAGATGAACACACGGTCCGGGACACCAGCTGAGCGGATGACTCCGGTCATCAGGTGCGGCCCCCCATGGATGAAGGGCTGTGCAGTCGAGTTCCACGCCGGCCTTTGCTGTTGTATTGAGGCCGATACTTGGCGGCCAGATGCTCTTCGATCTCGGAGCGGCCGAAGTGTACAACGACTGCGGTTACAGACAGATGCGTCTCGATGTAATCGACCAGTTTCTCCTCAATGTGGTCGGAAAAGCGGCGGTTGGATGTTGCTTTCTGGAATCCCGTCTCGTCCTGAAAGACCGTGTTGCCAATGCTGCGCCGCAGAACGTGGTTTTGCGAACTCAGGAAATCAGCCATACGCATCGCAATGCAGCCGGTCTCGCCAAGATAGATGAGTTGGTCTTTGTCGAACACGGCATAGACGCCCGACTCTTTCGGGAATCGCCGCGCCCAGTCGCGCGTGAGCAGAAGCGGTGCGCGTGGGCCGCCCATGAGCAGCTTGTCACAGGCAGCGATGGTGTCGGTGACCTGCTGGCTTGAGATGTTATCAGGCGTTGGGATGGGAAGCGGGTCGACGGCGGGCGTCATCCTGCACCGCCTTTCCCGTTGCCGTTTTCCAACATCACGACCACTTCCTGGAGTTCGGTGACCGCAGCAGTCAATTCCGAGAGGGCATCGGTGGCCAGTTCTTCGGGTTCGGGCAGGTCGGAGGCATCTTCAAGCGACCCATCGCGCAGCCACTTGAGCGTGTCGATCTTGAAGTTGCGCTCGCGAACCTGGGCGATGGTGAACGGCCTCCATCGGTCGCCGCCGTGGTAGCCCTCGTCTCCGGCGGGCGAATCCTGCTCGTTGCGCGTGCCGCGAGCGAAGGGATCGTCACCGAAGCAGCGTTCGAACTCGGCGAGGTGGTCGGCCGAGAGCGGGCGGTTTTTCTTGGTGATGTGCGGCACGTTGGTTCGGCCGTCGTACACCCAGGTGGTCTGCGTGGGTTCGCCCTTGGTGAAGAAGATGACGTTGGTCTTGGTGCCGGCCGAGTATGGCGTGAACGTGCCGTTGGGCAGACGCAGGACGGTGTGGAGGTCGCAGGTCTTGGTCAGGTCATCGAACACCGCGCCGGCCTGGTCGGCGAACAGGCAGTTGTCCGGCACCACGATCGCGGCCCGACCACCGGGGCGCAGGATGCTCATCACGTGCTGGATGAAGTTGAGCTGCTTGTTGCTGGTGGCGACGACGAAGTCTTCGCGTTCGGGGGCCTGGTTGGCCCCGCGGGTGCCGAACGGTGGATTGGTCAACACCAGGTCGAAGGCATTGATCTGTTGCGGTGCTTCGTAGATGGTGTCGCCGAGCTTGATCTGGGGTTCGATGCCGTGCAGGTAGAGGTTCATCAGGGCGAAACGGCGTGGTTCGTCGTCGATGTCTTGCCCGAAGTAGGTGGCGTTGCGGACGCGCTTGGCGACATCGCGCGGGATCGCGCCGCCGCCGGTCTGGTCGAGGAACCATTCGTAGGCGCAGACGAGGAATCCGCCGGTGCCGCAGGCAGGATCGCAGAGCTTGAATTCCTTATGGGCGCGTGGATCGGGCTTGACGCAGCGGACGATGGACTGGATGACCAGGCGGGGGGTGAACATCTGTCCCGCGCCCTTCTTTCCCTCGGCCCCGGCCTGCTCGAGCAGGTCTTCGTAGGCCTTGCCCTTGACGTCCACCTCGAGCGACGTCCACTCGATCTCATTGATTAGGCCGATGAGCTTCTTCAGGCTGACGGGCGTTTTGAAGCGGGACTGCGCGCCGGCGAAGATGTCGCCGAGGATGCCCGTCTGTTTGCCAAGTGCGCGAAGCGTGGCTTCGTAGTGTTCGAGCAGCTCGGTGCCGGACTTGGCGGCCAATGCGCGCCAGGAACAGTCGAGCGTGCGTGTCTCGTCGCGTTCCTCGTAGGTGATTTCGGACAGGTCTCGGATACCGCGCTCGTCGGCCATCTTGATGAACAACAGACAAGTGATCTGCTCCAGGTAGCGCGTATGGCTGATGCCCTCGTGCTTGAGGGTGTGGCAGAATCCCCACAACTTTTTGCCGATGTCGATCATGCGACACAGTGTCCTTTATGCAGCCACCGCGCTGTTCAGGGCGCGGAGAATGTTCTGAAGCTGTCCGGCGAACGTCTGATTGGCCCGGTTCCAGCCGCCGGCGTTGGCGAGGATGGGCATGGTGTCGAAATCTTCGGGATCGATCGACAAGTTCTGGATCATGTGAGAACGGATGCGATCCAGCCATTGCTGTTGGTCGGGTGTGAACGTGTGCCCAGCCGTGACTTGGTCGAACGCCAGGGCGACGCGCTCGGCGGCGGTGTAGAGCGGCTTATGCTCGTCGGCGGCGTGCTTGACCATTGAGATGATGTCCACCAGCGCTTTGCTGTAGTGCAGTTCGTGCGCTTTCTGTAGATGTTCGAGGGTGAACCGTTCGGGCGTGGCGCGCAGTTTCTGACGCAGCTCGTCGAGTGCTGAGGTGGACCATTCCTGCGGGCGGCCGAGCAAGATGCCGATCGCTTCGATCTGAGCGGGGTTGTCGCGGACGAACTGCTCAAACGCTTGGAGATAGTCGTTCGGTTGATACTCGCGACCATCGGCACCACGGATCAGCCATTCCGATTCCACCTGATCGGATGCGCCATAAGCCACGAGGAAAGTGCGCGGCTTTCGTGGGTAGTTGATCAGGAGGTCCTGGAAATCGGGGTTGCGGAGCAGCTGCATCTCGCCGGTGAAGTCCTCGCGGAGACGCTGCGGCAAACGTCGGGCGTAAGCAGCCATGTCGCCGTCGGAGATGTATGCGGCGAACATCTCGCGGGCCTCACCCGACATTTCTTTCTCGATACGTTGGAGGCGCTTGACCAGACAACGGATGTTGTAATCACGATCACGGTTGGCCCAGATATCTTCGATCACCTCCGTGATCGACCTGGGTTGGGTCCGTGGCGGTTGGGCCGTGATGGCCGTGGCCTCACGGAAGTACTCGAGCAGCGTGCCATCGAAACAGTCGACGACCGTGAAATGTGACTTGTCGGGGTGATGCTCGCCCTTGCGGGTGCCCCGTCCGAGCATCTGTTCGAACAGGATTCGGCTCTTGACCGGGCGCAGGAAGACAATGAATTCCAGATCAGGGATGTCCACGCCTGTGGAAAGCATGTCGACTGTGACGACAATGCCCGGGGTCTGGCGATTGCGGAACTCGCGGATCATTTGAAGGGGACGATCGACGCGGCCGGTGATCTTCTGCACGAAACCCTCACCACGACCCCATACATCCCGAGCAAGATCGACCAGGCGATCGGCGTGCGAGAGGTGCGGCACATCGTTGGCGGCGAAGACTAGCATCTTGGGAAACCGCCCATACTCGTCTTCGTGTTGATCCGTGTACCGTTTGATTTCTTCCAGAATACGCCTGTTGGATTCGGGTGCTGTGACGCTCTGTTCAATCTCAGAGGTATCGAACTGGCGTTCATCTTCGAGCAGGTCCATCTGTTCGCTACCCGTATCGGGGTCGACGTTGCCGACCTGCTCGCCTTCGTTCAGGAACAGGCCATTGAGCCTGATGTTCGACGAAAGCTTGATCACGTCGTAATCAACCAGATAGCCCTCACGGACGGCTCGTTCGTAGTCGTATCGGAAGATGATGTCATTGAAGTATGCGGTCGTGTGGGCGGCCGGCGTGGCGGTCAGACCAATCTTGATGCCATCGAAGTGGTCCAGAGTGTGCCGCCAGACGGACAGCTCGGCGCTGGTGTAGCCGCGATGGCATTCATCCGCCACAAGCAGATCAAAGGCATGGATCGGTATGTCGATCTGGTGCGCATCGTCGTCGATGGTGTCGTCGAGCGCGAAGATGCTGTTACGGCCGAGCAGGTTGATGACCATTCGCTGGATGGTGCACACGTAGACGAACGCATGATCCGGGCTCGGCCGGGTGAGGTAGTGCTCGGGCAAGACCTGGGGGTCGAACGGATCGTCATCGCCCCAGTCCTCGCGACGAAAGCGCTGAGAGTACACCTCATAGATGGAGTTGAACTTCTTGCCCGGCTCTGCTTCGAACGATGCGAACGCGCGCACCGCTTGGGCAGCGAGTGCCCGCCTGTCCACGAGGAACAAAACATGCTTGGCAACACCAGCCTTCATCAGACGGTAGACCTGGTTGACCATGGTGAAGGTCTTACCCGTACCCGTCGCCATAGCCATCAGCATCTGTCGCTTGTGATCAGCGATCGCCTGCTCGACGGCTTGGTTGGCCTCGATCTGGTATGGGCGAAGCCGCTCGTGCCAGTTGGTGTTGGCGATTAACTGTTGGCAAGCAGCATCGTCATCGCGGAGCAGACATTCGGAAAGTGCGTCGGGGGTATGGAAACCAGCGATCGTTCGTGATCGCGATAGACCGTTGCGCACGTCGCGGTGCCAGATCAGTTCACCGTTGGATGAATAAAGGAACGGGGCGCGAAGACCATCGTAATCCCGCTGAGCGTTTGTCAGGCCTCGCGCGTAGCGCTCGGCTTGTCGAAGCACTTCTTGTGGGCTCACGTTGGGGCGCTTGGCTTCGACGATCCCGACCAGGTCGCCTTGGTTGAACAGCGCGTAGTCGGCAGGTCCGTTGTCTGTCGGATACTCCTCAACCGCAAGCGGGCCGGAGAATCCCCGACGGGTCGCTTCATCGACTGGCACGACGCACCATCCCGCCGCAGCAAGCATCGGATCGATGCGCTGCCGTCGCGTTTGCTGCTCTGATGGTGATCGATGAGGCGTCATTCAAGTTGTCCAATGAAAGTCAGTCATCCTTTGCTATTCGTGATGTCGCGCCCGCCCTCGCCGAGCCATCGCTCAATGACCTGCCGATGGAACCGCCAGTGGCGGCCGATCTTGGTGCCCGGGACTTCGCCGCGTCGGACGAGGTGGTAGAGGGTGGACTTACTGATCTTGAGGTAGTCCGCCAACTCGTCGATGGTCATCACGGCGTCGGGTTGCCTGGGCATGGTCTTCATCCTGTCCCGGTGCGGCGAAGAGGGGTGTAGGGCTGATTGAGCACGCCGTCGCCCCCGTCTGCATGCGTTGGCCCGCGAGACACGCCTATTTGACAGTTATTGTCGTATGCCGTCAATCGCAGGCGACGGCTGACGGTGACGGCAGTGTGTCAGCGGAGGTGATTCGGGACGTGGCATAGTTAGATCCGGGCGCGAAACGCTCCGATGGCACGGGAACGCGTCGGCATACTTAGCCCAAGCGCCCATGGGTCTCCAGCAGGCCGCGTTCGGTGAGCAGTTGGAGCCGCCACATGCACTTGGGTCATAGGCGCATCGATGGCGTCGGCCAGCGACTGAATCTTCACGCCCTGGCGCTGGTGCTCGTCGAGGTAGCCGGCCACAGCTTCGAAGACCTGCTTCGAACAGTGGTGGGCGTATTGGCGTCCGTCGGGCAGGCGGACGATGCGCTCCAGCATGCCGCCGGGCGTGCCACAAAACTCGATATCGCGCTTGTCGCGTCGTCGTGTCATGGCTCACGCTCCCCTGGCCACGGTGAACTTGCCGCGTTCGATCTTGGCAAAACGGGCCTCGTCGCCTTTGGTCTTGAGTTCGCGGAGGATGGCGGAGTAGAGGGTTGCCCAAGGCGTCATGCCGTTGGGGCTCGACCAGAGGCCTTGAGTGGTGACCAGGTCGATCATCTGCTTGACGTTAAGCGGCTCATCGGCGTCGGCCAGGACCCTGGCCGCGGCGTCGAGCAGGCTCATGCGCTTGTGTGCCTTCGCCTCAGGTTGGCTCGCTTCTGCGTCACGTTGGCCCGTGTCGCGTTGGGGTTTGGCATTGGCATCACCCGCCGCCGGTGTCGGCTCGCCGACGAAGCAAACCGTAGCGCCTGGGTTGGCCTTGGCGGCGGCCCGCTCGGCCTGGCTGCGTGCCATGTA
>JBGSTK010000144.1:0-6077 GCA_041736565.1 Phycisphaeraceae bacterium | reverse complement strand
AGAGGTCTCCATGTAGGGGTCATTGCGGGCGAGCACGCTGGCGAACGCTACGAGCGTTCGTCGCGCCGGGCACACACCCGACGCCGTACCCATGAACCCGCGTGTTCATTGTGCCGCCTCAGGCCCCTACATGGTTTCACACTGATCGAACTATTGGTGGTTATCAGCATCATTGCGTTGCTTGTCGCGCTGTTACTCCCGGCACTGGGCAGCGCGCGGGAAGCGGCGCAATCCACTGCCTGTCAGAGCAACTACCGGCAGCTTGGTGTGGCCTGGGGCGCTTTCGTGACTGACGAGAAGAGTCTGCCCTCGGGCATGACGGGCTGGGGCGACTTGGACATACCGTGGTACACAGCGATCAATAATCGCGGGTACTTGCGGTTCTGGCGGAGTCAATCTGCAAACCCGGTCAAGGGCGAACTGGCCTGCCCCATCGCACCGTCGCTTAAGGACGCCAGCAACGTCCGCCGCATGCACGTGGGCGTCAACTTGCACCTGAGTTATCGCGGTGGAGCCACCAACGCGGTGACGAGTTACGACTACCGCACCTCCACGCTTGAAGCGCTGCCCGTGGCCATGTCGCGCTTCGTGCAGGCATGGGAAGGCTGGAACCCCTGGGACAAGAACGCCGGCTACCGCTGCGCCAGCGCCTCGCACTTGAGCACCAGCAACGACCGCATTTATATGGTGGACAATCCACTGCGCGTCATTGGGCGGATTCACCTCAAAGGAACGCCGGTGTCGTTCTGGGACGGCCATGTGCAACTCGTGCCGGACCTCGGCGACGTGACGTTCTACCAACGTCCCGCGCTCAACACGTTCGGAATGACGTTTTCGCACTCGGGAGGCAACGATTGAGCGGGCCCGATGCCTTGCCTGGTGTGGACGAAGTAAACTCGGCCGCGGAACTGGGTCGCGATGCCTCGTATTGTTTGTGAACCTTGAAGGCTCGCGGCTGCGATGTCTTCCCCACATGGAGTTCCTCTATCGATGAATATCATCAACGCGATGGTGGCCACGGTGATCGCGGCCCTGCTCGTCGGCGCGGTGGTTGCCCCGGCTCAGGCGGCGCGGCCGGATGCGGCGACGTTGGAGGCTGCCAATCGGCAGGTCAAGCCCGTGGGTGTGCATTACCCCGCCGACAGCGGCGTGGTCAATGTCAAGGCCTACGGCGCCAAGGGTGACGGCAAGACCGATGACACCGCGGCGATCCAGCAGGCTTTGAGCGACTATGCCAACGCCAGTCAGATCATTTACCTGCCCGAGGGGACGTATCTCATCAGCGACACGTTGCGCTGGGGCGATGGTGCTCATGGCGGGATGGCGCAGAAGCGCACGATTCTGCAGGGACAGAGCCGGGACAAAACGATCATCCGGCTCAAGGATGGGGCTGCCGGTTACGGTGATGCCAAGAAGGGCAAGGCTATGATCTGGACAGGCAAGAAGCCAGCCCAGCGTTTCCGTAACGGCATTCGCGACCTGACGGTACACACGGGCACGGGCAATGCCGGTGCCATCGGCGTGCAGTACATCGCCAACAACCAGGGATCGATGCGCGATGTGTTGATCGTGGGCGATGGGCCCATCGGGCTGGACCTGGGCTACACGGATGAACAAGGGCCCTGCCTGATTCAGCGCATCCGCGTCGAAGGGTTTGATGTGGGCATCAGCACGCGGACGGTAGTGGACAGCATCGTGATGGAGTTCATTGAGCTTGAAGGCCAGAAGGTCGTGGGCTTTCGCAACGAAGGGCAATGCGTGTCGATTCGCGGGCTGACGAGCCGCAACACGGTAACTGCGGTAGAGAACCTCGGTGCCAACAGTCTGCTGACGCTGATTGATTCGAAGCTCGAAGGTGGCACAGCGGGTCGGGCGGTGCGCGGTGGTGGAAGCACGCGGCTGGTCGCGCCGGGTGATGCCAGGCTCGGCGGTGGTGCGGGTGCGTCGGCAACGGCTGGGGCGGGAGTGGCTGGACCGGCTGTGGTCAACACTGGCGCCGCCATGCTCCGCAACGTGACCGTCACCGGATATGCCCTGGGCGTTAAGAACACCATCGACACGGGCACCAAGCAGGATGCCCCCGCTGGTCAGATTGAGCTATTTGTCTCGCACGAAATCAAGACGCTCTTTGACATGCCCGAGCCACGCAAGCGGACGCTGGATTTGCCCATCAAGGAGACTCCCGCGCTGTCGGACGTGCCGATGTCCAAGTGGGCGGGGCCGCACCAATTCGGCGGCGAGGCCAACGGCAAGGACGCGACGGCGGCAGTACAGAAGGCCATCGACTCCGGAGCCGCGGTGATCTACTTCCCCTATGGCGATTGGCGCATCGATGGCGTGGTTGACGTCAAGCCCAGCGTGCTTCGAATCACAGCGTTGGAAGGCTCGCTCAAAGGCGATGGCACGCTCCGCATCGCCGCGGGTGATGCCGCCAGTCAGCCGTTGCACATCGACCGCCTCAACCTGCTGTATCAGAACCTCAACGTGTCGCACGAATCCAAGCGGCCTCTGATCATCAGCGGGGCGACGTGGGGTAAGGGTCACCTGAAAACCGCGTCCGGGGCTGGGGATTTATTTCTTGATGATCTGTGCATCGGAGAGCTGCGTCTGACGGGCCAGAACGTCTGGGCCAGGCAACTCAACTGCGAAGCCAACGATGTGACCAAGATTATCAACGACGGCGGCAAGCTGTGGATCCTCGGGTACAAGACCGAGCAGTCCGGCACACTCATCGAAACGCGCAACAGCGGAAGCACCGAGGTCGTCGGCGGCTTCGCCTACGCCCAGGGCAAGGTCAAGACCACGCCCATGTTCATCGTGGACAATGCATCGATGAGCGCGACCATCGGCGAGTCGACCTGGAACGGCCGAAACTTCAAGGTCGTCGTCCAGCAGGTTCGCGGCGGTGAGACGCGTGAACTGCCCCGCGTCTTCTGGCGTGCCAACAACGCCACCATGCTCCCGCTGTTTGTCGGCCATGCGAAATAACCATTGACAGGCGGCGACGCATCGGGCACGATGGAGTTGCGTCGTGACGGTCTTCCCCGGCTTGGGGTGGGTCGAACGCTTGGACTTTACGGGAGGCGCACTATGCGACCACTTGTTTTCGCTTTGGCGTGGCTGGTGTTCATTACGGCGGCGTGGGCAGCCCCCTACGAGGAGAAGGATGGCCTGGTGGTGATGGAGGCAGAGTTCACCAAATCCAACCCCGGCCGGTGGCAGGGCAAGACCGCCATCGAAGGTTTCACGGGCAAGGGCTACATCGAGTTCACGGGTAACGGGACTGCCGGGGGCGCCGCCAAGTCGCCGCTGGTCTATATCTTCAAGGTCAATAAACCCGGGCTCTATTTCCTGCACCTCCGCGCCAGTCGCGAGGATCACGGCCAACCCAACGACCACAGCAACGATTGCTACGTGCGCGTCGATGGCAACTATGGCGCGGGCCCGAATCCGGGGGACAAGCACGGCGACAATGCGCCGCTGAGTGTCCTGAAGAAAGACACGAAGTTCTTCGGTGGAAGCGTCGGCAATTTCAATTGGGTAAGCGGGTGCCACCTCGACTTGGGGGGACACGACAACAAGCGAGTGGCGGTGTACGACTTCAAAGCTGGGCAGACTTATCGCCTGGTGGTCTCAGGCCGATCCCAGCATTACGCCTTGGATCGCATCGTGTTCCGGCACACCGATGTACCGGCCAAGACAGCCGAGGATGTGACGCTGGCGGAGACGAAACCGGAGGAAACAAAACCGGCGGAGTAGGGCGTCGGAACGTGCGACGGTTTCTGCGGCTGCGAAAAAACGCTGCGGTCGTTCGATCGCCGTGCATCCCGCTGCAACGGCCCCGCGGCTTTCAGGGCACGATCACCAGCTTGCCGATGTGCTTGCCCTGCTCCATCGTTTCCTGGGCGTGGCGTACACCATCAAGCTTGAAGACCTGATCAATATGCTGGCGGTAACTGCCGTCGGCGAAGCCATCGAGGATATGGCGGCAACCGGGGTCGAAGGCCTCGTGGCCGGCGGCGATGAGTTCCGTCAGCGCCCAGCCACGCATTGTGCCGTGCTTGCGAATCAGCGGTGTGACATCGACCTTGCCCGCCTGTCCCAGCAGGCCGTAGATGTGGATCGTGCCGTGCTGCGCCAGGCTGCGGATTTCGCTTTCGAGATATTCACCTGCCGCCACCGCGTCGAAAAATACATCGACGCCGTGGTCGTTGGTGATACGTTTGATGTCTTTATGCCACGGGCAGGTCTGGCCTGACGGGTCACGGGTGACGATGATGTGGTCGTAGTCGCATTGGGGCATCTCGCGCAGGCGGGCGACCTTGTCGGCACTGGTGGTCATTCCGATGGTGATTCCGCCGTGACGATTGACGATCTGTGCCGCGGCCAGTGCCACGGCGCTGGAGGCGGCAGGCATGGCGACGAAGGTGCCGGGCTTGATCCCGCCATGCTTCCAGATGAGGCAACCCCAGGCTGTGAGGAACGCCAACCACAGCGTGCCGAGTTGTTGATCGGGGAGTGCCGCGGGCGCCACGTAGGTCTGCTTTGGTGAGCAGAAGTAGTGCGTGGCATAGGTGCCACCGCGAGCACCGGCATCGATGCGCGGGGCATCGGGACTGACGACGACGCGCTGGCCCGGCTTGCGATCCTTGACGTCGCGGCCCACGGCATCGATCACGCCACCAGCCTCGATGCCCGGTGTGAACGGCGGGTCGCCCGAACTCAGGCGGTACTTGCCTTGTCTCGCCATGAGGTCGGCATGGTTCATGCCGATGCTCATCACCCGCACGCGTACATCGCCGGGGTCAGGCTCGGGCAGTTCCATGGTGCGGAGTTGGAGTTGCTCGATCCCGCCGAATTGCTCGACGACGACTTTCTTCATCATGGGCTGGCTCATAGCAGCACTATAACGCGCCGGGATGATGTGGCGTGGCAATGACGGTGTGTTCGGCGTGAAAGCGATGATGTTGTCGGCGCTACGAGGAGGGTGCTGTCGGCGCAGACAAAGGACTATTGATCGAGATACGTGCGTACCACGGCGTCCCATCGGCCCTGGGCTTTGAGGATGTGCTCGACGGCTTCACGTCCAGCTCCGTGTCCGCCCCGCAATGTGGTGACGAATGCCGCCGCCGCTCGCACCTCAGGCGCTGCATCCGCCACCGCCATGGCGTAGCCACAGACTTTCATGGCTGGCAGATCGATGAGGTCATCGCCCACGAAGGCCGTCTGCGCCAGCGTCACGCCCGCCTGTTGCGACACCTTGGCCAGCGCCTGGCCCTTGGTCTTTTCGCCTTGCACCAGCAGCTCGACGCCCAACTCGACCATTCGCAGGTTCACAGCCCGGATGCTCTTGCCCGAAATCACGCCGATCTGCAGGCCATGCTTCATCGCGGCACGGATGGCAAAGCCGTCACGCACGTGGAAGTTTCGTGACTGCACACCGTGGTCATCGACGATGACCCGACCATCGGTCAGCACACCATCGCAATCGAAGACCAGCAGTCGCACGTCGGCGGCATCAGCCATGACACGATCCTTCCTCAGCCTTCAATGACTTTCAGTGCCATGAGGTCCTGCACGTCGATGAGGCCCACGGGCTTGTCGTGGTCATCGACCACGGGGATTTCGTCGAAGCGATACTCGCGCGCCAGTTGCACAGCATCGCGCACCAGGGCGGTGTGAGGCAGGCGGCGGGGGTCGGCAGCCATGACCTTTCGCAGCGGTTCATCCAGCGCATTCTTACCGCGTTTGAGCACCAGACGGCGTAGATCGCCGTCGGTGAAGATGCCCACGAGTTTGCCGCGTGCATCGACGACGAGAAACGCCCCGACGCGCCTTCCGCCATGGGCGAAGCTCTCCGCCTTGGCCAGCGCTTCGCCGACGCTGAGCGTTGCCGCCACGACGGGGAGGTTCTCACCCGCTTTGAGGCGCATGATTTCGGTGACGGGCAGGAGTTGTTTGCCCAGCCCGCCGCCGGGGTGGACCTTGCGGAAGTCATCGACGCCGAAGTTGCGTCGTCGCGCCACGGTCAGCGCCAAGGCATCGCCCAGAGCGAGCATGGCGGTGGTGCTGGCGGT
>JBGSTK010000081.1:0-2366 GCA_041736565.1 Phycisphaeraceae bacterium | reverse complement strand
TGGGATTGAGGATCTCGCGGGTGCGCTACGCGCAGTCCTCAGCCTTGGTCTGAGTGGTTTTCCGTTCTGCGGCCTGGATATTGACGGCCACGATCCACGATCCCCGGAATTCTATGCCCGTTGGCTGCAGCTCGGTTTCTTCGGCTCTCACATGCGCGTCGCCCATCCACCGACGCACGCAACGACAGAAATCACTGACCAGGCAGAAGCGATCTTTCGCAAGTATGCCGAACTACGCTACCGGCTGATGCCTTACATCTACAGTGAGGCTGTCGAATGTGGCCGGTCGAGCCTGCCGATGCTGCGGACACTGGCGCTTGAATTCCAGGGAGACCCGACGTCGATCATGATTGAAGATGAATATGTGTTCGGTCGCTCGTTGCTGATCGCGCCGATCCTGGATAGCTCCAACCGCCGCAATGTGTATCTGCCACGCGGCATCTGGTTTGATTACTGGACGAAGCAGCCGGTTCACGGCGGCCACTGGCTCGCGGTGGAAGCGCCGCTCGACCGGCTGCCGATGTACGTGCTTGGCGGAGCCATTATCTGTCAGCCTTCAGAACATCGAATAAAAAAGTGTAGCATAACAAGCGGATGAACCTTCACAAGATCGAAGAAAGCTGCTGCAAAGAGCGAGTGAGCCAACTTGCACGAAGGGCGGGTCGCCAGGAAGGCTGGCGAAAGCAGGCTTGAAGGGGAAGCACGGGCTCATGGAGCGGAAACGGCAGGCAAGCCAGACAAGCGCGATGGGGTTGGCCGGGCGCAGTATCAAAGACGGCGAGTGTGGGACGTTGTGGACGAAGCGTCAGTGTCGCCCAAACGCCCTGATCGGGTTGCGCCTGAGGGACAGGCCAATCGACGTTGAGCAGGCGAATGGCGCGCTTTTCATCGACCCGACGGATGAAGTGTACCTGACCAACAGTCAACGGTAGGCGGGACGGCAGGGCCAGGTTGTGTGGCAGAGAACGGGCTGGCTGTGCCCAATGCAAGTCAGCAGGCGTGTGCCCGTTGAGAGCCGAATGATGCTGGCTGTGGCGGTAAGCGGCGAAGAAACTCGGCGCGTGGGTCTGGACAGCAGCCAAATCGGGCAGATGGCAGACGTGCCACACATGGCGATTGTAGTCCTGATGGAAGCGCTCGATGTAACCATTACTCTCAGGATGGTAGAACGGCGAGTAGATGAGCTGCGTCCCCACCCACAGTCCCAGACGCAGCACCTGACCCAAGACATAGGGATGAGTAAAGCCGCCACTGAAGCAGGCATCATTATCCAATTGGGTATAGTCGGGAATCCCCAGCTCGCGCCAGACGTGCAACAGAAAGGTGACGGCGTCGCGCGCATGCTTATGAGCTGAGGACTGTCCGGTAGGATAGCGCGAGACCACATCAATGGCATTGAAGCATGAGACACATCCGCCACCCGGCAGATAGTGCGGCACAATATCGACCTGAACCAACTGGTGGGGGCGCTTTGGCTTCAGATGTGGATAGTCCACCTGAGGCGGTTGCACCACCTGTCGGGGTCGGGTCATCCCTGCCGCCCGCAGTTCACGCTCAATGCTGCTGATACTCGGCAGCGGTTGAAGCTGCTGCTGGCGCAGTCGGCTGCGGATGGCCCGCGCACCGATGTAACCCAACTTCCCTGGCTGTTGCGCCTCGGCTTCCAGTTCACTCCGGACGGCGCGGATGCGACACTTCACCCGCTCAGAGAGCCGGGGCGGCGGATGCCTCGGCGCACGGGAGCGGTCGTTTAGCCCCTCCCATCCCGCCGCCGCATAACGGGCTTGCCATTTGTAGACCCACGAGACGTGGTGTCCCGTGGCTGTCGCCACCTGCTGCGGGTTGCTGCCGCTTCGCAGCAAGTGCATCGCCCGACAGCGCTCTGCATAGCCGTTGGTTTCCATCGCTACTCGCCTGTGCCTGCTTTTTACACGGCGAATAGTACGCTTTCTTCGATGTTGTGACGGTTTGGCTGTTAGGCTACATTCTTCGATGTCTTGAAGGTTTACCCGTTAGTCCTTCTTCGATGTTCTGAAGGCTGACAGTTAGCCAATCGTCACCTGTGTTTCGGCGGTGAAGCCATAGGGATGCGTCGTAGCGCGAATGCTCACGCCTCCGGGGGTGTGTCGTGCCTTGAGGTAAAGCGCCGCCTGTCCACCGACCAGCGGAAACGGATTGACGCCGATCAATTCCGCTTCGCCTTCGACCTCGAACGTCACGACGGCATGGGCATGGGGCAAGCGCATGCCGAACTTATCGACCAGTTGGAAGGACAGCCGCGTCATGTCGATTCCGTCGGCATGAAGTTCGGCATCGTCCACGGCCAGTTTCAGAGCGCGTGGCAGCTTGTCGGCTGCCAGATCGAC
>JBGSTK010000158.1:0-27765 GCA_041736565.1 Phycisphaeraceae bacterium | reverse complement strand
CGGCCCGTGGACATCGCGCGGGCCGCGGCACTGGGCCGATAGCCAAGCTCGTCGGCCAAGGCACGAATCCGCTCCGCCCGCCGCCGGGCTGCCTGGCGCACCGGTTTTGCACCGCCGGTGAGCACCGAAGCGACCGTTCGTCGGCTAACGCCAATGTGGTCCGCAATGTCTTCGAGCGTGGGCATAGACGAGACCTTGCACCCATGCAGATTTGCACCGATGAAGTTTACTCGAAATTGGGGGTTGTGTCAAGGGAAATTTGGCCGGTTTCATGAACAATTTTATAAAAATTTTCACCAGCATAACCCGCCTCCTTCGAAGGGGAAAACCCCGTTATCCGACCCATCCTGCAAACCACGCCATCGCCGTCCCAACCTACCCCCAGCCTGCCAGGCCACCCACGCCGACACTGCCCCGACCCACCACGAGACACCCCCCCCCAAGGTGATATTATTTCTAAATAAAGACCTGAAAATGGCCGTTCGAACTCCCCCGGTCCCCTCGCCTACCGCCCTACTACCCCCCCCCTACCCCCCCTCACCCCCCATGTACCCCCCACCTATCCCGCACTGGCCGAAAAACCCCAAAAACCGGGTGTTTTTGACACCCGTGATATTTCACGCGTAACGACGATGACGTCGCGCCGATGTCAGCACAAACTTCCGCCAACTTGAGCACGCGAGATTGGGCCCGCGCCATCGCAGCACCATGCTGTCAATGTGTCCGAGGGAACTGAGAAGCTGGCTGTCGTGACCGTCGTTGTCTTGACTACCGCCGCGCGATCACCGGCCCTCGCCCAGCGCTGCACACAACTGCGCGAGCATTCCCATTCCCCACGGGCCGATCACGCGGTACGACGACCGCTGAATGTCCATGGCATGCGTCTGCGACTTGTTGCTCTGACTGACGCCCGTGAGCCAACCGTCGGGCGTGAGATAGTTCACCAGCCCCACCAGCGCACGCCGCGCTGCTGCCTCGGCTGCGGGCGCCTCGGCAGAAGATGCCGCAATCATCTCGTGCCGATGCGCGATCGCCAGTGCCGCTGCGATCCCCGCTGAACCTGATGTATCAGGCGACAGCCCCTCTTCCTTCAAATACACCGACCAGAGCCCGCGCTGGTCCTGGTGATGGATGACCCATGCCGCCACTCGCCGCACTTCGTCGACCAGATCCGCAGGACGTTGCTCGCACTCCAGCAGCGACAGTGTGCGCACCAAGCCCAGAAAGTACCACGCCACGCCGCGCGACCAGTTGCCAAACGTCCGCTCACCGGTCGCGGGATTCCATCGCAGCCAGAGGTCATCCGCCTCAGCGAGTCGATCGCGATTCCCGCGCAGTTGCGCCAAGGCACGTTGACGCAACGCGTCGAACCCCGCGTGGACCGCCATCGACATCATCACATACGCCATGCTGTATGACGTCTCAGCCACAACCCGCTCCTGCGTCGCAGTGCCGTCGGCCCTGGTGTGTTGGCGATCAAACGCCTCGGCCGTGATGCGAAGCGCGCGGTGATCAGGCCGATGCATCGCTGCCACCGCGATGGGGCCGTGATTCTCCTGCCCGCAAGGCTGATCATCAATGGGCCCGCCCACGATATCCTCGTGACGAAACGCGCCACCCACGGGGAAAAACACATCGAGATGATCGCGCAACGCAGCGGCAGCATCGTCGCGACCAGCCCGCGCCCGATCATTGAGCCCATCGAGCACGCACGCTTCCATCCAGTCGCAAGGCTGCAACGACGCCGTCGAACAAAACAGCGACAAGAACGCGTCGAGCTTTCCGCTGGTGCCATCCGACTCCAACCACTGCGGCGTCATGAGATTCGGCGCGATGGCCGGGTGCACACTCTCGCCCGGAGCCGTGAGCCACAGCGGCGGCAGATCGTCGACCAATCGCAGCGCGATGCCGTCACGAGCCGCGGCTGCAACCTGCGGGCCAGTGAGTGACAGCGGGAACACTTCGCCTGCCGTCGAGAAGAGCACATCGATCGTACCCATCGCCTCGCCCGAGGCTGCGTTGGTGGCCGCGATGCGATGCGGATGACGGTGATCGACCACCGCAGTGATGCGGAATTCACCCCCGCCCGCAGCAGGTGACAGCGCAGCAGGCGACAGGTTGGACCATCGCAACACCGTCGCCTCGCCGCCGTAGACGACAGGCAAAGTCGGCCGCCCCGCCAGCGCCCGCTTCTCGGCGGGCCAAGTCACCGCCGGTGCAGCGAAGCTGTCGATAACCTGCCACGCATCACGCATCGCTCATGTCTCCGGTCTAAATAGAGAGCACAGATCCCTCGGCTCGATGCGAGCAGAATCGCACACCGGGCCACCGCACGCAAGCGTCGAGAATATTGGGTGCTCCGCGGAAGGCCGGCATCCCCACGTCTAGCGCCGAGTACAATGCGAAAGAGAGACCCCGGGTAGGTTCCGGCACCGTGATCATCGAATCGAGTGGACGCGTGCAGGTCCCGCGCTTGGCGTGATGCGTGTCTGTCAACGGTGTTGCGATCGGCGTCGATTGCCTGCAGAGTGGGCAGGTGGATGCTTTTGTGGGTTCGCCCACGCAGATGGCGGTATTGATGCGATGAATGGTAGCAGCGGTCACAATCTTCCGCCGATCCTGCCCGTGGGCACGGCGGTGGTCACGCGCGTGGTCGTGCGCGGAGCGGATCATGAAGTCCTGCGGCCCGCGGGATCGGTGGGCGTTATCGTCAGTGCCCCGATGGACCTGGACCATCCTTATCGCATACGCTTTGCCGATGGCAAGGAGGTAACGCTCAGTCGCCCCGAGATGTATGTCCTGCGACACTTCCAGCATCCGGATCAAGGTGATCAGGCCGACGCGATGGTCGAGCATGATCTGTACCAACACGTAATCTACCGCTGCGTTATTGGATCGCGCGCCTATGGCTTGGAACATGACGCATCGGACTACGATCGCCGAGGCATTTACCTGCCGCCGGCGAGTCTGCACTGGTCGATGATCGGTGTGCCTGAGCAATTGGAGAATCAAGCGACGCAGGATTGTTATTGGGAGTTGCAGAAATTCCTGACACTGGCGCTCAGAGCCAATCCCAACGTGCTGGAGGTGCTCTACTCACCGCTGGTCGAACATGCGGCACCCGCGGCGCAGGAACTGCTAGACATGCGCCAGGTTTTTCTGAGCAAACTCGTCTATCAGACCTACAACGGGTACGTGCTATCCCAATTCAAAAAGCTTGAGGCTGACATGCGAAACCATGGCCAGGTGAAATGGAAGCACGCCATGCATCTGATCCGATTATTGCTGGCGGGCATCACCGTGTTGCGGGAAGCATATGTGCCCGTGCGGGTGATCGAGCATCGCGATCGATTGATGACCATCAGGCGTGGCCAGATGCCCTGGGACCAAGTCGATGCCTGGCGGCTAGAACTGCATCGCCAGTTTGATGAAGCCTATGCGAAGACCGCGCTGCCTGATCGGCCCGACTATCTCGTCGTCGATGAGTTTCTCATTCGCACCCGCCGGAGTATGGTCCAATGAGTATTGAGCAGCAATCCATAGCCATGGCGCAGGATGCGCGACTCAAAGCGGTGGTGGACGCACAGGTCTATGCCTTGCTCTTTGCCACCATCAGCGGCGCTCATTTGTACGGCTTTCCATCGCCGGATTCGGACTACGACTTACGCGGCATACACATCCTGCCCGCCCGGGAAGTCATGGGCCTGTACCCCACGCGCGATACCATCCAAACTTCGCGGGACGAGGATGGCCTCGAACTGGACCTGGTCACGCACGACATTCAGAAGTTCTTCAATCTGATGCTCAAGAACAATGGTTATGTTCTGGAGCAACTCTACTCGCCACTGATCGTGGCATCGTCGCCGGAACATGATGAACTCAAGGCTCTGGGCAAAGGCTGCATCACGCGCCACCACGCCCACCACTATCTGGGCTTTACGCGAACGCAATGGACCCTTCTAGTCAAAGAAAACCTGCCACGTGCCAAGCCGCTGCTATATGTGTATCGCGTTCTACTGACGGGCATTCACCTGATGCGTACAGGTGAGGTCGAGGCCAACCTGCTGACGCTCAACCAGGAGTTTCGCCTGCCCTATATCGACGATCTGGTAGCACGCAAGACGCAGGGCGAGGAGCAGTCGACGCTGACCGGCGAGGACTTGACATTCCACGAGCAGGAACGAACACGATTGGAAGCGTTGCTGACGGAGGAGTCCAAGCGAAGCACGTTGCCCGAAGCGCCCACAGCACGGGATGCCCTGAGCGAATTGCTCGTACGCGTACGGTTGAAAACCATCGAAAGCGGGGCCGATTGACAACTGAACGTGCCTTCCCGGATGAGGACCACCTCAACGGTGGCCAACTTGGCGAGACGTGGACCTGGGCGAGGTAAACCCCGACGGAGCGGGGCGATCCCGCAGGGGTGGGTCCGCGGCGACAACTGGGCCGCCTCGCCGGAGTGCAGGCGATATGCAGCAAGGGTTCAAGAGCACGACACGGCTGCTCAGATTCGTCGGTGGCGACGCAACGCCAAGCTTGAGAGGCCCATCATCGCCAGGACAAAACTCACTGGTTCCGGCATGGCCACTTGAGGCTGAGGCGGCGGTGGTTCGTCGGGGGTATGGTCCGACAGACTTTGGGCGTCATGGGAGAACGGCGCGAACCCGCCTAGTTTAGTCTGCCCGTTCTTTTTGTACGTGTAATAAAAATCGAAATGGATGGCGACGCCATCGGTCAAGTTGCTGGTGTCGATGTCGAATTCATCGAAGTAAAGCCCAGTTCCGCCGACGATGGGGCCCTGACCCGGATCGTCCTGAGTGTTGTAAATGCCCGAGGAATGGGCGGCATTGAGTTGGAAATTCACCGGCACTTCGAGGTAGTAGGTCTCATAAATGCCATGGGGGGGCAAATTGCCCGGGTCCTGCGGGGGCGTACCGTAGAGCATGTCGCTGGTGACGTTATAGGTGACGCCGTCGATTTCGATCGATCCGAGGTTAGCCGGCGCGGGACCGACCTTTGGCGTAACGGCAGCGGCGATGTAAAACTTCGCGGACGGGATGTTGACTACGGAGTTCTTCGCCAAGGCGTAGAGCGTGAACTGATCGTCGGTGGCATCGATCGTTTCGGTGGCGTTGTTATAAACGCCGCCGAGGATGTCCAACTGCAAGTCGGGCACAGCCATGGCCGTGCTTGTGCAGAAGGACACGACGGTCACTCCAGCGGTCAAAGCGGATAACAGCACAGGATTCGTTTTCATCTTTCTCTCTCCCAAAGAATTTGGACCCGCCCGGGGTCGCTCTCTAGAATTGCTCCAAACAACCCTCTGTAAACTTTACACCGCCTACCGCGGAATTCCAAGTGATTTTTTAAAAATAGCAATAAATCATCATTTCATTATGATTTATCTGTTACCATAAAATTTATCCGGTGGTGCCCTAAACCACTTGACGAAACCACGCTCAATCCGTTACGTTAACGTTCACAGGTGTGATCCTTATCACCAATGGGGCGAAGCACATCGTGGCTACACTTCAGGACATTGCCAAAGCCGCCGGGGTCTCAGGAATGACCGTTTCGCGGGTCATTAACGAGCAATTTGACTATGCCCGCCCCGCCTTTGCCGCCCGTGCCGACAATATTCGGCGTTTGGCGCGGGAAATGGGTTACTACCCCAACGCCGCCGCGCGGTCGACCCGGACGGGTCGATTCAAGTCCGTGGCGTTATTGCTGAGCATGGATCGCGCTTACAGCGAGCTGCCGCCGGGGCTGTTGGGCGGCCTCCAGCGTGCGCTGCAGGAGCGCGACCTGCACATGGTCGTTGCGTCCATGCCCGATGAACAACTCGTTAACGAGCAGTATGTTCCCCGCATTCTGCGGGAGTTGTCCTCTGACGGCCTTCTGATTAACTACAACGCAGCCATTCCCCCGCGGATGATTAAGCTGGTGACGGAGCATCGGCTCCCGGCGATATGGATCAACAGCAAGCAGGATATGAACTGCGTTTACCCCGATGATCGAGGGGGCGCGATCCTGGCGACGGAGCATCTGCTGGGGCTGGGACATCGGCGTATCAGCTACGTCGATTTCACCAACGAGCCGGGGACCCTGGTTCATTACAGTGCCGAAGATCGCTACGCGGGCTACGTGGCTGCCATGACCCATGCGGGTTTGGAGTCGCTGCGTTTGGGTTCCAGAGCCGATGCTCAAGGGGGCAGGATGCTTGCCCATGTGCGCGCCCACCTTGACGAGGCTCCACGGCCGACGGCTTTGCTCTGCTATAGCAGTCGGGAGAGCCGCACTTGTCTGCTTGCCGCGGCACTTGGGGGGATCGGTGTTCCGGGCGAGTTGTCAATTATGCGATTTGGGGCCGGGCCGTATGAGGACATGGGTCTGCATTTCACGATTGCGGAGATCCCCGAGCAGGCTGTGGGTCGCGCGGCGGTGGGGATGCTCGAAGGCAGGCTCATTGAGCCTGATATGGTCCGTCCCGGGATGTCGCTGGCCTACACTATTCACCAGGGGCAATCCACGGCCCCGGCACCTCACCATATTGTTAGCTGAGCCCTTTCACCCCTTTTCTTAGAGGAGATTCGAGATGAACCGAACGCATTCCTTGACAGCAGTGATGGTCGCGGCCGCGATGGTTGCCGGTGGAAGTACCGCCAGCGGAGCGCAGTTCGTCTGGGACGGAGCTCCGGACGGCGGTGGTGCCAGTGCAAATAACAACACGCTGACCGCAACCAACTGGTTGAACGATATCGGGCCGGGCGACAATTCTGGCAACGATCATCTCTACACCGGAACGCCGGCGTTGACAACGATCAATTACGGCCCAGGAGCAACAACCCTCAATGACGTAGCCTTCCTCACCTTCGATAGTTTGCTTGCGACTGATCTGTCTTTCACCGGCTCGGTTCGCGGTAATGCCAATCCCATGTTTGTGCAGAATTCCGCACGCAACATTGTTCTGGGCTTCACCACGTTCGCCAACCTCCCGGGGTTCGCGGGCAGCGGCACAGGCACCGTGACGGTCTCAGGCACACTCTCCCGCGGCCAAGGGGCTGATGCCGGTGCCTTCACTATTAACAACGCCGCCTACCCCGTGGTATGGAGCGGGTCGATCAGCGCGGGCAATGACTGGTGGCGGATCACCAAACAGGGAGCGGGCACGCTGACGGTCAGCGGCACGTGGAACATGATCGACACTCTCGACTACGGCCCGACAAACTCGTTTGTCGATGTGACTGCCGGTACCTTTGAAGTCACCGGCACCGTCAATGGCGGCAACGTCCGCGTCAACAGCGGAACGTTCACCGGCGGCAGCGGCGGCGGTGTGCTGGGCTACTACATCGACGGCGCTGACTCAGACCTGATCGACTTCAACAGTGGCACGCTGGACCTCTCCACGTTGACGATCAACTTCCTGCCTCTGGCTGGCGGCGTCACCGAGGACCAGTACGTCCTCGTGGATTACGCAGGTGCCAACCTGGGTGGATCCGACATCCTGACTCTGAGCAGCAACTCGGCGACCGATCAGACATTCTTCAGCGCGACGAACCTGCCGAGCGGCTACACGTTCTTCCACGACGAACCCAACAAGCAGATTCTGCTGGTGCTCATCCCCGAGCCAGCGTCGTTGGCGTTGTTGGGGTTGGTTGGAATGGTGTTGCTACCCCGACGTCGACGGTGAACCTGTTAGTCCTTTTGCTGGCTGGGCCCCCGAAAGGGTCCAGCCGGTTTCGCCATTCGCGTGCGATGCAAACTCGGATCCGCACCATGCAGCGTCGAGCGTTTACCTTGGTGGAACTTCTGGTGGTAATCGCCATCATTGCGCTGCTTGTGGCGATGTTGTTGCCCGCGCTGCGTCAAGCACGTGAAGCGGCGCGAAGCGCCCAGTGTGCCGTTGAGTTTCGTCAGATGGGCATCGCGATTGAGACCTACGCCATGGAGTATCGGGGCATCCTGCCCTACGGCTATTGGCCCGCGCAAACGCCCAACACCATTCTCGGCCGCCTGGGCCTGATGATGTTTGACGATGGTGGGGCGCTGATGGGTCACCCCAATGCCAAGCAGACCGGGCCGCGTGGTGCCAGGATGTACTGCCCCAGCTACTTCAATTCAGAGAACGTGGACGACGACTTTCTCTTTTTTACCCGCGGCTACCTGGGCACGGCTGGGGATCAGGGGCAGTTTCCGCAGATGCCCAACAACCCCACCGCTGCGGACTGGAACGCGCGACTTCGGCGGATTGAGTTGATCAAATCGCCGTCGCTGGCGGTGGAGTTCTATGACACGGGTGGCGCCTGGGGTGGCGGGCGCTCGGGCTTTAATCCCGCCAATACTCAGTGGTCCTCGCGCGGCCTGCGCCTTCATCACGGCAACGCAGGCAATGTCGTGTTCTTCGACGGGCACGTCGAGGCCAAGAACAGCGACTGGTCAGCCGAGGTCGTGGCCACCGCCGAAAGCTGGGATCGAGCCAAGGGATTCTGATTGTCGCCCTGTTGCCGGATTCGTCGACAGCGGATGAAGCCCCGGGATTTGTCTATAGTTGTCCCGCTTCAGTAGACCGCCGCAGGTGGCCGATGACTATTGTCTGCACGGCTCAACCGAGGGGTCCCCTACCGTAATTCAGGCAAAGGAAGAGACGTTGACCACCCACCAGCAGGATATTGCCGCAGCCGCAGCCCCCGTCGGCCCCGTGTCGCGCTGGGCCATACACCGTCGCATGTATGACTGGGTGCTGTCCTTTGCGCATTCCAAGCATTCGACCACGGCCCTTTTTATTCTTAGCTTCACCGAGTCGAGCTTTTTCCCCATTCCGCCCGATGTGCTGTTGGGGCCCCTGTGCCTGGGTAAACGCAGCAAGTCGATGTGGTTCGCCACGGTCTGCACGGTGGCCAGTGTTTTAGGGGCGTTTCTAGGCTATGCCATAGGCATGTTCGCTATCAATCTGGCGCTGATGGTTCCGGGTATCACGCAAGCCCGAGTGGACCTGCTGGCGGCGGAGTTTGTCGAGCGTGGCGATATTTACGTTTTTATCGCAGCCCTGACGCCCATTCCGTTCAAGCTCTTGACCATCACGGCTGGATTCGCCCAGATGAGCCTGCTGCCCTTTACGGTGGCGTGCGTCATTGGCCGGGGCTTGCGGTTCTTCGCGGTCGCAGGGCTGTTTTGGTGGATTGGCCCCAAAGCGTTGCCCTTCATCGAACGCTACTTCAACCTGCTGTGCATCGTGTTTGTGCTCCTGCTCGTGGGCGGCTTCTTCGTCATCAAGCTGCTGCATTGAACTGCGTTGATCAGTTGCAGCCAGACCCGGGGTGTTCTCTAATGGGTCGATGCCCACACGACCCAATGTTCTTTTTCTACTTTCGGATGAGCACTGTTTCCGCGCTTTTGGTCATGTCGATCCACGGGAAGGCGAGCCGGTGGTTACGCCCACCTTTGACCAACTGGCATCGACGTCGGTCAACTTCCACACCACCTACTGCCAGACTCCGCTCTGCACACCGTCACGCATCTGCCTGCTGACTGGCTTGTCGCCGATGCACAGCGGCGGGTGGGACAACGGATCGGAAATCGCCCCGAACCGCCCGACGATGGCGTCGAGTTTTCGCGAGGCTGGGTACAGCACGTGTCTAGTGGGCAAGATGCACTTGGGCGGCAATCATCAGTTCGTGGGGTTTGAGCGTCGCCCCTACGGTGATTTGACTGGCCACGCCGGTCACCAGCCTGACCCGATTCATATGAAACATCGCGGCGGCATGGCGATGCGCAGCCGTACACAGGACGCCGGCATCACGACCATTCCCGAGAGCCTGCTGCAGGAACAGGTCATCAACCGGGAGAGCATCGCATTCTTGCGTGAGCATCGGCATCGCCAGCCCCAGCAGCCTTGGTTTCTCTGCGCTTCGTACAGTCGGCCGCACTTTCCTCTCACCTCACCGCGACGACACTTCGACCGCTATTGGCCTGACGGTGTGACGCCACCGAAGGTTGGCCGAACCGGCGACACCGCTGATCACCCGATGACCCGCGGCATGGCCAAAGGCTTTCAGACCGAGGCCATCGGCCCGCACGAGTTGATAAAAGCCCGCGCCGGCTACTTCGCCAATGTCAGCTATCTCGATGAAATCATCGGCGACCTGTTAGCTACCTTGCAGCGCGATGGCCTGTTGGAAAACACGATTGTGGTTTACGCCTCCGACCATGGCGAGTTGATGGGCGAACATGGGATGTGGTGGAAAAACAGTTGGCATGAGGGCTCCGCACGTGTGCCGTGGATGGTGCAGTTGCCCGAGCATCGAAGTGGCCAGTTGCCAGCGAGGCGGATTGAGACAGCCGTGAGTCTTGCGGATTTGTATCCGACGCTCTGCGGTCTGGCGGGGATTACGCCGCCGGATGATCTCGACGGCGTGGACCTGACTGCCACGCTGCGTGGACAGGCACCAGCGCCAGCCCGGCCGATCTTCTGCGTTAACCCGCTGCCACGTTGGGGTGCCGGCACCGAGCACGCCATCGTGCGAGACGGCCGCTACAAATACGTTCACTTCCGCAGCGTCGAACCTGATCTGATGTTCGACCTCGAAGCTGACCCACTGGAGCAGCGGAACCTGCTGGCGGCCACGGACCAACCGCACGATGTGCACGCCAACGCGGCACGTCTGAAATCGATGCTCGTCGCGTGGTGGGATTTTGATGCTGCTGAACTCAAGCACAAGGAAGACGCGGCCCGATCAGCACCACGGCGGCTACCGAATGCTCACGGCACAAATTATTACCACATGCCCGACGGTCGAATCGTCGCTTCCGACACCCCGCTCTACGAGCCTGCACTGGGTCTGGAAAATCCGGCGGAGATGATCGCCGATTGGCCTCATCCAAGCGCTTGAGCATCGGCAAGCTGATAATCTATCGTCCTCAAGCAAGTGCAGTCTCGACATCCGAAAGGCTATCCCATGAACGTTATGGTCACCGGCGGTGCCGGGTACATCGGCTCCCACGCGGTTAAGCGACTCATCGAAGCGGGCCACAAGGTCGTGGTCGTGGACAACCTCTACCGCGGCCACCGCCCTGCCGTGCACGCCAAGGCCGCGTTCGAGGATCTTGATCTGCGGCAAACCGAGGCGCTCACCAACGCCATGACCCATCACAGCGTGGAGTGCGTGATGCACTTCGCCGCGCTGGCGTATGTGGGTGAAAGCGTCACCCAGCCGCTGACCTATTACGACAACAACACCGGCGGCACCATCAGCCTGCTCAGCGCCATGGATGCCGCGGGGGTCAAACGGCTGGTCTTTTCCTCGACCTGCGCCACCTACGGCGAGCCCAAGGAGATGCCCATTGTCGAGACGATGCCGCAGAACCCGATCAACCCCTACGGCCGCTCGAAGCTGTTGGTGGAGATGATCCTCAAGGACTATGCCGCAGCCAACAAGGATTTCGCCTTTGCGGCGCTGCGCTACTTCAATGTCGCAGGTTCGGCCAGCGATGGATCGATTGGCGAAGATCATCATCCTGAAACGCATCTGATTCCCGTGCTGCTTAACGCAGCGCTGGGCAAAGTGCCTGAGGTGACGATGTTCGGCGAGGATTATCCGACGCCTGATGGCACCTGCATCCGTGACTACATCCACGTCGAGGATTTGGTGGATGCTCATATACTGGTGATGGGCAAACTCGCTGCGGGGGATCAGCGGTTCTACAACCTGGGCATTGGCCGGGGGTACAGCGTGCGCGAGATCGTCGAAGCGGCGCGGCGGGTGACGGGGCTGGAGATTCGCGTCAAGGTCGGCCCGCGCCGCCCGGGCGACCCGCCCATGCTCTACGCCAACGCGAGCAAGATCAAGAGCGAACTCGGCTGGGAAGCCAAGCATACGGACATCGACGAAGTCATCGAGACTGCCTGGCGCTGGTTCCGCAGCCATCCGCAAGGTTACGCCCAGCCCTGACAGACACCTCAGCCATCGCCTCCGCTAACGCCTCGCCAAGCCGCGTTGTGCTACGATTGGCAAATGGTCAACAAGCTTTTTTCCGCCGTCGGCACTGCATCCAAACGCGTTCCCATCTGCGATCTGCAACCCAACCAGCTCGTCGAGGGGACCTTCTGTCTCATCAACTGCCAGTTGGGGCAGACCAAGGGCGGTAAACCGTTCATCAAATGCCTCATCGGCGACCGCTCAGCCAAGGTCCCCGGGCGGATGTGGAACGCCAGCGAAGAACTTTTTAACGCGCTGCCCAGCGATGGATTTGCCTACATCGAGGGCCAGACCCAGCCGTACCAGGGCGAGATGCAGATCATCATTCAGCAAATCCGCGTGGTGAAGCCCACCTCGGCGGAGTTGATGGAACTGTTGCCACGCACGCAGCGCGATGTCGAGCAGATGTATGCCGAGGTGGTGGCGATCCTTCACGACCTCCGCAATCCCAACCTCAAATGTCTCGCCGAAGCGTATCTCGCCGACGAGCCGTTGATGGAAAAGTTCCGGCAGGCCCCGGCGGCACAGACGCTCCATCACGCCTACATCGGCGGGTTGCTGGAACACACGCACAACCTCCTGACGCTCGCCGAGGCCATGTGCCCCCTGTACCCGGAACTCAACTCCGATGTCATCACGATGGGCCTGTTCCTCCACGATCTGGGCAAGTGCGCGGAGTTGGGATGGGAGACGGGCTTCTGCTACACCGACGATGGCCAACTTCTGGGGCATCAGGCTCTGGGCGTGCTCTGCCTTCACGATAAGGCAGGCCAATGTGCCAGGGAGGGCCACAAGATTCCCGATGCTCTGTTGCGGGTGCTCCACCACGTGCTGTTGTCCCACCACGGCAAGCCGGAGTTCGGTGCTTTAAAAATTCCCGCCACGCCCGAGGCTATTTTTATCAGCCTGCTGGACAATCTGGACGCCAAAACCCACATGGCCATCCTCGCGCGGGGCGATTTGTCGAAGATGACTGAACTGGGCGGCGCATTTACCGAAAAGGTCTGGGCATTGGAGACGCGAGTCTATCGGCCTGACCCCACGACCGTGGCAGACAAGGAAGAGGCCTAAGATTCAGGCAACTGTTGAGCGACGGTCGGCTCACGCACGGTTGACCGGCTTGGCATCAGTGACCCCCGAGGACCTGGTATGAGCGTAAAGCGACCCACGGCGTTGGAAGAGACGCCCAGCATCCAAATCAAGTTCAAACTTCAGGATCCTGAGGCCTTGACGGGCAAGACTGATCGTGAATTGATCGTCATGGGCCGCAAGGGTGACTCGATTCTCGGCGCAGCGCTGGACGCTGGCATCGACATCGAACACGCCTGCGGTGGTGTGAGCGCCTGCTCAACCTGCCACGTTTACATCAATGGCGGTGAAGACCAATTGCCCGAGCCGGAGGACGAGGAACTCGACCGAGTGGAAGAAGCCCCCGCGTTGCAGGTTAACAGTCGGCTGTCGTGCCAATGCCGCCTGATGGGCCCCGGGCCTTACGAGGTGGAAGTGCCCGCGTGGAACCGTAATGCTGTGAAGGAAGAGGCACACCACTAAGAGCGTCAGGGGGCGATTGCACTGATTGCAGATCGCAGAGATTGCACAGATTGCACGCCGTTGGTGACCCGCCCTGCAATCGTGTCAGTTCGTTAAACTGGTTTGACCGAGTGCCCCGATCCCTGGGGTCCTCAAATTCCTCCCAGCCGGACCTCCCCTATGACATTGCCCCTTCGTTTCCCCGTCGTATTGCCTGTGATGGTGCTCTGCCTGTTGGTTCTCGTCGGCTGTGGCACGCAGGAAAAGAAAAAGCCCGTCGCCGTCGCACCGCTTCCCACCTACACCGGCCCAGCCTATCTCCATAACACCGTGGGCTCAGTCGCCAGCCTGCGAGGCTTTGATCAGTTGCCCGTCAGCGGCTACGGCTTTGTCATCGGCCTCGATGGCACCGGCTCAGCGGAAGTTCCAGCCTATCTCAGGCAATGGATCATCAACACCATGCGCCGATACGGTGTGGGCAGTGCACGACAGGGGTTGGCCGGCATCACGCCCGAGAGGCTCATCGCCAGCAACGACACCACCGTCGTCCGCATCGACGGCCTCATCCCCCCCGGCGCGGTCAAGGGCACACGCTTCGACCTACTGGTCACAGCCATCGACACGCAATCCACCAGCCTCCAAGGCGGCAAGCTGCTCTATCCCCCCGAACTGGGTATCGACGGCGCCAACGAAGAAATGCGGTTTACCCGCACACTGGCCAAAGCCGACGGCTATCTCTACGTCGACCCCCTGGGGACGGAAGGTCCCCAAACACGCCGAATCGAACTTCAGCGACAGGCGGTGATTCTTTCGGGCGGCATGGCGGTGGATGACCGCGTCATCGAGCTGGTGCTCAATCAGCCCAGTTGGCAGCGTAGCCGCCTGATTGCCGATCGCATCAACGAGCGATTCCCCGGCGCGCCCGGCGACAAGGCCGACACCGCCGAGCCCAAGACCGACCAGATCATCCGCATCAATATTCCCAAGCGGTTCGTCGGCCGCGCCGATGAACTGCTCGCCTTAATCTCCAGGTTGTTCCTCCAGCGATCACCCGGGTTCGAAGCTCAAAAAGCCCTGTCACTCGCTCAGACACTGCGGCTTGAACCCCAACTTACCGACGACATCAGCCAGACCTGGGTCGCACTGGGCAAGACCACCCTGCCTGTGTTGCGCAAGCTCTATCGCGATGAAGACCTGCTCGTGCGTCTCGCAGCACTCGAAGCTGGTGCCCGACTCGAGGATGAACAGACCACCGATGCCTTGATCCCTCTGGCCAAAACTGGCGACGCTGCAACGCGCAGACGGGTCGCACAGATGCTGGTGAATCTGCCGCGCAGCATCCGCGGTGCCAGTGCTCTGCAGGGGCTGCTGGATGATCCCGATGCCGACGTTCGCATTGCCGCCTATGAATCGCTGTCACGCAATAGCGATCCGATGATTCAGCGTTTGCCCATCGGCCAGAAGAGCGACTTCAAGTTCATGCTCGACCTGGTGCCCTCGCAACGCCCGCTGATCTACATCAGTCAGGTCGGCTTCCCCAAGATCGTCATCTTCGATCCCGGCACCGCGTTCAAACCTTCGATGCTTTCGCAGACCTGGGACAACCACCTGATGGTTCGCACCGGCGCGCCGGGTCAGCCCACGACGGTCTTCTACCAACCCTTCGGGCAGCCAAACGCCATGACGCAGGACATCGCGCCGTACGTCGCTAACTTCGTCCGGCTGCTCGCCCATCAGACAACCGAGTTCGAAGCCACACCCGGGTTTGATCTGTCCTACAGCAGAGTGGTCAGCGCGCTGCACTCGTTGTGGACCAAGGGCGCCATCGATGGCGAGCTTACGCTCCAGGAAAACGAACTGCCCGCTGCGATCCGTCGCGTACAGGAGATGGCACCGCAACAACGGCCCGAAACCATCGAGGGAGAAACACCGCCCTCAATCCCCACTGGCCCAACTGCACCCAACGCACCGAATGGCCCAACTGCACCCAACGCACCGAATGGCGCAACTGCACCCCCGGCACCCCCGGCACCCGCCACTACTAACAAGGCCAACTGATCCCCCCACCGCCCCCCCACCGCCCCCCCGCCGCCTTGACGACCTCGACCGACCAAGGCGTGCGTCCTGCCGGTCGCGGTCCCACCAAACCCCCCGGGCGCTGTACAATCCCGCCTTCGCAACCAACATCGCTACCTAACCTCGGAGTTTTCCATGAAGTTTGTTGTATCTGCTCTTCTTGCAGCGTCCCTTATGTTCGTGGCCGTGATCTGGGCTCAACAGGCCCCCGAAGCCGCCCCACAGCCTGAAGCTTCACCCGCGACGACCGATCCCGCAAAGGCCCCCGCCCCCGCCCCCGCCCCCGGACTGCAACCCGCAGTCGATCCCGCAACAACACCAGCCCCCGTCCCCCCGCCAGCACCCACCCACGGCTTAACCAGCGTCCGCGAAAAAGTCTCCTACGCCATCGGCCACGACATCGGCAACAACCTCGCCGATCAGTTCGTGGATGTCGATCCGGAAATAATGCTTCGTGGTCTGCGTGATGGCCTGACCGGCAAGGAGCCGGTGCTGACCGCTGAGGAAATCCAAGCCGCCATGCAGGAGATGCAGGCCCTCGTCATCGCCAAGCGGACCGAGTACATGAAAGCCCAAAGCGAAAAGAACAAGACCGCCGGTGCGACCTTCCTTACCGAGAACGGCGCTAAGGAAGGCATCAAGACCACCGCCAGTGGCCTGCAATACAAGATCGAAAAAGAAGGCCAAGGCGCCAGCCCCTCCGCGACCGATACCGTCACCGTTCACTACAGCGGCCGCCTGCTCGATGGCACCGAGTTCGACAGCTCCTACAAGCGTGGCGAACCCGCAACATTCGCTGTCAACGAAGTCATCCCCGGCTGGACCGAGGCCCTGCAACTCATGAAGCCCGGCGCCAAGTTCCAACTCTTCATCCCCAGCGACCTGGCCTACGGCCCCCGCGGTGGTGGCCGCACCATCCCCCCCGATGCCACCCTCATCTTCGATGTGGAATTGATCGCCATCCAGCCCGCCAACGCAGTCAACCCGCTCGACCCCATGGGCCAATAAGCCCCTCAAACGCAAACCCCGCATCAACAATCACCCCCCCCTCGGGGGGGGCCCTCTCCCGCACCTCGCGGGGGAGAGTTGGGGTGGCGGTACTTCATCAATGGTTGGCCCCGCGCACGAAATAAGCGGACAACCACCGCTGACGAGCCGCGCTCAAAGTAAGCGGACAAACTCAACGTCCCGACGACAATCACCCCTCCCCAACAACCCCCCTCACGCCGCATCCAGCAGTTGCCTGCCTTCATCGCTGCCGATCACACGCACGTTCTGACCCTGACTACCACGATTCACAACGAGTTGCGACATTACAAGTCTCCACGGAAGAATGAAACAGAAGATTGATCCAAACGCGCGAGCACAGCTTCCCGTACTCGCACGCATTTGATATTGACAAACACGATCAAACGTTTACGCCGCCTTCTTCAGCTTTGTCTGCCCCACCATGCCGCCGACCACATTCGTGGCGATCGGCAGGCTGACCGGGCCAGTCTCACCCTTGAGTGTCACCCACGCAGCGCACACCCAGACACGTGAACCCGATGGCGCGCTGTGGAAGGTCACATCGTAGGTGTATTTGCTGGCCAGGCCGTGAAACTCCCAGAGCAACGGGTCAGTGGGATAATCCTCGCCCACGAAGCTGTAAACCCATGCACCGATGGTGTCCGGAAGTTTCTTACGCTTGGTGCTGGAGGTGGGATCGAAGATGGTCATCGTCACGGTCTGACCGGTGACCTTCTGAATCGTCGTGGCCGGTGCCACCGTCGGCGGATTCACGGGCGTAGGCTCTCGATCACGGATAGGGATTGCCAGCAAGTCCCGCTTCTCGTCGGTCATCATTGGCGAGGCCTGCAAGATGGCCACCAGCGGCCGGGTGGCTGCGATCAAGGCTTCCTTCTTCTGGTTCTTGACCTTGATATTCGCTTTGATCCGCGAACCGGGGTCCTGGGCGATGGTGTAGGCGCTGGCAAACGCCGACTGCACCTCGTCGTAATCGTTGGCCTGTTGGACAACAAGCCCAAAGTACTCCGGCGACGCCAACAACTTGGTCGACAAGTTCTTGGTCCAGGTCAACAAGTCCGCTTCACGTGAAGGCAGATAGTACTTGTTGTTCATGTCACACGCTCCCGCGGAATTTTCCGCGTTCGGGGTTTTGAAACGCCCGCTTCGCGAAACACTCGTGAAATCACAGGCGTTCCATCCCTGACAATCGTCCCGCCTCGTGAACGACTTAAACCAAAATTCAAAAAATTCGTTCAACTCGTCAAAATCGTGCCCATCGTCGCAATCGCCCCCTTTTGCTCCCTTCTCGCTCTCCCTTCGCCCCGCAAACCCGCGACCAAAACCACCAAACCCGTCGCGGAATTCCGTTAAGTCTCGAAAGAATCAGGAATTCCATACGGTCTGGACGGAAGACTCAGGTGCCAAGAAAGAAGACTCGCGCGCCAAGAATGAAGACTCGCGCGCCAAGAATGAAGACTCGCGCGCCAAGAATGAAGACTCGCGCGCCAGGAATGAAGACTCGCGCGCCAGGAAAGAAGACTCGCGCGCCAGGAAAGAAGACTCGCGCGCCAAGAAAGAAGACTCGCGCGCCAAGAAAGAAGACTCGCGCGCCAAGAAAGAAGACTCGCGCGCTAAGAAAGAAGACTCTGACGCTAAGAAAGAAGACTCGCGCGCTAAGAAAGAAGACTCAGGCGCTAAGAAAGAAGACTAAACTGCCAAGAACGAAGACTAAATTGTCGTGAAGGAAGACAAAACGGCCTTCGGGGAAGCCGCTAAGGTCTCGAAGGAACGCCGGTGAAGGATGCAAGGTACCGCACACGCTCGGCAAAGCCACCAGCCCGATAACCAAATTGACTCAACTGCCAGTTGCAGCACGTCGCAGCATGGTCCCACCCCCTCCCGCACCCCCGCACCGCCGGAACCCCGCGCCCCCGGAACCCCGCGCCCCCGGATCTCCCCCAGCCAACGCGCTGCTGGTGCGAAAAGCCGTGCCACACTCAGGCCCACCATGCGTGCGAATTTGGGGGAACTTTCGAGCAGGCCACGCGTCAGATGTCATAATGACCAAAACCTATTGGGAGTTCCCTGCCATGTTGACCCACCGTAGCTGGCTGACGTCGAGCCTCTTTTGCCTGTCGTTAATTCTCCTGGCGCAGCCCTCTGTCGCTGCCCCCGAGGCTGCCACCGGGCCCATCGTCGAGGTGACGCTCTATCGCGGTCAGGCGCAGGTGACGCGCCAGATTAAGCTCGATGGCGCCGTGGGCCCTCGCGAACTAGTCGTCAGCGATCTGCCTGCACGGGTGGCGGGGGAGTCGCTGTTCGCTGAGGGTTCAGCGGGCACCGAGGTACGTGCTGTCCGCTATCGTCAGCGCGCGGTCGGGCAAGAGCCACTGGAGCAGGTCCGCAAGCTCGATGCCCAGTTGCAGGAATTGGCTGATCGACTGGCGCTCAATCAGGAGCGACGGCAACTGGTCGGCAAGTCGGAGGCCTTCCTCAATGGTCTCGATGGCTTTGTCGTTCCCACCTCCAAGATCGAACTGGCGCAGGGCGTGCTCAATGCCGAGACGCTCAAAGCCATCACCGAATATTCGATGAGCAAACGTTCCGAACTGGTCGAAACAGGTCAGCGGCTGCGTATCGAAGAGCGTGAACTCAATGAGCAGATCGCTTTGCTGCGTCGCCAGCGCACGGAACTGACTGCCGGATCATCCAACGTCATTCATGAAGCGGTGGTGTTCGTCGAGAAGACCGCGGCTGGTCCTCAGACCCTTCGGCTCTCTTACCTGGTTAACGCCTGCGGCTGGTCGCCGGCCTACAACTTCCGCGGCAACACCCAGGCCGGCCACGTCGTGCTCGAGTACGACGCAGTGATCCAGCAGATGAGTGGCGAGGATTGGAACAACGTCAAGCTCTCGCTTTCGACGGCCACGCCCGCCTTGAGTGCAGCGGTGCCCGGCCTGTCTGCGTTTCACGTGGCACTGGCAGCGCCTCAGCCGCCGCAACCCTCCGGGCCAAAGAGCGAGGAAGAAAAGGTCAGCCGTTACAAGCAACTGATCGGTGGTCAAAGACTTGCCATCAGCGCCAACGCCAATGCCGTGGACAACGAAGGCTTTAATCGCGCCAACTGGGATGTCAACAAATTCGGCAACGACATGCAGCTTCTGGAATTGACCGTCGCCAAGGATGCGCTTCACAGCATTCGCCAGAGCGGTGCCGAAACCGCGGGCCCGAGCCTCAGCTACGAATTGGCCAATCCTGTGTCGCTGGCCAGCCGCTCTGATCAACAGATGGTCCGCATCATTCGCACGCAGGTGGACAGCACCTTTTACTACGTAGCCACGCCGGTTCTTTCGCCCCATGTGTATCGCGAAGCGGAACTGGTCAACGCCACGCAGCGCGATCTGCTGGGCGGACAGGCGGGGGTCTATCTCGATGGTCGCTTCGTAGGCCGCATGGAACTGCCCACCGTGGCGCGAGGCCAGACCTTTGTCATCGGCTTCGGTGCTGACCCGCAACTTCGCACCTCACGTGAGCTTGTCGAGCGGGATCAGTCCACCCAGGGCGGCAACCAGATCATGAGCGCTACCTACCGGCTGACCGTCGAGAACTTCAAGGACCAGGCAGCAGCAGTGCGGGTCAAGGATCGCATGCCCTACGCTGGCATGACCAACGAGGTGCGTGTGACGACGGGCAAGATGTCCGACCCCTTGAGCGCTGATGCGCTGTATGTCCGCCTCGAGAAGCCCAAGAACATCCTCCGCTGGGATCTTGAAGTCGCAGCCAATGCTTCGGGCGACAAGGCCCGCTCCGTGGAGTACAGCTACCAGTTGGAGTTCGACCGCAACAAGAGTCTGGGCGCTCCGTCAGAGTCCAACGCGCCCGCCATGCGTGAAGAGTTCGAGGCCCTGCAGCAGCAGCGGAACACATATTGAGTGGTCGCCTCACCGCGCGGCGATTTGCCGCGGGTGCCACTGGTGTTGGTCGAGGATATCGCCGTCGATGCTGCAGACGCGCATCGCGCAGGCCTCGGCGGTGATATCCAGCAGCACGTGATGATGCACGCTGGCGTAAGCCTGGGCGTGTGGGTTCTGTCCCGCGCGGGCACCACGCTCGTAGAGATAAGCACCCGCCCCGCCTGTGACGATGCAGGTCGTCGGCCCCGGCCCCGGCCCCCCCCCAAGCCGATCACCGTGCGGCGGAAGGCTGCGCTCGTAGAGATGGTCGTGGCCCGAGAACATCGCTGTGACGCCGTGATGCTGCAGCAGTGGCACGATGATCTGCCGACTCGTGCGGCACACAGCTTCGACGATGCCGCCCTGGTCATCGACGCGAAGGTGAGGCCCCGATGACCACGCTGGATAGTGGTTAAGCACAAACACAAATGGTGCATCGCATGACGCCAGTACCTCATCGAGCCAACGCCAACTCGGGCCTTGCTCCGTCCAGTCATCCGCACCGTCGATGCCGATGAGCAAGGCAGGTCCCAGATGCTTGCTCCAGTGGCGGTCCCGATCAGCGGGTTGCAGAAGCAGCGGATGCAGCGGACTGTCTTCATCGTGATTGCCCAGCACCGTGTAGCACGGAAGCTGAGCGAGCACGTCCCGAGCGGGCCCCAGAAAATCATGATCCCAGGCTGCATCGTTCCTGCCCGCGTTGACCATGTCGCCGACAAACGCCATCGCGTGAGGATGCTTGGCGAGGATGATGGCCGCGTGTCTGCCCCAGGTTTCTGGCAACGGGCCAGCATCGGCACAGATCGCCAGTGAGACGCGTTGCTGTCCGATGGGCAAGGTGCGCACTTGACCGGTTCGCGTCGCTGCCGCACCCGCCGTGACCGCTGCCGCTGCGCCGTGGGGTGTCACGCTGTAGTCGTAGGCCGTGCCGGGTTTGAGATCCCGCACCTGCCAGCGATGGAATATTCCGCGTGGTGATTCAATCTCCCCGCCCGCGATCCGCAGCGTCGTCGCTACCGAAAAATTCGTGCGGCAGTTGATGGCGACAGCATCGACATCAATATCCGTCAGCACCGGCCCCGACTGAATGGCGGCGGCCTGCGGTGAATAGCCCAGAATCATGCCGCGTGGCGTGATGCGGTGACACGTGCCGCTAGCAGCGAAGTGACGCAGCCCCATCACCTGCGCCCCGCCGTGCGAAGTCGCTTCATCCCACCGTCGACTGATGGTGTTGGTCCCCGCACGGAGCAGACGCGGCGAAATGTCTGCAACTGCCTCGTAACGCACGCCCGCCATCGGCAGCGGCACGGGTTGATCGTTGATAAGCCCGCGCGTTGAGTCGTCGGCGACGTACGTCAAGGCTGCGAATTGACTCGGGTCGGCCACGTCGAAACATCGCCGCGCCTCGATGGCAAACGTCGGCACATCAACGGGCGCGGGCTTCACGATTTCCTCGATCTCTCCCGCGATGGCCCAGCCTCCGTTGCCGCTGAGGGCACGCACCACCAGGACATGCGGCCCGGCTTCGAGCGTGACGTCCACCGGCGTGGCCCGCGCCAGCAACCCCGCCAAATTGCCGCGCTCCAGATTGTCCACGAGTGGCCGACCATCGAGCCACCACGCCATCCAGTAATCACAACCAAGATGCAGCCGCAACGTGGCGGCGTGATCAAGCTCCAGCTTCGCAAATAGGTAGGCTGTGTGACCGTTGCGGGGTAGGCCGAAAGTCTGCGTGAGGTCGATGACATTGCGATCATCGGGATGGAGCAGGTGACGTTGCAGCGGCGTGTCGGCTAGCGTCAACTCCTGCGGCATCGTCGCCAGCGTCGCCGCATCGGGCACACACTTGGCGGCATCGGTATTTCGCTGCGCCATGCCCCATGCTTCCCAGGTGCTGGGCCAGGGCACGGGACGAGTCTCACCCACCAGGCCCGCCAGCGCCTCAGCCATGGTCCCACGCCACGGGCGCGGCTGCTGCTCCACAATCGCCCGGTACTCCCAAGGCGCATCGGCGGTGAGGTCCACGGCGGCAACATCAGATTCTGCGATCGACATGCCCGTCATCTTATGACATCGGCCCGAGGGCACAGGCTCGCGGGCCGCAACCTCGCGTCGTGCTATCATCGCATGGTTACACCACCTGTCCGGATTTCCCCGGCTTACCCGTGCTTGAAAGGACTTACTCGTGAGTGATATCCGCCTTGGTTTGATGGGCTGCGGCACCGTGGCTGATTATGGCCACATGCCCGCCATCCTTCGCACGCCGGGCCTTCAGGTTGTGGCGCTGTTTGACCCCGTCGCTCACGCTGTGACCGCCATGGGCGGGAAGTTCAACGTTGCCGGGCAGTTCACTAATGTCAACGCGTTTATCGACTCCGGCCTCGACGCAGTGACCATCACTTCGCCCGCGCCATATCACTGTGAGAACGTGCTGGCAGCAGCACAGCACGGCCTACCCGTGCTGGTCGAAAAGCCGCTGGCAACGAGCGAAGCTGACGGCCAGCGCATGATCGATGCGATGCAAAAGGCGGGCAAGATTCTCGCCGTCGGCTTCGACTATCGCTTCAGCAGCGTCTCGCAGACCATTCGCAATCTCATCGCTCAGGGCGCCATCGGCAAGCCCCGTTCGCTGCGCCTCATCTACAACTGGAACAACCACGGCAAATATCAACTCGACGCCCAAGGCAAGCGCGTCGATAACGCCCGGCGGGTCGGCCGCATGCTCGAAGGCGGGCCCATGGTTGACTGCGGCGTCCATCAGATCGACCTGGCGCGCTTCTGGTTGGGCAGTCAGGTCGTGCGGCAGTATGCGACGGGCGCCTGGGCCGATGACTTCGAAGCCGCCGACCACGTGTACCTGCACATGGACCACGCCTGCGGCGCTCACACCACCGTCGAGATCAGCTACAGCTACTGCCACACCGCCAAGGAGCCGATCAGCCTCTTCACCTACGACATCATCGGCACGGAGGGTGTCATCCGCTATGACCGCGGCGGCAAGGTGTTCGAGCTGCGTAACGCCGCAGGCACCACAGCCCTGCAGTTTGCTGGCGAAAAGAATTTCCTCGGCATGTACGAAGCCTTCGAGCAGGCTGTGCGTCACAACGACCTCGGATCGCTGCCCAGCGGCTTCGACGGACTGGAGGCGTCCCGCATCGCCCTTGCGGCGACTCAACAGGTCATCGACGCCCGCCTCTCGCCGCAAGCGGTGGGGTAAGGCGCACTAGCTAGAACGTTCGAGTCACGAATAGCGCGAGAGTCAAACAGAGCGGAATGAAGGCTGAAGCTGCCCCGTACACGAACGCAGCAGCGGTCGGATTATCTACGTTCGCATGCAACCCCATGTTGAAGCCCAGCGCAAAGAACACGACTGTGAGGGCTACACAGATCATCACCAGAATGATACGAAACGCACCAACCTGACCTTGGCGCGGACGCCGTTGGTAGCCTCTTTGAGAATATTTTGGAGGCGGCATGTCAGTGATATACGTCGCTGAATGGGGTTGCGTCAAGTTCCCGCTATCGGAACATCACATCTTCTCTGGGTGTTGCCCGGATCATCGAAGATCCATCACGGAATCTGCTTTCGCTGGCGCACCTGCTCGACGGCACGCCTGAGGGCCGGGATAACGTCCGTATCTCGCTCGCGGGCGGCGGCGGCTTCCAGGGCCGGGAGAGTCGTGGCACGCGGAAAACCTACCAGCGATAGGGCAGCCTCTCGCCGCACCAGCGGGGAAGGGTCGCTTAGGGCCTTCTCAAGTGCCACGGCTGCATCCGGCAGCGTCGTGAGGAAATGCAAGCCATTGGCTGCGGCCACGCGAGTTCGTTCGGCCTGCGGGCCGGGCTTGGCGATGAGCGCCAGCATGATGCGATAGCCCGGCCAGCCGAAGTCTTGAAGTCGCACCACGGCAGCGCTCCGCACCGAGGGTGTGGGATCGTGCTCCACGGCGCGTTGGAATATTGGCAGGTGGTTGGCATTGCCTGAGGCCCGTAGGGCCTCCAAAGCATTGACGCGTACCTGAGGTACAAGATCGCGGGCCATGGCGACAGCCGCTTCCTCGCCGGACTCGCCGAGTTTGCCCAGCGCCTCGGCGTAGTAGCTCTTTATGCCGTATTCAATGCCCGGGTCGCGTATCGTCGCGACCAATTGCGGCACGACAGTCGGCCCCATCGCCACCAGCGCCGCCACCGCCTCATCATACTTGTGCGGGAGGCCGCCGCGTCGGGTCAGCATGTCGCTGACTTCATTTAGTGCCCGGCCCGATTGCCCCATGGCGTAGAGCGACACCGCCGCCCCCATACACACTTCGGGGTATTCATCCTTGAGTGCCTGGATCAGCCCCGGTATTTCAGTGTGCAACTTCATCAAGCCAACCCACCGTGCCGCGGCTGCGCGGGCGGCGGGGGCGCTGTGCTCCTTGAGCACCTTTCGCATAAAATCCAGAAGTCGCGGCTCCTTCCACTTCGCCAGTTCAACGACCACCAACTCGTCAACGTGGCCCTCCTGGGCCGAGAGGAAATCCAGCACCAGCTGTGCTGCTGCGTCGCCACCGATGCGGCTCAACGCCACCACTGCGGCATTGCGACGCTCGCTATCACGTTTCTTGAGGTGGGCGGCAATCGGCTCGATGGCGCGGGCGTCGCCGATTCGACCCAGAGCCTCGATCACTGGTTGTGCCCAAAAGTACGGGGCCAACTTCATCAGGGGCTCGACGGCATCGGCAGCACGAAGGTGGCCCAAAATCTCAATGATGGCCGGCACACGCTGCGAGTGCGGGTGCCTGGCCTTGTTGATCTCCGCAAGCTGCGCCAGCAGCGCCGGGGCGATCTTGGGATCAGCCTTGCCCAGTGCGGTGACGAGGTACTCGGTCGTCGCGTCGTTGTCTTCGACAACGAGTCGCGCCAGCATGGCCGTGGTGGCGCTCTCCGACGGTTTGTCCTGGGCGGCAAACTGAGCTGCGGCAAAGGCCCGCAGCAGCGGCTTGTCCGCCGACAGCAGCTCGATATGCGCCACTTCTGCAACGGGGCCCAGCACATCGGTCGGCGGAAAAACCCTCGAGTGAATGGCGGCCGGGAGGGTCGCCTTTGAAAGAACCTGCTCGACAGCGGCCTTGTATTCCTCAGCGGTCTTGATCTTCTGGTATTCCAACCGTGGCGGCGGGGCCGCGATGGCAAGGGTGGCAACCGACAAGACACCGACCGCCAAGGCGGCGGACCAACGCCAAGTGGAAAGGGTAGGCATGGACCTATTCTCCGTTGCATCCATCGCCGCGCCAAGTCGCATCGCCCTGACGGCCGCGCAGGGTCTGCCACTCATGCTGCGACCTGCTGCAACGGGGGGTTGGGTTGGTTCGGTTATCGGGCGGGTGGCTTTGCCCCGGGGGGGCGTGTGCGGTGGCTTGCATCCTTCACCGGGCTTCCTTCGAGACCTTAGTGGCTTCCCTAAGACTTCTACCGGCGTCCGTAGAGCTTCTACCGGCGTCCGTAGAGCTTCTAGCGGCGTCCATAGAGCTTCTAGCGGCGTCCATAGAGCTTCTACCGGCGTCCATAGAACTCGTACCGGCGTCCGTAAGACCCTTAGCGACTTCCCTCTAAGTCATACGGAATTCCATATTCTTTCGAGACTTAACGTAGTTCCGCAACGGTATTGGCGATTTTGGTCGGGGGTTTGCGGGGCGAGGGGAGAGCGAGAAGAAAGTAAAGGGGGGCGATTGCGACGATGGGCACGATTTTGACGAGTTGAACGAAATTTTTGAATTTTGGTTTAAGTCGTTCACGAGGCGGGACGATTGTCAGGGATGGAACGCCTGTGATTTCACGAGTGTTTCGCGAAGCGGGCGTTTCAAAACCCCGAACGCGGAAAATTCCGCGGGAGCGTGTTACATGAGCAACAAGAACTATCTGCCTTCACGTGAAGCGGACTTGTTGGCCTGGACGAAGAATCTGTCAGTCAAGTTGTTAGCGGCGCCGGAGTACTACGGAGTTTCGGCCCCGCAGGCGAACGCTTACGACGATGCGCAGTCGGCGTTTGCCAGTGCCTACGGTCTGGCCCAGGACCCGTTGACACGGAGCAACCCGTTTATCGAGGACAAGAACGTCAAGAAAACGGCGTTGATCGAAGCCACCCGAGCGATGGTGGCCATTTTGCAGGCCTCGCCGATGATGACCAACGAGAAGCGGGGACTGCTGGAAATTTCCATTCGTGATCGTGAGTCGACGCCCGTTGGTCGGCCGACGGTGGCACCGTCGATGAGGATTGAAGGGGTCATGGGCCGGACCGTGACTCTGTGTATCTACGACCCTACTTCGGCCAGGAAGCGAAGCAAGGTTAAAGGCGCCATCGGGGCTTGGGTTTATAGTTTCGTGGGCGAGGATTATCCCACCGACCCGTTGCTCTGGCAGTTTGAAGGCGCCGCCAGCAAGTACACCTACGAGGTGACGTTCCACGACGCAGCGCCTGGTGCGCGGGTCTGGTTGTGTGCTGCGTGGGTGACACTCAAGGGTGAGACTGGCCCGATCAGCATGCCGGAGTCCGCCAACCTGCAGATCGGCGGCGTGGGGGCGAAGGCAGGCCTGAAGAAGGCGGCTTAAACGATCGAGCGTGTTTGTAAATCTCAAATTCGTGCGAGTACAGGAAGCTGTGCTCGCGCGTTTGGATCATTCTTCTGTGTCATTCTTCCGTGGAGACTTGTAATGTCGCAACTCGTTGTACATGGTGGCAGTCACCAGGCGCTGGTGATGGTGTGTGAGGCGAGGATTGGTATTGTGGTTCGGCCCGGGACGCAGGCGGACCTGCCGAGGATCGATGCGCTGCAGAAGCGGCATACCAAACAGGTGGGGTTTCTGCATCTGGCGACGCTGGAGGGCAAGATTCGCGCGGGGCATGTGCTCGTGGCGATTGTTCCGGGCACGGGCCAGTTGGCGGGGTATCTGATCGGTAACGATCAATACTTTAAGCGCGATGATGTGGGGATTATCTATCAGATCAACATAGAGCAGGCGTATCGGCGGTCGCTGGTGGCGGCGATGTTACTCAAGACACAGTTTGAGCGGAGTGCGTGGGGGTGCAAGCTCTACTGTTGCTGGTGTGCGCAGGATATTGAGGCCAATCGGTTCTGGGAGGCGATGGGGTTTGTGCCGTTGGCGTTTCGGACGGGTAGTGAGCGGCGGTCGCGGACGCATATTTTCTGGCAGAAGCGGATACGCAGTGGTGATACGACGAC
>JBGSTK010000063.1:0-68375 GCA_041736565.1 Phycisphaeraceae bacterium | reverse complement strand
GCGCGTCGAACCACCTGACGCTGGGCAACGGCAGCATCTTCGCCGTGCAGCTCAACGGTGCGACGGTAGCGACCGAGTACGATCAGGTCGTCCTCGCGGGCAATCTGACCCTCTCGGCTGGTGTCGATGGCGCGGACCTGGCAATCAATCTTGGCTACACACCATTGCTCGGACAGCAGTTCGTGCTGATCAACAAGATCGATGTGGGCGCCATCTCAGGCGTGTTTAAGAAGCTCAACGGCGTGTCGACCGATCTGAGCGAAGGTTCGTCCTTCACGGTCGCAAGCACTGGTTTCCAGATCAGCTATCTGGGTCCGGACGGCAGCACCGGCAATGACGTGGTGTTGACCGTCATCCCCGAGCCCGCGTCGCTGGCACTACTCGCGGCTGGCGGGTTGCTGATGCTTGGCCGCGGCAACTTCCGGGGGCGGCGCGAGCAGGCGTGAACGTTTGTTTCTCCTGGCGATGCGCCGCCTGACCGCGACGCGTCGCTTTCGGCTCACCCCGGCGTGTCTGGTGCAGCAGGTGACTATGAAAAACTCTACCAAGAAACACAGGAAAGCAGGATTTACCCTGGTGGAACTCCTGGTGGTCATTGCCATCATGGCGTTACTCATCGCCATACTTTTGCCGGCGCTAAGGCAGGCGAGGGAAAGTGCCCGGCAGGTCATCTGTCTTTCCAACTTGCGGCAGATCGGGCTGGGATCCTTGGCGTATGGCCAGGACGCGCGAGAATGGCTGCCCAGTTGGAACTCGCTGGGCAATGACAAGCCCAACGGGCCGCTCAACTGGACCACCACCATCGCGACCTATGTCGGTGCCAAGGAATTCGTGTTTGGCGACCCGGCACGCAACAAGGTATCAGCCTACCGCTGTCCGTCTGATTCGATCGACGTGACGCCCGATCGCTGGGGCAGTACTGCACGCGTCCAATATTCCTTTAGCGATTATCCGGTGTCCTACGCCCCGCAACAGTTCATGGCGGGTACTCCCTACTGGGGCCCGCACAGTTGGTACAAGGGAGCACAGACTACCAAGGTGGCACGGCCGCTGGAGTTTCAGATGTTCGCGGATGTCGCGGCCTGGCGCATGGGCATTATGACCGACTGGACGAACATGCTTTCGTTCCGGCACCTTAACAACAACGGCATCACGTTAGGCGGCGATCCGACGCGTACGAGTTGGGCTGAGCCCGGCCGAAGTCCGTCGCTTGATGCTGTGGTCAACTGGGTCTATCTGGATGGTCACGCCAAGCCATCGTCGCTGCAGTTCTACCATGGCAATCCGGGCAGTTTCTGGGACAACCTCGACAATGCCCAGGGCAAGCTATAGCCCACCTGCGGATCATCATGAAACAGACCAATGGTGAGTTCACGCCTGTGAAACATTCCACCGCGAAGGCCGAGGGTTTCGCGATTTTACTGGTGCAGATCCCACTCTCAGAACCTCGGATCGATAGCCAGCGGGTCCCCCGACGCCTTAAGTCTTTCGATGAAAGAGTGAAGAACATGTGCACGAACAAATCCAGAGCGTTTACCTTGATCGAACTCCTCGTAGTCATCAGCATCATTGCATTGCTCATCGCGTTGTTGCTGCCCGCGCTGGGCGGGGCACGGGAGTCGGCGAGGCAAGTGATGTGCTTGTCGAATCAGCGGCAGATGGGAGTGGCGCTGCACAGCATGACGGGCGATACGAGCGACTTTCCCATTTACACCTACGATGGCAAGCCCAACCTTGACGGGACCAACGGCACCAGCAACCGCGACCGCTACGGTGGACTATCCATGTGGCAGAAGATGCTCCCGGACATGAAAAAGGACGGGTATCTCCATAGCGTGCTCACCGGCTACTGCTCCGAGGCCCGTCGCCCCAACACCCTCGGGCACACCGAAGGTATGACCACTTCTGGCCTCAAGTACCGCATGGATCACGACTACGGAATCACCAGTGGCGCCCAGATCACCAACCGTAACCAGGGCGACTTTTTCTACTACGGACCGGGTGTCAACCGCTACCACTTGCAGCACATGGGACTGCCCAGCCCGCTCGTGGCTTGGCAGCAGCAACTCAACGGCGGCGGTTGGCCGGGCCACCTCGGCGGCGTTCACATCGACGGCGCGATCAAGGTCGCCTATGGCAATGCCAGCACGCACAACGCGCTGGGCGAGACGACGGCCAGCTCCAACATTAGGCAAGGGGTCCGCAGCCCCCTAATGCAAGACCCCTTCGTATCGCTAACGGCCAACCACTGGGTTTCTCCCTATAGCGGTCCCCACCAAGCGGGGGTAAATGGTGGAGCCGATTCGCTGATCAACGTCCTGTTCACCGATGGCTCGGCGGAGAAGTGGAAGTTCCGATGATGTACCTCGGACGATGCGGCTTGGCAGCAGTGGCGTTGTTCGTCGGGCCTCTGGCTGCGGCGCTACCGCTTGCTGCAATTAGTTAAGCAGAAGAGCGCCAATGTCATGCTGGGGGATGAGAATGCTGGCCAACTTTTCCCGGTGTGTCTCGGCCCATAAAATCGCTAACTGCTTTTCGGGCTGCACTCATCCCCTACTTACGACAGGAATGATTCCGTATGCTTAACATTCCCCAACGCAGTGTGTATCGGCATATTCGCCTCTGGCTGGTGGCGATGGTGGTTGCAGTCGCAGGTTCGAGTGCTGTTGCTGAACCAGTCCCACCCTACGTCACCTCGTGGATTGGCAACACCTATGGCGGTGCCGACAGACAATGGGTGCAGGGCCACATCCATGACATGGTGGTGACGCCCACTGGCCGTGTCTTTGCCACCACCTGGTGGGATGAAGACAGCAAGGAATGTGGCGTTTATGAGGATGGCAAGCTCATTGGCAATCTTGCCACCGGCAGCCACGACGCCGGGCGGGCCATCGCCGCGAATAGCTTCGGTGTTTACGTCGCCAAGGGTGGCTTCGGAAAGAGCGTGCCCAATTTGCGGCGGTTTGACCCTAAAACCTTCGCCTTGGCCGACACACGACGGGTGGCCATTGGCCAGTCCAAGCAGGAGGTTCGTGGCTTGGCCGCCAGTGAAACGGCTGTCTTTGCCGCGATTCCAGCCGACAACGTGGTGCGCGTGCTGGATGCCAAAACCATGGCCGAGAAGTCGAGCTTCACTGTTGAGCGGCCGGGCAAGCTGGTGATCGCGGACGATGGCACGCTGTGGATCATTCAACTCGACAACAGGAACGACAAAGGCATCAAGGTGGTCCACTATCGAGCTGACGGGACCAAGCTGCCCGAGGAGATTGTTGATGTCGAAGATATTCAAGCCATCGCGGTTGCGTCTGAAGGGCGGCTGCTGCTGGGCGAGAATGGCCCGGACAACCAGGTGCTGATCTACGACATTTCGACGAAGCCTCGGCGTGTCGGCAGCTTCGGTCAGAAGGGCGGCATCACCGCAGGTAAGCCCGGTGAGGTTAAGCCCGACAAGTTCGACGGCATTAGTGGCCTAGGAGTCGACGCCAATGGCAAGTTGTATGTGGCGTGTGATGGGCGCTTGAAGGGAGCAGCAGGCAGTGATGGCAACGGGACGGTGTTGCGTGCGTTCACCGCCGATGGAAGCCCGAAGTGGGAGCTTCTGGCGCTGGAGTTCGTGGACACCGTCGCGGTTGACCCGGCTTCGGATGGTGCTGATGTTTACAGTGACTTCCATCACTACCGGCTCGATCTGACCAAACCCGCCGGCCAGGAGTGGAGTTGGGCAGGGCGACACTTCGACCGCTTCAGGCCCAACGATTGGCGCATCGACACCAAGCATCACTACGTGCTGGCAATGTGCCGAATCGAAGGCCAGTTGTTTATGTACACGACCGCGCAGTGGCCCCACTGGGTGAACATCTACCGTTTCGAGGGCAAGCAGGCGATCCCCTGTGGCCGATTCATCGGTCTGCACGAAAAAGGCAAGCCCTGGGAGATCTTCCCCGGTGAGGTGCCCGAGAAACTCAAAGCCGGTCGCATCGGCTCGATCTGGATTGACGCCGATGGTGATGGTCAGGTCCAGCCGCAGGAGACTCAGGCCACCCCGACCACATGGCATTGGGGACGGTTCGTCGACAGCAAGGGAGGCTATTGGGGTACGACGCGACGCTCCGTGGCACACATCCCTTGTGCGGGGGTCAACGACAGTGGCAGCCCGATCTATCGAGCTGAGGATTTGCGTTACCTGCCCATGCCCGCGCCGCTCACGGAGTTGAGTCGCGTGGCCTATGTGCCCGAGGAGGACGCGCTCTACCTGCTGGGGTTCACCAAGGAGCACCCGCGGCGAGGCGGTGACGACCGCGAGGTCGGGCGCGACCTGGTTCGCGTGGACAATCCGCTGGGCGATGCCAAGGTTCGCTGGCATATTCCGCTTGTGTCCGGCGAAGGTGGCGAAATCACTGGAAAGGACAAGCAGCAACCTCAACCCTCAGGCATGACCGCCATCCCCGGCTTCGTATTTGTCGGCGGTGTACACCCGGCGGAAGTGCACGCGTTTCGTGCCGACGACGGCGTGGGCGTTCAACGCTTCAAGCCTGGCCCGGAGGTCGGCGGGATCAGCGGATGGCTGGACATTCCCAACGCCATCACAGCCTTTGCCCGCAGTAACGGCGAGGTCCTGATCTTCGTCGAGGAAGATGCCCGCCACAAAGTGCTGATGTACCGCTGGAACCCCAAGCGATCCGCGAAGTGATCGACACTGGCTTATGTTCGATTCGTCATCAGCCACTCAGCGACCAACCACTCAACCACACAACCTCAATCCAAAACCGAGTAACACGATGCAAACCGATACCACGCGCCTCAGCACACGTTTTTCATTCCAGTTGTGTCTTGTGACCTTGTTTGTTGGCGTGTCGATGTGGGTCACAAACTCGACGTTGGGCGCTGCGCCAAATTTCATTACGTTCACGATGCCCGCAGATGGCTGGGCGACGATCGCGATCAACGATGCGCAAGGCAAGCGAGTGCGCAATCTCTTTGGGGACGTGCCGTTCAAGGCTGGGGTCCACTCCGTGGAATGGGATGGCCGGGACGATGCCAGCGAGTTGATGCCCGCGGGAACGTACCAATGGACGGGCCTTCATCGCGACGACATCGCTGCGGTCTATCGTGGATCGTTTCAACACGGTTCGCCACCCTGGCTCTATGGTCGAACAGGTGGCTGGACTGGCGACCACGCCGCTGCCACGACCGTGGTGGCGTGGCGTGACCGCATACTTCTGGGCACCAACGAAGCGGAGTGGGGCCACGGGCTGATCTCCGCGGACCTGGATGGCCGCAAGCAGTGGGGTGTTAAGTGGCTGGACAAACGTGCCTGGTGCGGCGCTGAATCACTGGCGGTGGCAGGCGGCCGAGTGTTCACCAGCAGCTACCTCGGTGAAACCGCTGTGTGGGAAATCAACCCTCTTTCCGGCGGCAACAAACTTGCCTTCGAACGCGGCGACTTGCCTGAGAACCTCGTGGGCGATCGCAAGCCTGCGCTGCGTGTCGTCGGCGGAAACAAGCGCGGCGAAGTCAGCGAACTGTACGTCTGCGATGTCACATCATCCGAACCACGCACCCTTGTGCTGCGTGTCGGTAAGCCGGGCGAACCTCTTAATTTTGATCGAACGCTCCCGATTCGCACTTGGTCGCTGGCATGGTTGAGTGACGGGCGTTGCGTGGCGGCGGTGGACAACGCGGTCGTGTTGCTGGACACGCAGACCGGTACCACCACGCCGTTTGTCACATCGCCCATCAGTGCGCCGTGGGGCTTGGCTGTGGATGGCAAGGATCGCATCTACGTGTCAGACCAGGGCGCAACGGGCATGCACCAGTACACGCGGCAAGGCCAACTCTCGCACCGATTCCTGCGGCTCGAAACGCCAGCTTCGCATCAGGTCAAAGTGTTTGACGCCAGCGGAAAACTTTTGCGTGCCATGGGGCGCGAAGGCGGGCAGCAGGTCGGCGAGATCGACCCCGAGTCATTCTTCCAGCCCGCCGGCCTGGCCGTTGACCAGCGGGGGCGCCTATGGGTCACAGAGTTCACGCAATCGCCCAAACGGGTGAGTGTCTGGGAAATGCCCGATGACCTTGCGGCAACCAAGCCCACGTTGGTACATCAGTTCTTTGGCCCAGCCCACTATGGTGGCGGAGCGGCCATGATCGACCCGACCAAGCCCTGGGAGATTATGGACACCAACTTCGGCGTGATCTTCGATGTGAATCTCGAAACCGGGGAACATCGTGCGGCCCGGTTACCCTGGCGACACCTCGACGCATGGAAAGAGCATGGCCGACGTGATGGGATGCCCTTTGCAGGTCGCCCCGGCGTCATCATCCCCGTCGATGGTCGAAGTTTCACCGCTGCGCAAGGCGGGTACATGCATGGCGACGATGCACGCTGGACGCCCCACCGCTTCACGTCCAACGGCCCGACCATGATCGGCGAGTACATCCATGGCCTCTTCGTACCGCGAGCCGCCATCGGCAACATCCGCATGTGGATGCGCAATCGCGAACTCAACACGCGCCGCGAAGAACAATGGCTACCCAAGGCGATTCTCGACGCCGCCAAAGCGCTGCCCAATTGGCCTGAGTTGGCTGCGGGAATGGGCATGGGCGTCGATGGCAGCGACGTGCCCCATGTTGAGCACAAACGCGGCTCACCCGATTGGATCGTGCACCCATGGCCTCAAGCCATTAGCGGTTTTCTCTGGGTCGATGCCAACGGAAATCAGACGATGGAAGCAAACGAGGTCAGCTTCCATGCCATGGGTGACTCTGGTGTCGTGACGCTCGATCCCCAACTCAATATCTACTGGCAGGTTGATGCCTGGCACAAGAACGAATTCGTCGGCACCTGGAAGCTGACCCGGCAGGGCTTCAACAAAGCCGGTGCCCCAGCCTACGACTGGGCAAACCTCAAGAAGATCAGCGAGCAACCACAGACGCCAGCCCAGGTTGGCACTGATGGCTCCATGCTCGAGTGGACTTCCCTGCGCGATGCCGATGGCAACCTCCGCTGGTCGTATCCCTACAACGCCAAGGGCGTCAAGGCACTTGGCAAGGACAGCCGCGACACCATGAAGCCCGGAAGCATCCACCGCGTCAATGCGCTGCAGGGCGTCGTGAAAGGGCCCGGCGATCTTGGCGAAGTCTATCTGCTGCATAGCAACGACGGCATGGATTATCTCATGACGCGCCAGGACGGGTTGTTTATCGCGATGATTTTCAGACCGTACGCCTTTTCTGACGGATGGGACTCATTGGTGCAGGCTGAGCCGGGGCTGCGTCTCGACCGCCACTCGCTGCAAGATGAATGTTTTAACGCTCATTTCGTGCGGTCTGAAGCCGATGGCAAGGGCTTCCGCAAGGGCGCTTACTACTTGTTGGGCAACAGCCGCTCGGCCGTGGTGGAAATCACCGGCCTTGACACGGTGAATCGTTTCGCGGGCGGGAGCGTGCCGCTTGTCGAAGGCGCGGGACGTTACGGCAAGGGGCAACGCTATGACCCCGCGCAATTGGTGCCTCAACCTCAGGCGAGGCGAACGGTGGAGCCTCTGACTGCCTCGCCGCAGGCCGCGGGCAAGGACCTCTTCCGCGGCAAGTCCGGCACCTTTGCCAACACCGAAGTGTGGGCCGGCTGGACCAAGGATGGCCTGCATCTGAAGTGGCAGGTGAAGTCTGACGATACGCCGTTTGTCAATCAGGGCAGCGACTGGACTCAGGCCTTCGCCACGGGCGATGGTGTTGAACTTCAACTCAAATCGCCGACCATGGGACGACTGCGAATCATCGCCGCCATGGTCGCCGACAAACCGACGCTCATTCGCATCCGCTACGATGGTCAGCCCACCGACACGGCCGTGACCTGGCGCAGCGATGTGGCCACGACATCAGCTTCGTCCGTCACTCGCATCGGCAGCGACTACAGTGTCCGTCGCTTCGACAAGAACGGCTATGTCGTGCAGTTTGCCATCCCGTGGAAAGAACTGGGCATTGAATCACCAAAGGCCGGGATGGAGTTGCCCATCGAACTGGGCGTGATGTTCTCAGACAAAGGTGGCAGCAAGACACAAAATCGCGAGTTCTGGATCAGTGGCAGCGGCATGGTCGCCGACCTGCCCACTGAAGCACGTCCTAGCGATAAATTTGGCAAACTCATTCTTGGAGAATGATCCTGTGACACAGTTTTTCATGATCACCGCCACCATCGCAGTCTTCGCCGGGTTAGCCGCGGGCGTCGAGATTCCAGAGGTGCAATTCCCCGGCATCGGAATCGGCGCCAAGTTCGCCGACGTGCGCCAACCTGTTGCGACGTGGAGCACTGAGCATGGCCGCGCCAATGTGAGTGATCGCTGCTATCTGCGCGGGCAGAAGATCGAGTTGACTGTGGCCATCATCAATCCGAGCGAGAACGCCCTTATGCTAGCGGGTCGTTGGCGTTGGGTGTGGATCGGAGACGCCGAAGCCGACGCCAAGGGAGGCGTGCGCTATGTGGGGCTTGCTGAGCATTCGACGCAGCCGTTAGCCTCGGTTGAGATTGCGCCCGCGAAGTCGCACGAGGTTACCTTCGCGTTTGAAGCACCACAGCGCACGGGCATCCTCGGGCTGTTCCTCGAAGCCGGTGGTGTGACACGCTGGGTCACCAACGTGGCTGTGCTCAATCCCGTGGCGCCGGGGCAGCGACCCGACTCGATGTTTTTTGGCGATCTGCGCGGTGTGCGCGAATGGCAACGCGCCCGCGAGTTACCCACTCACGCCAAACTTGGCGTCAAGTGGGTGCGCGTCGGTGAAGACTGGGGACGCATCGAGCCCAAGCAAGGCGAGTACCGCTGGGACTCACTGGATCGCGAAGTCGCCCGTGTTCGCGACGCTGACATGCTGGCCATTTATCTCGGAGGCAATGGCGCCAACTGGACACGCGCTTTTGGCAAACTCGCCTGGCCACGAAACAATCCCAACAAAGCCAGTGATTCGCCCGACCCATCCAATTATGGACATTGGAGCGCGTTCTACGAACAGGTTGCCAAGCGCTATGCCGACACTGTCAAGGCGATCAACGTCTTCAATGAGCCGTGGGAGGCGGGCGGGATATCCAACTGGGGTGGAACCGGCGCTCACTACCGCGATCTACAACGCATGGCCCACCTTGGAGCCAAACGCGGTAACCCGGATGTACTCATCGGTGGCAACGATTCCGACAATAACATCGTCGACAATCTGATGTCCGATCCCTCCTGGCGAAACTACACCGATTTGCTGACGGTCCACGGCGGCGAGTTCCCTTCCCAGTACATCCATCGCAAGAGCCCCGAGGGCATGGCCATCTGGAACACGGAGCACTGGTATACCGCACAAACCGACCGTACCGTACAGGAGCAGCTTTTCAACCTCATCGCCGGACGAAGCAAGACTAACCTCGTCATTCTCGGCAACTTTTTCACGGCGGGGTATCAGAGCGGCGGCTATTACAACCCCAAGGATGAAGCCACCGCGCCCGATCTGATTCCGCAGCCCAACGCTGCCGGCTACAACGCGATGTCGCATTTTCTCGAAGGCATGCGTTTGGTCGAGGAGTTGTCGCCCGATCGGCTGCCCTATGCCATGCTCTTTGAGCGGGTAGCGCCCACGACGGATGCGGCGCAGCACAAGGCTGTGCTGGTTCTCATCGGGACATCGATTGAGCCGGGCAAGCAGGTGTGGTGGCAGATGCACGCCGCACCGAGCGCTACGCTGCACTTCGCGAAACCGCCAGGTATTACCGGCGTTTTTGATCGTTATGCTAATCCCATCTTGCCGCAGGCCGACGGCACCACCGCTATCCCTTTCAATACACAAGCGGTTTATCTGACTGCTGACTCGACCGATGCACTCCGCGCAATCGTGGACCAGCTTCAGCCACGCGGCTTGGACCATGTCGTGCAGATCGGCGTGCTCGATCCGATTGATGACAAGCTCGTGGTACGTCTGACAAACCCGCTGCCTCAGGACATCGAAGCGAACGTGAGCGTCCTGCTCGGCGACGATGCAACGCCCGCCGAGGCGAAGGGGCGCGTGGTGAAGATCGCTCGCGGGCAATTCGCAGATCTGTCGTACCCTTTGACGGCATCGATCCCGGCGGCGGGTCTGTTGGTCAAGGTGAACGTTGATGCGGGCCAGGTCGGCCGCGCGGAATGGACCGAGATGGTGCAGTCGCGCATCGTGGCACGCTTCACGCCGACGGTCGATGGTGACGTGGCTGATTGGCTTGCGCACGAAGTGCCCCTGCTGCTGGTGCGGCCGGGCGGATCGGAACAGGGTCAGGCCATCGCCGCAGCCATGCCGTGGGAAGCCGCAGCCAACCAGCAAGGCAATGACGCCATGGGCCGATGGGCGTTGGCTTACGATGACACTTCGCTCTACGTCGTGGCACAACTTCGCATCCCCGAGCGCGGCAACCTGCCTTGGGATCAACGCCGAGAGGATTGGTACGAACTGCACCCCGGCGGCTATGCCTACAAGGCGGCACCACGTTGGCCGTTTGCGGGCGAATCCCTGCAACTGGCGTTGGACCTGATTGACAACCCCGACGATGCGATCTATCCCGACGATGATCCTCGGCGGCGGCGCTATCCGCAGTTTGCGACCGACTACCTCGTAGGTTTTTATGAAACGGCTCAGGGCGAGTCACAGGCGTGGCTCTATCGTCGCCCCGGCGGGCCCTTCCGCCATCGCTATCCATTTTCAGTAATGAAGGCCATTGATCAACAGGTCCCGCTGGGCGTCAAGGTTGTCGTCAAGCGTGATGAGGCATCGAGCACGACGACGTTTGAGGCGGCAATACCGCTGGCCTTGATGCCTGAAATGACCGCCAGCTCCGGCAGGATTTTGCGCGGTGCTGATGTCAAAATCACTACACACAATTGGTCGGGGATTTTCAGCGCTGCCGGACGGGGCGCGGCCAAAGCGGATCAATCAGTGTTCCAGCCCTACTGGATGCCCGGCTATACAACGGAGTTACCATGGCGATTCGGACAATGATCAGCGGCCAAGAAGCTGCGCCTCGTGCCTCAGCCTCGGAGCCCGCGTGGGGTGTCCGTGCCGAACGCGCTGCGGCGGCGGAAGTCTACCGCCTCTGGGCACTGACACACCTGCCTCGGCAGGTTCGCGATGGCTCGGTCGATGATGGCGCTTTTGACGAGTACGACCATGGTTGGCGCGACGGTCGTTACACAGCCTTCGTCGTGCCGCGACTCGTCGCTGTGCGCCTCTGGCAGGATGTGATCGATGTCAATCACGATGCTGTGCAGCATGCGGCACTGCGTGCGATGAACTTCGTCCTGCGGCGGCAACGCCACGATGGGCAACTCGATCTGAGCGGCAGCTATTCCCCCAACGAAGCGGGCTTTCCCATCCCCGCTCTTGCCACAGCCTACGGGAGGTTGCGCGACTTGGACACCGAATGGTCAGCGGCGATGTGCAAAGGCATCGAGGTGTACATCAAGCGTGCCGCCGAAGCCATCGTCGCGGGTGAAGCCATGACCGCCAACCATCGATGGGCTGCAGCAGCCGCTCCTTTGGCCGCCGCCCATCGGCTGTTTCCCGATGAACGCTACGTCCAAAAGATCGAGTCGTACCTGGCTGACGGTATCGACTGCGATGCTGACGGATGTTGGTACGAAGAGCGGAGCCCAGGCTACAACAACGTCGCCAACCACGGCATGCTCGTCCTGGCCCAGCAATTCGACCGGCCCGAACTTCTGGACCATGTTGTGCGCAATGTCACCTTCATGCTCCATCAGATTCAACCCAACGGCGAGACGGATACCAGCTACAGCTTTCGTCAGGACCGCGGGCGGCCGACATGCCCGCCGTGCAACTACCGCATCGCCAGAAGGGCCGCGATGATCAGCGGTGATGGCAGGATCACGCAGTTGGCTCTGCAACGTGGCATCGCCCAACCGACCCCGTCGTCCCTGAAGCCGTTGCTCTTTGACCTTGACGAATTCCCTGGCCCGATGCCTGCTCCCGAGCCGTTGCCCGATCAATACCAGTGCTTCTTTCCCGGCATCCAAGTCGCGCGGCTTCGTCGTGCCAAGACAGCGATCACGGTGTCAGCCGATGCCGGTGGGCATTTCTTTGATAGTGTTCGCGATCAATGGGGCGGCCCCCATCGCAGTGAAGACTGGTTTCAACTTCACTACGGCGATCTGGTCATCCAGAGCATCCAGTTGGTGATCGCCAACCATCACGCCATTCAACCAACCCGGCTCAAAGTCGGCGATCAACCGGGGCAATTCTCGCTCTCCGGCGAAGCGCCAGGCTGGGTGCATACCGCGCACTTTCGACCCGGCTGGCCCAAGATTTCCGTTCCATGGAATCTCAGTCACCAGATCGAGGTGTCTGTGACAGCCGACCAGATCGAAATAAAACTGCGCTGCGTCGCTCCACAGGCGCTTGCCGCGAATCTGAGTATCTGGGTTCGTCAGGGCGCGACCTTCGGCGAGGAGCGGACCATCATCGAGCCGGGTGAGCAGATCATGCTCACCGACGGGAAGCCCGTCGAGTTGAAGAAGGGCAGCAGCGCACTTGAAATATCAGGGCTGCCTGAGCCTGCGCACATGATGCCCCTGCGCCGCACGCCTGCCATTCCCACCGACATCCAAAACCATTGCGGCACCCTGTCCTGGGGCTTGCGCCCACCCTTCGACCTGAATCTCAGAATTCGGCTGCTCTAAGCTCACTCGACGGTGACACTCTTGGCGAGGTTACGCGGTTTGTCCACGTCCTGGCCACGCAACACTGCGGCATGGTAAGCAAGCAACTGCAGCGGCACCACCGTCAACAGCGGCTGCAACGGCTCGGGGACATCCGGCACATAGAACACCGTCTCGGCGTACTTGCCGATGTTGGTGTCCCCTTCGGTTGCCACGGCGATCACGGCCCCGCCGCGAGCACGAACCTCCTGGATGTTGCTCATCACCTTTTCGTATTGGCTTCCCTGGGTGGCGACGAAGACCACCGGCATGCCTTTATCGATTAGCGCGATGGGGCCATGCTTCATTTCCGCTGCGGGCATGCCCTCGGCGTGGATGTAGCTGATTTCCTTGAGTTTGAGCGCACCTTCCAGGGCGACGGGATAGTTGTAACCGCGACCCAAGAACAGCCAGTTGTTGCGCTCGACGTAGCGCTCGGTGCAGGTGCGAATGTGGTCACTTTGCTCCAGCACGCGGGCGCAGAGTTCGGGCATGCTGTCGAGATTCTGGAGGTAGTTGCGAACGGCTTCCTCCGAGAGGAATCGCCGCTTGCCGACGAACAAGGCGAGCAGCGAAATCACAGCCACCTGACCTACAAACGCCTTGGTCGAGGCCACGCCGATTTCCGGGCCGACGTGGAGATACACGCCGCAGTCCGTCTCGCGGGCAATGGATGAACCTACTGCGTTAACGACACCCATCGCTAAAGCGCCGCGTTCCTTGGCCTCTCGCAATGCCGCGAGTGTGTCGGCGGTCTCCCCGGACTGGCTCACAGCCACGACCACGGTGCCGTCTTCGAGGATGGGGTTGCGGTAGCGGAATTCACTGGCGTATTCGGCGCGAGCTGGGACCTTGGCGAGGTCTTCGAGCAGGTACTCGCCGATCCTCGCCGCGTGATATGCCGTCCCCTGACCGGTGAGCATGAAGCGTTTGGCGCGAATGAGTTCGCGCGTCACTTGCCGCAGACCGCCAAGCACTACCCGGCCTTCCCGCTGATCGATTCGCCCACGGAAGCAATTGCGGATGGCTTCGGGCTGCTCCATGATTTCCTTGAGCATGAAGTGCTCATAGCCGCCCAGTTCAATCTGCTGCAGATCCAGTTCCAACTCGCTCACAGCGCGTGCCACAGGCTGGTTATCGATGGTCGTGGTCTTGAATGCCACGGACCACGGTTGGCCCGTGCCGTTGATTTTGTCCTGCGGGCCTGCACACAGCTTGGCGACGTGGTAGTCATCGAGGGTGATGACCTGGGTGGTGTGGGCAATGATGGCCGAGGCGTCGGAGGCTGCCACGTAGCTGTCCTCACAGATGCCGATGATCAACGGCGAACCTTTGCGCGCACAGATCAGCGTGTGAGGCTCAACGTCGCAGATGACCGCAATGGCATAGGCGCCCGTCACCTGCCTCAACGCCGCTTGCACCGCATTTTCAAGGTCGGTGGTGTAAAGCTCGGCGATGAGTTTGGCGAGCACCTCGGTATCCGTCTGGCTGGTGAATACGTGGCCACGATCGGATAGGTAGGTGCGCAAGGCAGCGTAGTTTTCGATGATGCCGTTGTGGACCAGGGCAATGGTGTGACCGTCCTTGGTCGTGCCGATGTGGGGGTGGGCATTTTCCTTGCTGGGCTGACCGTGCGTGGCCCATCGGGTATGGGCAATGCCTAAGGTGCCCCGGCATTCGGGATTCTCTTCCAAAGCGGCTTCGAGCACGCTGACCCGCCCCACCTCACGTGCCACCATCAAACCCGTTGCTGTGACGATGGCAACGCCCGCCGAGTCGTAACCCCGGTACTCTAGGCGTTTTAACCCCTCGATAAGCAATGGTCCGACATTCTTGTTGCCGACGTATGCGACGATTCCACACATGGTGAATTCCTGCTGGGTATGAGCTATGCGCTAGTGGGGAAGCCCCGATTCTGCCACCAATGATCGTACGGTCTCCGCCCCAGAAAAGATCAGTCCCCCGGCCATGAGTTTGTATCGGCCGAATCGGGTGCTGACGCCAAAGGCTGAACCGCCGTTTTGGGTCCATCCGACTCACCTCCGCCTCACGAACGCCCTTGCCGCGCTTGGGTGCCGTCCATTGCCTGAACTCTGACCCCAATGATTATAAGACCTTGACGACGTCCCAACCGGAGGCGGTATCCGAAATCGGTACAGCCTCCCCCGCCGCTGTCGGTGCGTCGTCGGTTGCCACCGCCGCCAAATCCTGAGCCCGGATGATGTCGGGCACCTGCAGCCGATCATTGGGGACGTGGCGGCACAAACCCAGCGGCTCTCGCGGATCATCGGGAAGGTCGATCTGCCAGAAACCCTGGCCCATGGGAAACCGGCCGCTGGTCATGGTGGGCGATCCGGCATTGATGGCGGTCACGTGGTGGAGGTCACTGTCGGGCTGCCAATGCCAGGGTTGATGGATATGGCCGTGGAGGTAAACCATTCGAGCCGGACATTTGGCCATGATTTCACGAAGGGCGTCGCGGTCTTCGAGCGCATGGCCGGGGCGCTGGCGGATATGGGAGGGCACGGCAAAAGGGTAGTGGCACAGGATGACCAGACCTTGCTGGGATGTGAGAGTCGCCAGGTGGCCTGCGATAGCGTCGAGTTGTTCCTTACCTAGCAGGCCGATGGCTGAGAACATCCGCGGACGGGCGGCATCCAATGCCAGCAGATGCCAGCGATCATTGAGCTTCTGGAAGTGGGGGAACTTCGGCGGCAACAGGCCCGAGAACGCGTTTTCAACCCGTCGCTGCCGCGCCGAGCGGCCGGTGTAGCGGTCGTGATTGCCCGGCACCATGAGTACGGGAATCTGCTGCGCCAACGGGGCGATAAACCCACGCACCCGCTCAAATTCATCTTCGAGCGAGGTGGTGGTTGCATCTCCGGAAAACAACGCCATGTCAGCATCTATAGCCGCGGCACGGATTAACACCGGCGACAGCAGGCTTTGGCGAAAGGCCCGGCGACGGCTGATCAACAGGTTCAATTGCCCCAGCAGGCGTTTCCCCAACAGGCGTAACGGGGGCACCCGGAGCTGAAAAAAATGGATATCGCCGATGAGGGCCAATCGCATCCTCCGATTCTACAGGACGCGGCGCCTCAAGTTTGCCGACTTGTCGGGTATGATTGCGACATGCCGCTCACCAGTTTGTTTTCGCAGCATCCGCGATCCTGGCGCAGCTTTGAGTACGTCTACCCCGTGCTCAGCCGTCGCAGCCGTGGTTTGTCGATCGGCGTCAATGTCAACATTGATCAAACCTGCAACTTTGATTGCGTGTATTGCTGCGTGGATCGAACTCAGCCACCACCTCGCCGCGATGTCGACTTGGATCAAGTCGCCGAGGAACTCGACTCGATGTTGGCGTTGGTGGCGGATGGCACGATTTGGAGCTATCCGCCCTTCGACACCGTGCAGGGCACCTATCGTCGGGTCAATGACATCGCGTTTTCAGGCAACGGCGAGCCGACGATGTTCCCGCACATTGACCAGGCTGTGGAGCTGGCGGTACGCGCCAAAGCGGCGGCACGACTGCGGGAACTCAAGCTGGTGCTGGTGACCAACGCCACGGGCTTGGATCGACCACCCGCGCAGGCGGCTTTGAATATGCTGGACGTGCATAACGGCGAGGTATGGGCCAAGCTCGACGCGGGCACACAAAGCTACTACCAACGCATCGACCGCTCCCGCTTCCCGCTGGCCAAGGTGCTGCGCAACATTCGAGATTGTGGGCAGGTGCGGCAGATTGTCATTCAATCGCTGTTCATGGTCGTCAACGGGCAGGCTGTTTCCGACGCCGAGTTTGAGGCCTACATGGACCGGTTGGCGAAGTTGCGCGATGACGGTTGCGGCATCCAACGCGTGCAGCTCTACACCGTGGCGCGACGGACGGCCGAGGTGAACGTCGAGCCACTGTCCGATGAGCATCTCGACCGCCTGCGTCATCGCTTCGAGCAGCGGCTGCCGACTCTGCCCTGCGAAGTGTTTTACGGCACGAAGTGATGGTACTGCCGGTTGTCAGACGGGCCGATTCCCGCTACCATGCCGCCGCCCTGAAGGAGCTTCGAGACGCCGTGGAACAAGTGCTGTCTATCGCTATTTTCGTCTCATTCGGCCTGGTCTTTGTGCTGGCGCCGCTGCTGCTGGGCCGCTTGGTTCGGCCACGGCATCCCAACGCCCAAAAGCGTGAGATTTATGAATGCGGCGAACCGGCCGTCGGTTCGAGCTGGGTGCAATTTGACCTCCGCTTCTACATCGTCGCCCTGTTCTACTTGGTGTTCGATGTCGAGGTGGCGTTGATCTACCCCTGGGCTGTGGTCTATCGAGACTTCCCCGCTGTCGCCCTGGTGCTTGGCCTGCCATTCCTACTTATCGTCATCGTCGGCTTCGCTTACGAATGGTACTCCGGCAGCCTTGATTGGGTGCGCAGCTCGGTAAGCACGTCCATCAAGGGGACGCGCGGCGTGGACATGGCATCGCTATCACGGCGTGACCCGGAACTGCTCGAAGCTCAAACGGGCCGCGCCGGTGCCGGACCAGGGTCCACAATGACCGCCGCGGGCACGAGTTTCCTGCCGTAGGTTGCCTGATAAATCATCCCCTGCTGGCCCCAACCCATTGGAGAGCCAGTCCCACGCTCCCCATTGACCGAGACCCGTGCCATGAGCCCAAAACAACGCTTTAAGTCGATCCTCCTGTTTGGCGCCCCTGGCGCGGGCAAGGGCACGCAGGGCAAGATCCTCGGCTCAGTGCCGGGGTTCTATCACTTTGCCTGTGGGGATGTTTTTCGCTCCATCGATATCACCTCGCCCCTGGGTAAGGTGTTCTATGACCATAGCTCCCGCGGCGAACTGGTCCCCGACAATGTGACCATCAAGATGTGGGCACAGAATATTCAAGCACGTACGGTGCTTGGTGCCTATAAGCCACGCATCGACCTGTTAGTGCTCGATGGCATCCCGCGCACGGCGGAGCAGGCCAAACTGCTCGACGAGTACATTGAGGTCTTACTGGTGGTTCACCTGGTGTGCAACAACGAAGCAGCCATGTTCCAACGTCTCCGCAAGCGGGCGTTGAAGGAAAATCGCTACGACGATGCCGATGAAAAAGTGATTCGTCGGCGATGGTCGGTTTACGAAAGCGAGACTCGACCTGTGCTGGATTTCTATCCGAAGGATAAGATCGTCGAAGTCGATTCAATGGGATCCCCAGCCGCGGTGTTGCGCGATGTGTTGGACCATGTCGTACCAGCCCAGGAGTTGCATTTCCATGCCTTTGACGCGTGACGAGCCGACTGTCCACGATCTTGGCAACGCGAACAATACGCACGCGACCTATTGGCATAACACGCTTTGCTTGGTGTTGAGCGTGACGTTGGCGCGAATCGGCTACATGATCTGGTTGAGTTCGTACGAACTGGTCTTCGATGAGGCGCAGTATTGGGAGTGGTCGCGACGGCTGGACCTGTCCTATTACACCAAGGGTCCGGGCGTCGCCTGGACCATCGCCGTCGCCACACGCTGGCTGGGGGACAGTGAATGGGCCATTCGGATGCCCTCGATCTTGGCATCAATGATCGGAGCTTTCGCGGTAGCACGGCTGGCGACACTCATGAGTCGTGGCAACCAGCGGGCCGGATTCTTCGCCGCCGCCTGCTTTCTGCTTATCCCCATGTATCAGATCATGTCGATGGTCATGACCATCGATGGCCCGCTGCTGGCCTGCTGGGCGTTAGCTCTGTGGGCGGGCTGGCGCACGTTTGACAGCCTGGAACGCGGCCGAAGCAAACTCGTATTCTGGTTGGCGCTGGCCCTGGCGCTGGGAGTTGGGTTCCTCTACAAATACACCATGGCGCTGTTGATTCCGGGTCTGCTGGTCCACGCCATCATTCGCGCTCGATATCTTCGCGGCGGGAGACGCGGCATTGCCCACCTTCTGATCGCGCTTGTCGTAATGGCCTTTGTCATGAGCCCGGTCTTCATCTGGAATCACAAGCGCGGCTGGCCCACGACCCGACATCTCATGGGACACATCGGCATCGCGGGGGGCGATGTCGCACCATCCGATCAAGCTGCCGCTTGGTACGCTCCGGCTCTTTGGTTCTTGGATTTCCTGGGTGCCCAGATACTGATCGTTGGTCCCATGGTCATCCTCTTCGTCCTCGCCGCCAAACGCGCTTTCAAAGAACGTTGGCAATACGGCGATCTCTGGCCGGGCCGCCTGTTGATGCTCAACAGCGCCTGGCCCATCATGCTCTTCTATGCCATCGCCGCCTTGATGCATCGCAGCGAGGGTAACTGGGCCATAGCCGCCCACGTCGGCCTCACGGTCCTTGCCGGCCAATATCTGGCCAACGAGTTGGAGCGTCATACTCGCCTGGTTGATACGTGGCGGGCATTGCCCCACCCGCGTCCTCGGCAGGGCTGGATCTTGCGCCGACCCGAAACGCCGAGCCAATTGGCCTGGCATTTCACCTTGGGCTACGGTCTGGTCTTCGCTGTGATACTGCTCACACTCAACCAACTCGCCACGGTACCTGGCGTGGGAAAGCTCGTGCCCACGGGCCGGTTCACCGGTTGGCGAAACGCCGCCATTGCCGTTGAGCAACAAGCCCGGGAGGCCCAAGAAAAAGCCGGTCGGCAACCGTGGATCGTCACCGGCTACTACGGCTCGGCCAGCCAACTGGCCTACTACATGCCAGTGCAGGAAAACGGCGACCACTGGACCGTTTACAGCGCCGAGTCCTATCTCGGTGGGCGACCTTCGTCCCACGATTTTTTTGCCGACACTGATTTTCGTTCGCCGGAGTTACATGGACGGCCCGCGCTGCTCTTTGGCCAGACAGCTGAGCAATGGAAACAGCACTTCCGCTTTAAGCGCATCACCGAAATCGCCGCGATACCCCTGCATCGTCCCGAGGACTCGCCCGTCAAAATCTTCCTGGGGACAGGTTACCAGGGCCCGATCACGCGACCTCTTGGCGACCTCTCCGATCGCACCGCTACAATGCCATGATGCGTGAATTTGACCTCCTTCGTCATGTTTACGGCGCTAACGACACGCTGCCGACTGCGGTGACTATCCCACCGGGCGATGATATGGGTGCTTTGCGCCTACCGATGGATCAGCCCCGGGCACATGAAGGGCAAGTACTCGTCACGGTCGACCAGATCGCAGATGGGGTGCATGTGGACTTGGCGACCACGCCTCTGGAGAAGGTTGCGCGTAAAGCGATCACTCGCAATCTCTCGGATGTTGCCGCCATGGCCGCACTGCCGATGGGCGCGGTCGTAGCCGTCTGCTTGCCGCGCGACTTCGGCAGCGACCGAGCCACAGCCCTCTTTGACCATCTTCGCACTGTGGCCAATGACTTCGGCTGCCCGCTGATCGGAGGCGACATCAGCATGTGGGACCACCCGCTGCTCATGAGCGTGACCGTCCTGGCCACCCCGGGCGGTATCGAGCCGGTCCTTCGCCGCGGTGCCCGACCGGGAGATGTGGTCTGCGTCACGGGCCATCTCGGCGGGTCGCTAGTCGCCGTCGATGGCTACACCCATCATCTTGATTTCGAGCCTCGACTGAACTTGGCACGCAAACTCGCTGGCGACGCCAACCTGCGTCCCCATTGCATGATCGATCTGAGCGATGGCCTGGCGCGCGACTTGGGCCATCTTTGCGCTGCCGCTGCCGATGGTGGCCTCAGCGCGCTGATTTGGGCTGACAAATTGCCCATCAGTCGTGCCGCGTATCTGGCGGCACATGCGGACCAGGCGCCGCCCTGGCGCCACGCTCTGGCTGACGGTGAAGACTACGAGCTTTGCTTTACGCTCTCACCTCATCAAGCCCAGACCGCCCTGCCTGCGGAGATCGATGGTGTGACCATCACTCAGGTCGGCATCATTACCGATCCCGATAACAAGCCGGGCGTGTCGATTCAAATGCCCAACGGTGACATCGTCCCCGCTGGCGATTCAGGCTGGGAGCACCATGGCCAATAGACCGTCGACATCAGACATCTGGCGCGGCCAATCCGCAAGCGTTGAGCAGACCCTGTTGCTCGGTCGCACGATCGCCTCTCACTTGCGCCAAGGCGATGTCGTCGCGCTGATCGGCGAACTTGGAGCGGGCAAGACGCAACTGGTTCGCGGCCTGGCGCAGGGCATGGACATCCCCGATTCCGCCGTCGCCAGCCCCACCTTTGTCATGGTGCAGGAACATGCGCCGCGGGGCGGGACGGTCTCGGGCGCAAACATCATTGGCTCACCCGCGACCGCCCAGAAGCCGGTGCTCGTGCATATCGATGCTTACCGCATCAATAGTCTTGATGAACTCGATAGCATCGGCTGGGATGGTCAGCACGGTGATGTACTCTCGGACATGCGCCGCGGTGCTGTGGTGGCCATCGAGTGGGCCGACCGTCTGGGGGATATGTTGGCAGCGGATTACCTTGAAGTGCGCCTGGCGCACGCTGCGGTTGAGTTGCGTGACATTGAAATCACCGGTCATGGCAGTTGGCGATCACGACTCGGAGAATTGTTCGATACACTCGACGAGATGAAAATGAATCAGATGTCTGGAACGGCGACCGCAACTGACGACGAGGTGAAAGCCGCCATCATCGCGGGGCTGCCCCCTACCGCGATTGATGCAGTGATCGAAGCCGCCGCTGCAACGCGTGGCAAGTGTCCGATCTGCAAGAAGCTCGTCAAGCGAGATGGGGCACAGTTCCCATTCTGTTCAGACCGCTGCCGAACCATTGATTTGGGAAAATGGATCAGCGGCGACTACGTCATCAGCCGCGATGTCGAGCAACAGGACCTCGACGAAGAATAACGTGATTTTGACAAGGAATGGCGAGCTTTTACGCGCAGGCGATACTCAATCTTCACGGCGCAGGCGTAATGGCGTTCCCCACTAGTTTGCCGCCATCATCCTGCCATAGCTCAACGCCGCCGCGATAGTCGTGAACGTTTTTGTATCCCAGTGCCATGAGACGCTTGGCGGCGGCGGGCGAAAGATAGTCCTGATATCCCGACCCATACACCACGATTACTTTGGCGTTTCCCAGGCGGCGATCACCCTCGACGATGTCGGGCAGTGCGATGTTGATCGAGCCGGGGATGTGCCCAGCTTCGTGCTTGGCCACAGGCCTCACATCGACCAACGCAACCCGGTCCTTCTCCTTTGCCTGGAGACCACGCAACTCGGATGTGGTGATCGTCTTAATGTCTTTGTCACTGGTGCTGACCTTCCACCAACTACACGCGGGTACGAGGGCCAGCATCACCAAGCATGCGAAAGCGAGAAGTAAGTTACGTTTCATAGCCATGCGACTCCGGCTGCCAATTTTTTATGACGAGATTGCGACGTTACCCCACCACTGGCAGCGAAATTGTGTTACTTTTCTTGCAGACCTTTTCGAAGTCATCCCAGAATTTGTTGACGATGGTGCGCACAGCCCAGTTAGTGCCGTCCGCCAGGCCACAGATCGTCGTGCCCGGCATGGCGCCCATCGATCCAGCCAACTCCAACAACAGGTCCAGGTCGCGCGTGGTTCCATCGCCCGCCTCGATGCGGCAGAGCAGTTGGTAGATCCAGCCCGAACCTTCGCGGCAAGGCGTGCATTGCCCACAGCTTTCGTGGGCGAAAAAGCGGGCGATGTTCCGCGCCACCGACACCATGTTGGTGTCCTCGTCCATCACGATAACCCCCGCGGTCCCCAGGCCGAGGCAGGAATATTTCTTGCCGATGTCGAAGTCGAGTTCCGCCTCGTATTCCGCCGTTCCAAGTACTCCCATGGAGATGCCGCCGGGAACAGCCGCCTTGAACTTCTTGCCCTTCCACATTCCGCCACAGTAATCTTCGATCATGGTCTTGACGCTGACGCCGAGGTTCTCCTCGTAGACGCCCGGGCGATTAATGTGGCCTGAAACGCCGATGAGCTTGGGACCGAAGCTGGCGGGCACACTGGGCGGGACGTTCTCACCCCGCCCCTTGCCCATGGACTTGAACCAGTCCACGCCGAAGTCGAGGATCGGTCCGCACATCGCCAGCGTTTCGACGTTGTTGATGATCGTGGGGCGACCAAACGCACCAGCCACCGCGGGAAACGGCGGCTTGATCCGCGGCCAACCACGCTTACCCTCCAACGATTCGAGCAGTCCCGTTTCCTCGCCACAGATGTAGGCCCCCGCGCCGCGATGCACATGGCACTGAGGCCAGCGATCAGCGATGCGGCCAAGGATCGAGTTCTCCCCGAATATGCCGTTGGCGTAGGCTTCCTTCACAGCGTTGTTGAGCGTCACCGCTTGTTGGTGGTACTCGCCACGAATATAGATGTAGGCCACATCGAGCCGACAGGCATGCATGCAGATGGCGATGCCTTCGAGCAACAGATGCGGGTCGAAGTCGATGAGCATTCGGTCCTTGAATGTGCCGGGCTCAGATTCGTCGGCATTGACCGCCAGATAGCGTGGCTTGCCATCCTCCGGTGGGAGGAAGCTCCACTTCATGCCCGCCGGGAAGCCGGCGCCCCCTCGTCCACGCAGTTCACTGGCCTTGATCAGATCGATGACCGCTTTAGGCTCCATTGCCAGCGCCTTCTTGAGGCCCACGTAGCCGCCCGTCGCCACGAATTGCTCGTAGCTGACGGTCTTGCGATCGCGCGGATCGCCCCAGGGCGGCGTGGGAATTCGCTTGGTCAATACAGGTTGGTTCAATGGCATGATTTCTACTTCGCCTCGGTCTGATCGCTTTGACGGGAGCCTTGGCGATCGGGGGCCTGAATCTCAATTTCTTCAATCGTGGTTCGTCGCAGCGTGATGTTGCCCGCCCGCTCTTCCTCGACCGTTTTGCTTACCTGCTCACGCTGAGTCGCTTGATTTTCTTGAGCACCATCCGGATGTTGGACATTATGCACCATCAATCCCACGTTGCGGCAAAAGCGTTGGAACCAGTTCATGATGGTCTGCCCTTCCGCCCGGCATCAGGGCCTTCTGGGCCTCAAGGCAGGCTGTCGAGCGCCTGCTGAATGTTGGCGGGGGTCAAATCCTCGAATAGCTTGTCATTGACCAAGGCACACGGCCCGGACCCACACGAACCCAGACACTCCGCGTGCATCAGCGAGAACTTGCCATCAGGCGTCGTCTGACCCGTTTCGACGCCCAGCTTCTTTTCAATGGCTTTGACGATATCGTGTTCGCCTCGCAGCTCACACGAAATGCTCTGGCAGACCCAGATGACATATTTGCCTTTGGGCTGAAGGTGAAACATTTCATAAAAGCTGGCTGTATCCGCGACTTCGCTGGGCTTGGTGCCCAGAAATGCCGAAGCCTCTTCCATGGCCTGGAACGGCAACCAGCCGTGCTTGTCCTGCAGCGCGTGGAGCACAGGCAACGTCGCAGCCTGACGCGTGGGATAGCGTGGCATCACCTCGGCCTCCAACTTCGCCTTGAGCTCATCGTCAAGATAGGGCTCGGTGCGACGCGGTACCGTCATCCCCGCCGAGTTTTTCATGATCCAGGCCATGTTCGCTCCGTTACTTGAAACCTTGGGGACCAGTTGTCAAAGCCGATGCGGTCCACACGATAACGACTAATTTAACGACGACTAGCTCTCCAACGACTTCTCAACGATCCAATTCCGCAGCGATGATGTTGAGACTACCCAGCACCGCCACCACATCCGAAAGCAGGTGCCCTTCAACCATCTTGGGGAAGCTCTGGTAAGTGATATACGACGGCGGCCGAGTGCGAGCACGCCATGGACGTGGCCCGCCGTCGCCAACGATGTGATAGCCCAACTCACCGTTGGCAGTTTCATTGGCCACGTAAATCTCAGCCTTGGGCGCTTCCCAGCCGCGGTTCCACATCACCAGTTCAAAGTGCTGGATCAACCCCTCGATCGAACCGTAGACCTCTGCCTTGGACGGCAACTTCACCTTGCCATCCGCAACGGTGTTAACTGGCCCGCCGGGAATGTTGTCGATCAACTGCCGGATGATTGCCGCGGATTGGTGAATCTCTTCAACGCGAACGAGATACCTCCCCAGCACGTCGCCCGTCGTGGCGATGGGCACCTTAAACTCCACAGCCTTGGCACCATCGTTGTCCCAGTTGTCGGCGAAACAGAGGTATGGCTCGTCCTTACGAACATCGCGCTTCACTCCGGAAGCCCTCGCCACGGGCCCCGTGACGGACCATGCAATCGCCTGCTCACGGGTGATGACGCCCACGCCTTCGGTACGGTCACGGAAGATGCGATTCTTGTTAAGCAGACCGGTGATGTCGTCAATGGCCGGGGTCAGGTCATCGTCCAGAAAACTCTTGACCATCCTCTTGAAGACTGTCTCATCGGGGATATCACGCATCACCCCGCCGACGCGGGTGTAGTCGGGATGGAATCGCTGGCCCGAGAGATATTCCATGATGTCGTAAATGTGTTCACGCTCGTTGAAGCCGTAGAGAAAAGCCGTGATTGCGCCAAGGTCGAGGGCCGCAGCACCCACGCACAGCAAATGGTTCTGGATGCGGCCCAGTTCCGCCAGAATCGTCCGCAGCACCTTGCAGCGTGGCGTGATGTCGATGCCAAAAAGCTTTTCCACCGCAGCGTGCCAGCAAATGTCGTTGCTGATCGGTGAGATGTAGTCCATCCGACTGACGATGGTGACGTACTGGTTGTAGTCGAGGTGCTCGCCAAGTTTTTCGAAGCCCGAATGCAGGTACCCGATGTGGGGCGTGCAACGGGCCACGCGTTCGCCATCAAGCTCCAACACCAGGCGCAGCGTCGTGTGCGTCGCAGGGTGTTGAGGCCCGAAGTTGAGCGTCCAGCGGTCGCCCCGCTTGGCGTCTGGCTGGATGTACGGCGTGGTTTCGATGTCCACGTCGAAGGGTTTGAGTTCGTAAGGCATGGCGATCGGGTTCCACTCAGTCGCGATAGTCGCTGGAAAGATGACGATTCTAGTGTGCCTCCGCCGACCGTGCCAGACGGCCATCGTCCAAGAATCTCACGGGGTCTGCCCATTTCCCGGGGGCGATCCTGCTCCCCTGCCACGCAAGCGGGGGAGTCTGGGAGGTGGCATAGCTGCGCGGGCCATCCCTTGGTGAATCACCGCTACCCAACCCCCCCCGACCCTCCGCCGCGAGTCGCGGGAGTGGGAGTGCGTCACTTATCGGTCCAAAGCGAGGTTGAACACGAAGACTCGAAAACGCGAATGGGAGGTTGAGTCAATGAGGCGGATGGCTGTGGTTAAGGCTCTGGTGCCACAGTCATCTGACACCAAAACCGTGGCGCAACGCCGTTAAGTCTCCCAGGAATAAGGAATTCCCTACGGTCTCGAAGGGGAACCCGTGCGCTCAAGAAGGAGCCCGTACGCTCAGAAAGGGAGCCCGTACGCCCAAGAAGGGAGCCCGTACGCCCAGGAAGGGAGCCCGTACGCTCAAAAAGGGAGCCCGTACGCTCAGGAAGGGAGCCCGTACGCTCAAAAAGGGAGCCCGTACGCTCAGGAAGGGAGCCCGTACGCTCAGGAAGGGAGCCCGTACGCTCAAAAAGGGAGCCCGTACGCTCAGGAAGGGAGCCCGTGCGCTCAGGAAGGGAGCCCGTACGGTCTCGAAGGAACCCCGTGAAGGATGCATGGGGATGCACCTGCGCGGCAAAGACACGTGGCCGATAACCCAAGCGACTCAAACGCCCGTGGACCGCTGCAAGCCGCGACTGTCAGGGAGCGGTGTTTGTCGTTCAGGCATTGGGGTTATCGTCCGCCTCCTCCGGTCGCGGCACGCAAGGGGCGCTTCGATTTTGTGAGTTATGAAACCCGCCCCGGAAAATGGGCAGACCCATCTCAGACGCGGCGGCGAGATAGAACCTTAGTCGCGACGACCCCGATGCCAGAGGGCATTTCTCACGCTTCGCAGACACTGCCAACCCCTGAAACGGCTAAACTTGGCCCGCCATGCAGACCGACGTCATGCCGCTCAATCCCGCCAACCGCCTGGGCCTGCACTACCTTGCCGAGGCTGGGCATCTGCCCTGGCACGCGCCCATCACGGACGCCCATATCCACATTAGCGGCCCTTCCGCCGCCAAGCGGCTTTTCGCGGTTGCCGATGCCTACGGTGTCCAGCGGGTCTGGTCCCAATCACCCCTCGAAGAGATCGACGCTCTGCGTGACACCTGGGGCGACCGAATCGAGTTCGTGGCTGTGCCCAACTATACAGCACGCGATAAACCCGATACGTTCACCTCCGATTGGCTGCGACGGCTTGAGAGGTTCGGCAAGAAAGGTGTGCGCATCGCAAAGTTCTGGGCTGGGCCGCGTGGTCGCGACTTGTCACCCGCCTTGCGCCTCGATCACGAGATCCGCATCGAGGGCATGCGCCTGGCACGCGACATGGGCATGAGGTTCATGGTGCATGTGGCTGATCCTGACACCTGGTTTTCCAGCGTGTATCGCGACCACCATCGCTACGATCTCAAACTCGCCCACTACGACCCGCTGGAGCGATTGCTCGACGAATTTGCCGACGTCCCTTGGCTGGCGGCTCACATGGCGGGCCACCCCGAAGACCTTAATCACGTTCAACAGTTGTTGGATCGGCATCCCAACCTGTACGTCGATACCTCAGCGACCAAGTGGATGGTGCGTGAGCTCTCACCTCGCATCGAAGCCTTCGCCGCATTCTGCCGCCGCAACCCCGGGCGCGTGCTCTTCGGCAGCGATATCGTCGCCAGCGATAACGACCCCCCAGACTCCGTCAGCGATCTATTCGCCAGCCGCTACTGGGCCCTGCGAATGATGCTGGAGTCCAACTACGCGGGCCCGAGCCCGATTGTGGACCCCGACCTGGTGCTGATGAACCCCGCCGTTGGGCCGCATGCTACTGCCACGCTGCGCGGTGCCAACCTGGACCCAGCGACGTTGGCGTCTCTTTACCAATTTGCCGCCGAGGGATTTCTATCCCAAAAGCTTCCCGGCTCAATCTGCTGCTGAGGTGGCGGGTTTGGGTTTTCGAGACTCGCGGGCCAAGTCTAATGTATCCTACTGTTCATGCCTCGACCCGCACCGCCCAAACCTGATCTGTCGGAAAAAGGTGGCCCCGTGGATGGCCAGCCTCAATCGCTGGATCGTCGGCTGTTCATGCAGTTCATGGCCTTAGGCCAGTGTCGCGATGTGCGACCGCTGATCACGGCGTTGACACTAAGCGGTCTGCAAGCGGTACTCTACGAGGATGTCAACGACCCTCGCGGCATCGGCCTGCTCGTGATGAGCGAGGACCCTGCGATATTCGTCGAGCAAGTTCGGCCGCTGCTCAATGACCCGCCGTTTGACGCCTTGGTTCTCAAGCCCGGCTTCACCATGTTGGGGCGGACGTACTCCATTGGCTACGAACCGGACCTCGAAGAGACGTTGCTCCAACGCCCGCGACGAACCGCCATGAACGCCGACTGGCGATGGGCCATCTGGTATCCGTTGCGTAGGAGCGGCCGCTTCATGCAACTCCCGCCGGAGGATCAACGCGCCATTCTGGGTGAGCATGGACAAATCGGCTTCGCTTTCGGTGCCGCCGACTTCGCTCACGACATCCGTCTGGCGTGTCATGGTCTTGACGCCCGCGACAACGACTTCGTCATCGGCGTCGTGGGTAAAGAGCTTTTCCCGCTCTCAGCATTAGTCCAGACCATGCGCAAGACCCGACAGACTTCAGAGTTCATCGAACGGCTGGGCCCGTTCTTTGTCGGCCGCGTGATTTGGCAAAGCCATTCCATCAACGCAGGATCATCCACCCGCACCCCTTAACAGGATTCGAGCAACATGTTCCACTCACTCGCAGCCCTGGGTTCCTGGTTCAGCCACGAAGGCGGCATCCCCAACCTCACCGGTGAAAAACTGGCGATGGTGTTGCTGGTGGCGATGGTCATCGGCGTGGCCGTGGTCTTCTACTACCAGCGTGCCATGAACCAACTGTTTACCATCGTTGGCGTTGTCAACCTCGTCGCCGGTGCCGGGCTTGTGTATCGCTATCGCGGCGAGATCGGCTCACTGACCGGGGCAGTGCTGATCATTGCTGGCATCCTGTTGTTGTTCGGCGCCATCGGCATCGGCATCCTCAAAGGCATGGCCGAGGCGCGTGAACGCTGACCCCAATCGCGAGATCGCGCTGCCATTAGGTTGCGTGTCCGCGCCCATCACGCCTCAACTGCTGCATGAAGGATCGAGAGGAACATGACTAAAGCCAATTACTCCCCACGTTATAACCAAGCCCACAAGACGCTTCTTGCAACCAATCAGGAGCATGTGCTGCACTTCTGGGAAGAGCTCAACGAAGGCCAGCAATCGCAATTGCTCGACCAGATCGACAGCGTCGATTGGGAAGAGTTGCACCGCTTGATTCAGACTCATGTGCTTAAGAAGCCTGAGTTCGAATTGCCGCCGGGGGTTGAGCCAGCACCGTGGTATCCGAACGTACCGCCCGCGAATCTGAAAGAGAAGTATCAGCGTGCGAGCAAGCTGGGTGAGAACTTGATCGCCGCAGGCAAAGTGGCTGCGTTCACCGTTGCGGGAGGACAAGGCACGCGGCTGGGATGGGACGGCCCCAAAGGCACGTTCCCGGCCACGCCCGTTCGCGGGACCACGCTTTTCGGCTGCTTCGCTGAGTATGTGATCAACATGCAGAAGCGCCACGGCAGCGTCATCCCCTGGTACATCATGACCAGCCCGGTCAACGATGCCGCGACCCGTGAGTTCTTTGCGGAGCAAAACTATTTCGGCCTCGATCCCGCCAACATCATGATTTTTCCCCAAGGCATGATGCCCGCTGTGGACATGGTCAGCGGTGCGGTGTTGCTGGAAGACAAGCACTCCATCGCGCTGTCGCCCAACGGTCACGGCGGGTCGCTCAAAGCGCTGTGGACCAGCGGCGCCGTAGCCGACATGAAGCGCCGAGGCATCGAGCAGATCAGCTACATCCAGGTGGACAACCCCATCGTGCGGGTGCTTGATCCATTGTTCCTGGGCCTGCACGCCCTCGACGGCGCACAAATGTCGTCCAAGATGCTGCCCAAGCGTGACCCGTTGGAAAAGCTCGGCAACTTCTGCATCATCAACGGCAAGATGACGGTCATCGAGTATTCGGACCTGCCCGAAGATCTGGCGTTTCAGCGCACGGGCAAAGGCGAACTGCGATTCAAAGCCGGTTCCATCGCCATTCATGCCATGCGGGTGGATTTCGTAGAGTCGCTTAACACCCAGCCTGGCGGATTCGCGCTGCCGTTCCATCGCGCAGAGAAAAAGGTGAGCTACATCGATCCGGGGACGGAGTCGATTATCAAGCCCACAAGCGCCAACGCGGTGAAGCTTGAGACGTTTGTCTTCGATGCTCTGCCCATGTGCGAAACATCGATCATCTATGAAACCGACCGCGACGATGAGTTTGGCCCGATCAAGAACGCCAGCGGCCCCGATGTGTTGGACTCGCCGCAGACGAGCAAGATGATTCAGACAGCGCGGGCGGCTCGTTGGCTCGAAGCTGCGGGCATACGTGTGCCGCGGAAGAGCGATGGAAGTGTCGATGCGGTCATCGAGATCTCGCAGACGACGGCGATATATCCGAATGATCTGCGCCGCATCGAGTTGCCCAACGAAATCAAACCCGGACAAACAGTGGTACTCTGAGCAGTCTGCCCGCCGCGGCAGATGCTGGGTGAACGCCCGGCAAAACGAAAGCACGACAATTAAGGGCACCGCAATATGGCGTATCTGTTAGGTATCGACATCGGCACATCGGGCACCAAGACACTCATCTGCGATGCCCGTGGCCAGGTCGTCGCGACGGCCACGGCTCTGCACGATATTTCGTCACCCAAACCGGGCTGGAGCGAGCAGGACCCGCAACAATGGTGGGCTGCCACCTGCCAAGCGACCCGTGCGGTGCTTAAGAAGGCCGCTGCCAAAAAGGTCAAGCCCGTCGATATCACCGGCATCGGCCTGTCGGGTCAGATGCATGGCTCGGTCTTTCTCGGCGATGGCGAAAAGCCGTTGCGACCGGCGTTGCTGTGGAATGATCAACGCACCGGCCAACAGTGTGCGGAGATCGAAGCCAAGGCTGGCGGTCGCGCCAAACTCATCGAGATGGTCGGCAACCCGGCGCTGACCGGCTTTACCGCACCCAAAATTCTGTGGGTGCGGCAGCATGAGCCGCGAGTCTATGAGAAGACCAAACACATACTTCTGCCCAAAGATTACATCCGGTTTTGCATGACCGGCGAGTATGCCACGGAGGTGGGTGATGCCTCAGGCACGCTGTTGCTGGACGTTAAGAAGCGCGCGTGGAGCCAGCAAGCGCTCGACTTGATGAAGATCGATAGCGCGTTGTTGCCCCAATGCTTTGAATCGCATGTCGTCAGCGGCAAGCTTCATGCGGCAGCGGCCAGGGCGCTGGGACTTGCCGCGGGCGTGCCCGTCGTCGGTGGTAGTGGTGATCAACCCGCTGGTGCAGTAGGCAACGGCATCGTCAATGCGGGAATCGTCAGCGCTACGCTGGGCACGTCGGGCGTGGTGTTCGCCCACGCTGACAAGCCAATTTACGATCCGCAAGGTCGCGTTCACACCATGTGTGCCGCCGTGGAAGGCAAGTGGTGTGTTTTCGGCTGCATGCTCAGTGCCGGTGGCTCGCTGCAATGGTTCCGCAACAACATGGCAATGGATGAGGTCGCGCTAGCCAAAAAGAAGAAAGTCGATGCCTACATGCTGATGGATCAGCAAGCCGCTGAAGCCGAGGCGGGCTGTGAAGGTCTGTTCTTCCTGCCCTACCTCACGGGTGAGCGATGCCCGTATCCCAATCCCCAAGCCAGTGGTGGATGGATCGGCCTGACAGCGCGGCACAACCGCAGCCACATGATTCGCAGTGTTATGGAAGGCGTTTCTTTCGGCATGGCCGACGCTTTGGAGATCATGGATGGCATGGGCCTGGACATCAAAACCGTGCGGCTGTCGGGGGGCGGGGCTCGTAGCCCTCTGTGGCGGCAGATGCAGGCTGACATCTACAACAAGCCCGTGGCCATCATCAACAGTGAGGAAGGCCCGGCGTATGGCGTGGCGATTCTTGCGGGCGTCGGCACGGGCGTGTGGAAGGATGTGCCCCAGGCCTGCAAGGCTGTGATCCGCGAGACGGTGAAACGCAAGCCCAACGCCAAGCTTGCCAAAATCTACGCCGCGCATCATCAGCAGTATCAGCGCCTTTACCGGGCCTTGGAGCCGGAGTTTGCGGGCATCGCCGCGTTGTCTTGAGGCGAGCGTCGGCACAGAGTCGGCGATCAGGCGCCGCTCAATGCGCTGAACCATGGTGGCCGCGACCGTCAGATTCTGGACGCAGGGAGCAATGAACCAGGATGGATCAGAAACCACCGCAACAGGATTCGCATCGACATGACCTGGTCAATCAACTAGGTCGGCAGATTAACCACGCCACGCATCGCGTCGAACATGCTGTGCGCGGTATTGAGCGAACGGTTCGCGGCTTGGTCTTGCCGACACGCTTTCGCAAGGCCAAACCTGGATCGATCCCGGGCATCGATGCCGCGGCACTCGATCAATTGCCCCGCCCCGAGACGCCGGTGTTCGTCACCTGCATCGACTACGGTCCCGACAACGTCGAACAACACGAGATCGGCGACCTGGCCGATTTCCTCCAGCACCATCGGCCGCCCTGGTCGGCTGTGCGCTGGATTAATGTCGATGGTCTGACGGACCCGGCCATGATTAAAGCGCTTGCCAATAAGTACCAGTTACACCCGCTGGCCATCGAAGACGTCCTGCACACCGGTCAGCGTCCCAAGGTCGAGTCCTACGGCCACGGCAGCGCTACTCCCGGCCCTGCCGCAGTGATCGATCAGGATCACCCGGCAAGAATGTTCATCATCGCCCGCATGCTGCAACTGCGGCACGATCATTTGTACAACGAGCAGATTGCCTTTTTTCTCGGTCACAAGACGGTCCTGACATTTCAGGAGGATCGTGGTGATGTGTGGGACCCCATCCGCGTCCGAATCGCAACACCGGGTAGTCGCATCCGCACCAACGATGCCAGTTTCCTGGTTTATGCCCTGCTTGACGCAATCGTCGATCACTGCTTCCCCATTCTGGAGCACTACGGCGATCGTCTCGAGGACCTTGAGGAGAGCGTGTTGGAGAAGCCGAGCCAGGACACCATCCACGCTATCCATAGTCTCAAACGTGAGTTGATGCTCCTTCGCCGCGCGGTCTGGCCGATGCGCGAGATGATTCACGGGCTGCAGCGGGATCCTCACGAGTGCATGAGCGATAACACCCGCACGTTCTTGCGGGATGTTTATGACCATTGTGTGCAGATTATCGATATCGTCGAAACCTATCGGGAAATGGCCACTGCCCTTACTGAAACTCACATGTCCTCGATGAGCAACAGGCTCAATGAAGCCATGCGAGTCCTGACCGTCATCGGCACCATTTTCATCCCGCTGACTTTTCTGGCGGGGGTGTACGGTATGAACTTCCAGGGCATGCCTGAAACGCAATCGAGCTGGGCTGTGCCATGGGCCTATCCGATCGGATTCTGGTCGGCGTGTTTGGCGGTGGCCGGGGGTCTGGCGCTTTTCTTCAAGCGTCGCGGCTGGATTTAAGTGGCGAATATCAACGATTTACACGCGACTTATCATCCCCGACGGAATTGAGTTGCCGTTGCCACAGCGGCAAGATCGCGGAGGCGAGTTCTTCGGGTCGTTGTGAACCGATGAGCAAGTGCCTGCCGTTTGTGAAGGTCAAGCGCACCCCGAGGTTCCCACTGACGTTGTAGGCGTTGCCCTTGCGGCCGCTGCGGATTCCCCAGCCGCCGTACTCGACGATCGGCCGATATGTCACGGGCTCGACATCGGCGAGTTGCGATAAATCGATACGTTTGGGGCGGAAGTGAAAGGGGCGGAAGCGGACGAATAGGCCCTCTGGGCTCACCTTGGTGGTGAGTTGAGCGTAGTAGAGCAACGACGGCATCAACAACCCCGTACCAACCCCCGCCAGCAGCGCGACAAACCATCCCCCCCGGCTCTGCCCCATTTGTGCAAAAACCGCCGTGCCCGCGCCCACAAGAAATAGGAACGCTGCCAAGGCCTTGATCCACCACTGCGTAAATCGCTGCACCTCGATGAACGTAGCATCTTCGTCGGGAGTCATGGCCCCATCTTACGATCGACGGCCATCTCGCACCGCCCGACATCTCCGCGCCCATATGCCGCAAGAACTCATCGGCAAGTGGAAACATGCTGAACCGCGCCGTAGCATTGCGTCTCACAGCCGCGGGATGCGTTCCATTCCCGGGATTACAACTTTCCTCCACCAACAACCTTTTGGAGATCGACTGATGGCAATTCAAGTTGGGGCTCCGGCCCCGAAGTTCAAGGCGATGGCATACGACCGGAAGGCGGACGGCGGCGACAAACAATTCCGCGAAGTCTCCCTCGAAGATTACAAAGGCAAGTGGCTTTGCCTCTACTTCTACCCGATGGATTTCACCTTCGTGTGCCCCACGGAAATCAAAGCCTTCGATGATGCGCTGCCTGAGTTTCAGGATCGTGAATGCGAGTTGCTGACAGCCTCTACCGATAGCCACTTCGTCCACAAGGGCTGGTGCGACGCCAAGACGGAGCTCAAGAATCTCAAGCACCCCATGCTCGCTGACATCACGAAACGCATCAGCATGGATTTCGGCCTGCTGATTCCCGACAAGGGCGTCGCGTTGCGCGGCACGTTCCTCATCGATCCCGACGGCATCGTTCGCTGGATCAACATCAACGATTTGTCGGTAGGTCGCAACGTGGAGGAAGTGCTACGCGTGCTCGATGCTCTGCAGACCGATGAACTCTGCCCCTGCAACTGGAAGCCCGGGCAGGACACGATCAAGAAGTGATCATGGGTAGTGCGCGGTCGTGACTAATACACGCCCTCGCGGCTAGAGCACGCCCTTAGTGCTTGGTACTTCATCGCCGGAAATGGCCACGGCTTGGCGCAGTGCCCGACCCAGCGCTTTGAAGATCGCTTCGGCGATGTGGTGATAGTTCTCGCCGGCCGGGACTTCGACATGGCAGTTGAAGCGTCCATTGTGGACCAGGGCTGTGAGAAATTCACGGACTAACTGCGTGTCGAACCCGCCGATCTTCCCAGCACTGGCCGCGAAGCCGGGATCGGCGACGTTCATCACCAGAGCCGCCCTGCCTGACAGGTCGATGCTGACCCTCGCCAGTGCTTCATCCATGGGTACGGAGGCAAAACCGTATCGCTCGATGCCTCGCTTGTCACCCAGCGCTTTGTCCAATGCCTGCCCCAGCGCGATGCCCACATCTTCGACGGTGTGATGATCGTCGATGTGTTGATCGCCTGTGGCCGTGATATGAAGCATCATGCGGCCATGTCGCGCGACATGATCCAGCATGTGGTCGAAGAAACCCACCCCTGTTTCGATCTTATAACCGCTGCCCTCAAGACTGAGTTCAACCTTGATATCCGTCTCGTTGGTTTTGCGATGAATCGTGGCGGATCGGGGCTTCATGGGTTTCCTTTTGTTTCATTGACGCCGGGGGCAAGCCGGTTGGCGCAATCATCACGGCGCTGGCATCGAGCATCGGCATCAAACGCCCATTTTATCCAGTGCCGCAAGCAGGGCATCGTTCTGTTCCGCGCTGCCGATGGTGATCCGCAACTTGTCGCCAAGGCGGTCCTGATCAAAGTATCGCACGAAAATACCTTGCGCCTTGAGCGATTCATAGATCGCGCGCGCTGACGGACGCGCCGCGATGGTCGTAGTCGTGCGCGTCGCTGCCCCGATATTGACCTCGCCGGGCGGTGTCACGAGGATGAAATTAGCCTGACTCTCGGGCACGATGAAGCCGCGTTGGCGCAACTCCTGGGTCAGCCGTGCACGCTGGGCGATGACCTTGGTCCACGTTGCCCCGGCATCGTCACGGTGTTCCAAGGCTGCGGTCGCGGCAGCCTGAGCCAGGACGTCCACGTTGTAACTGTCACGCGCTTTGTGCATCGCGGCGATGAGCCGAGGATGACCGATGCCGTAGCCAAAACGCAGCCCCGCCAGCGAAAAGCCCTTGCTCATCGTTCGCAGGAGCATGACGTTGTCGAGTCCAGCGTCGTCTTTGACCAGCGGGAGCGCATCGTGGGTGGCGAAATTGACGTAGGCCTCATCGACGAGCAGCACGCAACCCGCCTGCCCAAGATCCCGGGCGATGCGGCGTAACGTCGCGATGGACTCCAGCCGACCTGAAGGCGCGTGGGGATTAACCAGGATCGCCAGCTTGCACCCCGCTTTCACGACGCGATCGGCAAAGCTCGCCGTCAGCGCAAAGTCGTCATCCAGCGGCACGCGAAGTAGCGGCGTGTGGTGAATATCCGCCAGAACGGGGTACAGCGAATAGCTGGGTTCCGCCATCGCCAATCCGCCTGCCTCGTTACCATCGGTGATCGCATCCGAGGATGACGGATCGCTGGCCTCGCCACGCGGTCGGCAAAAGACACCGATGGCCATGCGCAGGAGCTCATCGCCTCCGTTGGTGGCAATGATGTGCTCGGGGCTGACGCAATGCACCGCCGCAGCCACCTCTCGAAACCGCTGCGCCGAGGGCGGCGGATATCGGCGGAGCATGTCGCCGGTCACTCCCGCGATGGCACGCATCACCGCTGGGCTGGGCGGATAGGGGTTTTCGTTGGTGTTGAGTTTGACCACCGTCCCTCGCTGGGGCTGCTCGCCGGGGGTGTAAGCCACTAATCGCCTGATATTGTCCCGTTCATAACTCATTAGTCTGGTATCTTCGCAGGCCCGGCGTGGGCGGTCAAAAATCAGGGCTGGCAGCCCCACCGCGTCCTATCGTGTCGCCGCGGCGACGAACCGCGAAAACTCCGTTAAGTCCCGTTTGCTCCACAACGGGGGAGTCGATACAATGCTCGGCTCTGCTGGTGGTGCCACGCGTGCCCCGGCGTTTAACGATCTTGTGGAGACTAGCACGTGGTCAAGCTGCGACTCAAACGATTTGGACGAATCAAGCTGCCCTTTTATCGCCTCTGCGCCATGGATAGCCGCACGCCGCGCAACGGCAAGGCCCTAGAGGAACTGGGCTTCTACGACCCGATCCACAAGGACGCCGCCAAGCAGATCAACTTTGATGCCGACCGCGTCAAGGTGTGGCTTGGCAAAGGCGCTCAGCCCAGCGAAACCGTTCGCAGCCTGCTGGTCCGCATCGGCGTGTTGGAGCGTCCGGTGTTTGATCCCCGCATGGCGAAAAAGAAAAAGGGCGAAGCTGCCCCGGCCGCTGAAGCCGCTCCCCAGGCCTGAGACGTGTAAGATCCACGGAACCGAACCTTTCCGCCAGTCTCCGCCTCAAAGCGCTGCCTGGCGGTTTGTTTTATCTATCGAGGCATGGCCGGACCGCAAAGGCAGGTGCCAATGGCTGCCTCGCACGCCAGGATATACGCCATTGAATGCCCGAGTTTCGCCGACCGATGATGGAGGGATGGAGTTGCCCTTTGCCGTAGGGGCGTTAAAATAGCGGGGCTACGCACGTAGCGGTAGACGAAAAGCCGATCAAACCCAACCAGGACAGGCACTAACACGAAAACGCAGGGAGTTCTCTCGGATGGCCAAGAAGTCCAGCAAATCCAGCAAGGCGGGGAAGCCAGCTAAGCATGCCACCGCCACCAAGGCCGCCAGCTCCGAACGAAAGACGGGATCCAAGGCCGCGAAGCCTACCCCCAAGTCCAAGCCCGCAGTTGCCGCTAAGTCGACCAAGTCGGCCAAACCCGATAAATCCGCCAAGCCTACGACGCCCAAAAGGTCGATTCCGTCTGCGACCTCCACGCCCAAAGTGTCGAAGTCCAAGAAAACTGGCGTTATCGACGACAAGAAGGTCTTGACAGCCCCCTCTAGCGTCGCTACTGACGATGTAAAATCGGCACCCCCCGCCAACGCCCCTGCCAGCGCTCCCGCCAATTTATCCGCCGCTAATGCCAAGACCAACGGGCATGGTCATCCGGATGATCAGTTTCGCATCGTGCAGTCGGCTGAGGAGGGCGCACTATCCGAAGACGAACTGCGCAAAGCCAAATCCGGCCTGAAGAAGCGTGACTTGGACCACTATCGGGAAGTCCTGCTCGAAAAGCGTGCCGAGATTGTGGGCGATGTCTCTTCGTTGGAGGAGGCACGCAACCACGACAGCGGCGGCGACCATTTCTCACCCGAGCACATGGCGGACATCGGCTCGGATAACTGGGAGATGGAGTTCAACCTCACACTCGTCGAGAGCGAACGGCGGACGCTCCTGGACATCATCGATGCGCTCAATCGCATGTCCAAAGGCTACTACGGCGTATGCATCGAAACGGGCAAGCCGATCGGGAAGGCACGTCTCGATGCCAAGCCGTGGGCGAAGTATTGCATCGAGGTGGTTCGCGAACGTGAACGCCGTGGCCTCCGCTGATACAAGCGCGGCTTGATTCGTGCCGCGGTCGAATCATGATCTCCTCGATTGTGGAAGTGTTCTTGCTACCCGTGTAAACGTGCAGCCGCTGCAAAACGGATTGGTCATGACTGCTTCCACGCCCTCCAAGCCCTCCACTGCGCCCAATACGATTGACGCGGCCGCCTCCGTATCGACCAGATCAGCTTGGCGGCACGGTCCAGCCTGGGCGATTTTCCTAGGCGTGACGCTGCTCCTGCTTGGCGGTGATCTTTGGATTAAGTCGTGGGCATTTGCCAACGTGGCGCAGGAGCCCGTGATCCTCACCCGTCAGGCCATCACGCCCGAACAGCACGCGTTGTTCTGGCAGGCGCATGCCCACGAGCCCATGGAGGTCATCCCGGGCATCCTGTCACTGCATCTGACGTCCAACACGGGTGCAGTCTTTGGCAAGGGCAAGGGCCTCCAGTGGCTCTTTGCCCTGGTGAGCATCTTGGCGGCGGGCGTTATTCTCCGCGTGTTCTGGGGCAGCCAGGCCAAAGCGTGGGTCTTCCATCTGGCGCTGGGACTGATCCTGGCTGGTGCCTTGGGCAACCTCTACGATCGGGTCGTCTTCGGCAGTGTGCGCGATATGCTCTGGTTGTTTCCAGACCACGGCATCTGGCCTTGGATTTTCAATATCGCCGATGCCGCATTAATGGTGGGCGTTGGTCTGGTTTTGCTCACCGCCTGGCGCCAGCCGCAGCGGATACCGTCGCCGACACGAGCGACCTGAAGAGTCGATCATCCGCCCGCGAGGCAGACCGCTCGGGATGCCACTGCACACCCACATAAAACGCACGTGAGAGGTCACCGATGGCCTCGATCACACCATCGGGTGCCGTCGCCAGCACCGTCAGCGGTCCAGCATCGCTGACGGCTTGATGATGCGATGACGTCACCAACGTTTCATCCTCATTACCAGCGATTGATGCCAGATTGCGTAGAACGGGGGACTGTCGCTCCATCGTGGACTGCCGTAGCACTGGCTCCCATCGCACACCATGGCGATTGTTGCCTGCGTGGATTTCCGCCGCGGTGCCCAGCGTGTCGGGCAGATGTTGATTGAGATTGCCGCCGTGAACCAGGGCCATCAACTGCATGCCCATGCAGATTCCCAGCACCGGCTTTTCAGGGCAATCGTCAATGCCCTTAATCAACGCCAATTCGAACGCCTGTCGAAGCGGTGATATCACCGTGGCGGCCGGGTGCGTGGTTTGGCCAAAGGCTTCCATCGCCGGGTCGTCGCCGCCGGTCAGAAGCACGCCATCGCAGACCCGCAGATACTCGCCGATGAGTGCCACCTCCTGCGTCAGCAACAACGGCAGACCACCCGCACGCGTGACCGCCTGTGCATAAGCCGGGGCGCATTGCAGGCGACCCGATTCAATATGCGTATCCACGGTGATGCCGATGACGGGACGCGGCATGGCTCCGAGCGTTCCTGACTCAATGTGGCATAGGGAACTGGCCGCAGAGGTCCACGACCTCTTCGCGCACTTCATCACATTCACGCTGGTTACCCTTGTTCGACAGCACGCGGTCAATGAGGTCCGCTACCTGCCGCATCTGATCCTGTCGCATACCACGCGTGGTCAGCGCCGGGGTGCCCAGTCGCAGACCGCTGGTGGTCTTGGGTGGACGGGTATCCTGGGGGATGCCGTTCTTGTTGGTGATGATGCCCGCATTTTCGAGCCACTTTTCAGCGTCGGCTCCAGTCAGCTCCGCATCTTTGGCACGCAGATCGACGAGCATCAGGTGATTGTCCGTTCCGCCCGAGGAAAGTCGATATCCCGCGTGGATCAGGCCCTTGGCCAATGCCTGCGCATTCTCGACGACCTGACGGGCATAGTCCTTGAACTCAGGTTTGAGCGCCTCACCGAAGCAGACCGCTTTGCCAGCGATGACGTGCATCAACGGTCCGCCCTGCATCCCGGGGAAGACCGCCTTGTCGATCTTCTTGGCGATCTCCTCATCGTTAGTCATGATCATGCCGCCGCGTGGGCCGCGCAGGGTCTTGTGGGTCGTGGTGGTCACCACATCGCAATGCGGGAATGGCGACGGATGCACACCTGCCGCCACCAGGCCAGCAATGTGAGCGATGTCAGCCATCAGCAGCGCCCCGCATTTATCAGCAATGTCGCGGAACCGCTTGAAATCGATGACCCGCGGATAAGCCGAGTAACCGCAGAGGATCATGGTCGGCTTTTTCTCTACGCAGATTTTCTCGGCTGCGTCGTAGTCGATCTGCTCGAAGTTCGTGGCGTTGACGTCGTATATCAGCGGGTAATGCACCGGTTTGAAGTACTTGCCGCTGAAGTTGATCTTCATGCCGTGTGAGAGGTGCCCGCCGTCTGAAAGGACCAGCGAGGCAAAAGTGTCGCCGGGGTTCATCAGAGCGAAGAAAACCGCCGCGTTGGCTTGCGCACCGGAGTGAGGCTGAACATTGGCAAAAGCGCAGCCGAAAAGCTCCTTGGCGCGGTTTCGAGCAAGGTCTTCGATCTGGTCGTGGTACTGGCAGCCGCCGTAGTAACGGGCACCGGGATAGCCCTCGGCATACTTGTTGGTCAGCACGCTGCCCACAGCAGCCATGACGGCCGGTGAGACATGGTTCTCACTGGCAATCAACTCCAGGGTATGAGCCTGACGCTCCGACTCGGCTCCGATGAGGCGGTAAACCTGGGGGTCACTGGTAGCCAATGAACTGGCGACAGGATCAACGGCGGGCTCGGCTTGGGCGGGCATGAAACGCTCCAGGGGTTGGCGGGGGGTCAACTGTAGCTTGCCGCAAAGATCGCAAGCGGCAACGGCAAATCGTAGCGGTCCTGCGGCAGCGAGGCAAAACTCACCCTCCACCCCACTGCCCCCGGCTCTGCCCATTTCTGGGAGCCACCGCTTAGAAATGATCTATGACCACAAGGACGCCCTCTCCAGCGCCTTGCGGATGAGCCGGACGCGTTAGCGACGGAGGCTCAGGGCACAGCAACGCCCCAAAAAGTGAGCAGTCCCACCTCCCCGCAAGTTCACGCCGCCTGCGCCGCCTCTGCCGGGCCTGCGTTATCGATGTGCGCCATGATCGGCTCAACACATGCCACATCGCTTGGTACACCGCCGCCTCCTGCACTGTCAGCCCGCACTCCTCCGGGATATCCACCTGCTTCTGCGCTAGGTGTTTCGACCCCTAAAACAAATCATTTTCACCCAACGGGATCAATGCGCTGGCGATAACAAACACACCCGACCTTCGAACGTGTTAAAAGCGTCCCGTAAATCAGCGCATCACGCCCTCAACAAACAATTCCCAACCCTGCACGAACTGTTTCCGCAGCGCGCACAACCCTTTCCAGCTTCCACCGACTTGAATCCTTCTCTGCACATCGTCTTTCACGCCAGCATCCTTTAGCGCCGCATGAAAAATCCACGGATTCCGCCGCCGCATCCATGGATTTGCGCCGGGAATCCACGGATGGGAGCCAGGAATCCAGGGATTGGAGCGAGGAATCTATGGATTGGAGTCAGGAATCCATGGATTTGAACTACGAATCCACGGATTTGAACTACGAATCCACGGATTCAGACCAGGAATCCGCAGATTGAAAGGAACAATCCACGGATGGCGGCAACGAATCCAAGGATTCCTGCTCCCCATGCACGGATGACAACCAGGAATGAATGATCTCCCACCTGAGCCGTTATCCCGTGGCACAGGAATAACAGATATCCGGCAACGAAAGGTTTAACCACGGACCGCAAATGATCATCATCTCCGCGAATAGAAACCGCTGCAGGGCGTATCGGCGCGGTTGGACCCCAGAAACAATCGCGCGGCGCTTGTAGTGAGTAGTGTCTCTGTCGCCAACAACGCGCTCAATCCTCTGGTGATTGCTCGCACGGCGCCAGGCACCAAGCTGACCCTCCAACTCAAAGCCCAACCGCCAGATGACATTGAAGTTGACCCGACACGGAGCGTGGCTGTGTCCATCGGGCTGGCAACGCCCGTGAGGCCGGGCGGGTGGCCGTGGCAAAGCTCACGCCCAACACCAAAAGGCATAGGAGTTGACCCGATACGGCAACCAGAAAGAAACCACGTTGGTTTGGTTGCGGTAACCACCTACTGTGCTGACAGGGGTGATGAACGGCATCGCCTGATTCAAGCAATCTCTTTTGAAAGGATGGGTTCTATGAAATCAACATTTACCGTATTGGCGTTGGGCGCAATTCTCATGATGCTGGTGGCTGGATGCCAGCAGAGCACTGTGCGCGGGCCGCAAGGCAAGGCGCTAACCTTGACCGTTCCAGCCACGGTCACCATCGACCGGGGCCAGACCCAGGTCATCGAAGTGGGCTTGGCGAGGACCGACTTCACCTCGCCCGTGCGGTTGTCGCTGACGAACTTGCCACACGGCGTCACGGCACGCGAATCGTCCAAGACCGTTGAGACGACCATGGCCACGTTCGTGATTCAGGCCGCCAATGATGCGGCGCTGGTCACCAATCAGGCCGTCAGCGTTCGGGCTCAAGGTCCCGATGGCATGGCCACGACAGAACAGTTCCGTTTGACGGTTCGACAGTGAATCTCCGGGCCGAGCGTCTGAAAACGAATGGATTGGATTGCAAAGTAACTTGCGACAGAAAACTTACACAGGGAGCAAATCGATGAAAACTCTTGCGTTATTGACGGTAGTTGGCCTGCTGGCGTTGGTTGTCGGGTGCGAAGAACGGGGAAGTACTGGGACGACCGTCACCAATACCACTGGCGGGACACTCACTCTCCAGGCACCCGCTGAGATGACCATTAAACGTGGCGAGATTGCGAACGTCATGATCGACATCAAGCGGGAAAATCTGGAGGGTCCGGTGTCCGTTCGCTTTGACAACCTCCCCGCAGGCGTGACGGCGGTGGACAGAAAGCAGATCGTTGGCAACCAGGGTGAATTCAACTTCAAGGCTGCCGACACTGCGGATTTGGTCAGCAATCACCAGGCAAAAGTCACGGCATCGGGCAGTGGCGGCATCGCGGCGACCAAACCGCTGACCATCACTGTAACTAACGGCGAATAACAAACACGGCGCTTTCAGTCAGCGCCCTTGCTTAAAGGAGCATCAACATGGGACTTCTAGGTTGGGCAGTCGTATTCTTTGTCGTGGCGATAATCGCAGCGGTCTTCGGCTTTGGCGGAATCGCCTCGGCCGCGGGCGGAATTGCCAAGATCCTGTTCTTCATCTTCATCGTGGTATTCCTGGTCCTGCTGGTCATGGGCCTCCTAGGTGGCCGGACCCCGTAACGGAAACCAGAGGATGACAATTTAGCTTTTTGCCGCCGGGGCGAGGACTTAAACCCTCGCTCCGGTGGTGTTTTGTGTAAGCCACGTTGCTAAACCGCAAGCGAGTTGGCTCCATCCCTTGCACTTCGAGCGATGCGCTTCAGGCGCCGGCGCGCTACAGGCCGCACTCTTGACACACGCGCTTGACAAAAGCACGGTGAATCCGGCCCGCCACGTCGCCCGCAGAACCCGATCCGATGGTGCGCTCACCTACCGCAATAACCGCCGCGACCTGCGTCGTGCTGCCGGTGATGAACACCTCTTGCGCTTCGAGCAACTGCGTTACGGTGGGCGGAACTTCACGCACCTCAATGCCCATCTCACTGGCCAGGTCCAGCACCACGGTGCGCGTGATGCCCCCCAGAATCGACAAGTCTGCCGGGTGGGTATAGACCACGCCGCGGTCCACAATAAAGACGTTGGTGGATGTACCCTCCGTGACCTTCTCGCCCCGATGCAGGATGGCTTCGTCAGCTCCCGCCTCGACCGCTGCGTTCTTCGCCAGCACGTTGGGTAGCAGCATCAGGCTCTTGATGTGACAGTGTTGCCAGCGAATATCTTCGTGCAGGATCGCCTTGACCGTCGGGACTGGCTTGGCCGGGTCCAGCGCGTGGGTCGGGTAGGCGATGACCATGACCGTCGGCCGAGGCTGAGCGGGGAACACGTGCTTACGCGGCGCTGAGCCACGGGTCACCTGCCAATAGACCGCCGCATCCGGCGTGGCGTTCTGCTCCACGAGTTTGGCGCTGATGGACGGGAGGCGACCCAACTCATCGCCGATATCGATGCGCACTGCTGCAAGGCTCTTCCTGAGTCGCTCAACATGCCCCTGCATGGCGAAAGGTTGACCGGCGTAGAAGTGGATCACTTCGTAAACGCCGTCGCCAAACATCGTGCCGCGATCTTCCACGTCCATCGTGGCCTGGCTGCGTGGGACAATGCGGCCGTTGAGATAAATGTGCGGTTCTTTCATGGTGTGCATCCTTGCTTAAAGCGTAATTTACCCAAAAGGCGTAACCGGCGTAAACGCCGCAAAGCCTTAGAATGCCGCTGGTGACCGCAACCCGCATTATTCTGGCCAGTCGTTCTCCGCGTCGCGTGGCGTTGTTACGCGAGGCGGGCTACGACGTGACGGTCATCGAACCGCCGTATGTTGATCCGCCCACGCCCTCGCAGACTGCCGATCCCACGATGCTGGCGATGGAGTTGTCTGAGTTGAAGGGGCGCAGCGTTCTGGCCGCCGGTGATGCCGCTTTGGAGCACGCTGACGTCATCATCGCTGCCGATACGCTCGTCGTCACGCCAGCTCCCGAATCGACAGTGCTTGGCCAACCCGCCGATCGTCGTGAGGCCGCCGACATGCTGGCGATGCTACTGGGTCGCGAGCATCAGGTGATCACGGGCGTGGCTCTGGCCCGCCGCAAGCGGGAACAATGGCAGTGGAGTCGCCTGGTGGATACAGCAAGCGTGACCATGCCCGCGCAGGACTCAGCAGTCATCGAAGCCTACCTTGATGGCCACCAGTGGCGCGGCAAAGCTGGCGGCTACAACCTTGCGGAACTCGCGCATTGGGGTATCGTCGTGACGGGTGATCCGACCACCGTCATCGGCCTTCCGATGCAGGCTCTTGCAGAGATGCTGCCCCCGCCCCACCGCAACTGCAACCACAACCGCCATCACGACCACGACCAGTGCTCCGCCCCTGCGGGAAACGGATGAAGACCATGGATCGCCAGCGAATCCTCGACATCATCCACGGGAAAGACACATCCACCGCGGCCCAATTCATCCGTGTCGGGCTGTTTGCCGCGCAACCCTTCTACCGCTTTGCCGTCTATTCCCGCAACAGCGTTTTTGACATGGGCCTTCGGCGTCCAACGCGACTTCCGCGACCGACCATCAGCGTGGGCAACATCACGACCGGCGGCACGGGCAAGACGCCCATGGTCATCGATCTGGCCAAGCGACTCCAGGCCATGGGCCAGCGGCCCGCCATCCTCCTGCGAGGCTACCGCCCGCAACGTCAGGCCGCGAAGCCCGGCAAGCCCACTTTCGAAGCTCGCTCCATTTCCAGTGACGAAGCCAGTGCCATGCGCAACGAGTTGGGCGGGCAGGTCGAAATCGAAGCTAACCCGAGTCGCGTCGCGGGTGCCGCAGCCGTGCTTAAACGCAAGCCCGAGACAAGCGTCTTTCTCCTCGATGATGGATTCCAACACCGCCAGGTTCACCGCGATCTCAACCTCGCACTCATCGACGCATCCTTCCCCTTCGGCGGTCAACAGATGTTGCCGGCGGGGCTGCTGCGTGAACCCCTTAGCGCCCTTCGCCGCGCCGATGCGGTAGTTCTCACGCATGCCGACCTCGTCAATCTCGATCAGGTCGCAGCGATCTTCGCCGTGCTGGGCCGGTACGGTGTTGCGCTGCCCACGATGCGCACCGCCCACGCATGGAGCGGCTTCGTCGATGCCCGTGATGCTGTCCACAGCCTCCAAACGATGCGGCCGCTTAAAGTCGCCGGTGTCTGCGGCATCGGCAACCCGCGACAATTCAAGGCGATGCTCGCCAGTCACTTCGACGAGGTGACGGGTCTCTACGAACTTGATGATCACCAGACCTATTCACCGCAACTGGTGCGACAGATGGTTGAACATGCCGCTCAACAGGGCGCCAAGGCGCTGGTGACCACCGAGAAGGACTGGGTCAAGTGGAAGCCGTTTGCATCTGCGGAATCAATTCCCGCCATGCCCCTCTACCGCCCCGTGTTGCACATGAAGTATCTCGAAGGTGAGGCTGTCATCGACGACCTGCTTCGCCGCGTGTTTGCAGGCGCGTGACGGAGCGGGAGATGGCGCGGGATATCGAAGGGGAGATCGCGCGGTTTCCGCGGGTCGGGCGAATTACGGCATAATGGTTGCGTGCACGACGCCGGGCCTCCATTGCGGGTATTGCATCTGACCGCCGGCAGCGATGCCGGGGGCTTAAGCCGCTACATCCACGACTTGGGCATGGCAATGCATGCGCAGGGTCACAGCGTGGCCGTGGCGGGCCAGCGCGGCGCATGGCATGACCTCTTTGCCTCGTCACCTCTCGAGTGGATCGATGCGCCACTGGCGGGCGGCGTCTGGTCGTTGATGAAGGCACGCACTATTCTCTCACACTGGCTTGCCAAAAATCCCATCGATGTGCTTCATGTCCACTATCGCCGCCCGATGCTCGTGGCCCGGCGAATCGCCCCCCGCCTCAGTGCCGGTCGCCGCGTGCCGATCCTCTACACGCTGCATCTATCCGACATCGCTCTGGGAGGGATTTGGGGCTGGCTCAGCGACTTCGGCGACCACACCCATGCCGCCGCTGGCGAGTCCCGCCAATGGCTCATCGACGCGGCCGGTGTCCCAAGCGATCAGATCAGCTTGATCCCGCATGGCATCGATCCATCGCTGTTCCCGTATGCTGATACTGCCACCCGCAGCGAAGCGCGGCGTCAACTCGGCTTGCCCGCCGATGCTGTGGTAGCCGCCTTTGTCGGACGATTCGACGAGCCAAAGAACGAAGACTGGATGCTGGACTTAGCGCAGGCAGCCCGCCTCCATCGCACGGACCTGAAACTCCATGTGGTGATGGTGGGTGGCGGACCACATCTCGCCACGGTGCAGCAGCGTATCGCTGAGCTTAGCCTGCAGACACGGGTCACCGTCCTGGGATACATCGACCCCCTGCCCGTCTATCAAGCTTGCGACTGTCTGCTGCTGCCATCGTTGCGCGAGGGTTTTTCCTACGTCGGCGTCGAAGCCATGAGTGTGGGCCGCCCCATGTTCCGCACCCGCACCGCCGGGACGCGCGAGATGATCATCGAAGGTGTCACGGGTCGGAGTGTGCCCATTGCCCGCGATGCCTTCGTCGCTGGGGCATTGGAATTCATCAGTGACGCCCCAGCCTTGGCGCGGATGGGCAAGGCCGCGGCTGTGCATGTGCGACAGAAACTGACCCTGGCCCGGCAAGTGGAAGCAACCCTGGCGCTTTACCGGCAACTGGGGCAAAGCCGATAATGAAACCTATGGCCCCTGCTCCCATTTTTCAGCGGCTCGACCGAACAGCCCCAGCGCCGTACACCCGCAGCGAATACCGCCGCCGCGCCTTGTGGATGCTCGTGGAGCGATGCCTGTTTCGTCCCAGCCTACCCCGCGCCTATCGATGGCGGCGATTCCTCCTCCAACGCTTCGGTGCCACGCTGGCCGGTAGCGCAGTGAGGCCGACTGTCCGCATCACTCACCCTTGGCTATTGACGATGGGAGAGTTCACGATCCTGGGCGACCGCGTGACGGTGTATAACCTTGGCCCAATCAACCTCGGGAACCATACGGTGGTGTCGCAGGATGTCGTGCTGTGCGCGGGTTCACACGACTACACCCAGCCGGAGTTGCCACTGCTGCGACCCACCATCACCATCGGCAGCGGTGTGTGGATCTGTGCCGGGGCTTTCATCGGCCCGGGCGTGACCATCGGCGATAATGCGATCGTCGCAGCTCGTGCCGTCGTGACGCGCGATGTGCCACCCGGGGTGATCGTCGGCGGAAACCCGGCCCGGCCGATCAAACAGCGCCCGCTTCCCGTCACGCCGGTGTAATTCTATAAAACAACTCGCGTTCGCCGAGAGAGATCAATGACCATGCCCAGCGGCGCCGTGAGCTTGATTGCTCGTCGCATTGCTCGTCGCGTCATGTGACGAGGCAGTCGGGGGTTCGGGGCTCTTATATCGCAAGGCGGGGATACCCAGCACCAAGGCCGCGACGAATAACCCGGCCGCTGCCCCCGCCATCGTGCCGAACCATTTCACATCATCGTGTGCAGGCACCAGCATCGCCGCGGGGGAACTGTGTCCATCAGCAGACTGCGATGCAAGTGATTGCTCGCCTTGATCCTGTCGCGCCTCGACAGGTGTTTCCTTAGCCTGCAAAAACGTCGGTGCCAGCCCGGCGACATACCATCCCAGGCCGAGACCGACTATCACCGACAGTGCCCGTCGTATCCATGGTTTCATATTCATCTCACACAAAGCTGATTTTCACGGCATTCATCAAATTCATCGCTTCAGCGCCACCCGCTGGCGACCCATCATCTTAAGCGTTTCATGCCGGCCGCGACTGAGGTTGGTCGCCGCCCTGCATTATCGACTGTCGCATAATCTCACCTACGTCCCTGCGGGTTTAGGTGGTTCCGCAGCCCCCGCGAGCATGCCGCCATCGATGTTGAATTCCGCCCCCGTAGTAAAGCCCGACTCGTCACTGGCCAAATACACCGCCAGCGCTGCGACTTCCTCGACCGTGCCGAAGCGATTGAGCGGAGCACTGGCAGCATACTCACGCAGTTTTGCCTCCCTGGCGGGGCCATCACCCAGAACCGGATCCCACATGGGTGTGAGAATCGCGGCTGGTTGAATCGCATTGCAGCGGATCGCCAGGCCCTCCTCAGCACAATACAGCGCCACGGACTTCGTGTGATGGCGCACCGCCGCCTTGCTCGACGCATACGCTGCGGCTCGCGGTATTCCCACCACGCCCGAGCGCGAGGAGAGGTTGATAATCGACCCACGGCGATTTGGACGCATGGCACCGATGGCGTATTTGCAGCCCAGGAAGACGCCGTCGAGATTCGTCGCATGCACCGCCCGCCATGACGCAAGGGTGGCGTGCTCCGGATCGTGCGCTTCGGGATACTCGACAAAGCCCGTAATTCCCGCGTTGTTCACAAGCACATCGAGCCTGCCGAACTCCTGGATGATCGTCGTAGTCACGCGCTGCCAGTCCTCTTCGTTGCGCACATCCACTGGCATAAACTTGGCGTTTGAACCTAAAGCGCGTGCCGCCGCAAGGCCCTCGTCCAGACGGATGTCCGTCAGAATCGCCACAGCGCCTTGGTCGACAAACGCCCGCGCGATCGCCAGTCCGATGCCCCGCGCGGCTCCGGTCACCAGTGTGATTTTGCCCTGCAGTCTTGCCATGCGTTTACTCCGTGATGGACCTCAATAGCCCGGTGCCTTGTGACGGCATAGTGCAACTAACCGCTCGAAATCCCGGTTGACTCCCTGTGTGCCCCACCCAAAGATAACTTGGTGACGTTGATCCCGCCCTTACCGTCAAGGAGTCACACCATGCTTCGAGCAACACTACCCCGTCTACTTTCGCTGGTCATCGTCTTCCTCACCACCTTAGCCCACGCAGAGGTCCAGACGCGCAGCATTGAATACACGCATGGCTCCGACACGCTCGTCGGTCTGCTGGCCTGGGATGACGCGGTGGAGGGCAAACGCCCCGGCATCCTCATCTGCCATCAATGGATGGGACTGGGCGAACATGAGACGGACGTCGCAAAGCGATTGGCCAAACTTGGCTACATCGCGTTGGCGGTGGATATTTACGGCAAGGCCAACATGCCCACCTCGCCCGCCGAAGCCGCGCCACTGGCGGGCAAGTACCGCAGCGGTGATCGCAAAGCATTGCGAGATCGCATGACCCGCGGGCTCGAGGAACTCCTCAAACAGGACCTCGTCGATCCTACGCGCATCGCCGCCATCGGCTACTGCTTCGGTGGAACCGCTGTCCTCGAACTCGCACGAAGCGGGGCTGACATCCGCGGCGTCGTGAGTTTCCACGGCGGGCTTTCCACCGAATCCCCCAACGATGCCCGCAATATCAAAGCCAAGGTCCTCGTCTGCCACGGTGCCGACGATCCGCACGTTCCCGTCCCCGAAGTCAACGCGTTTCTCAGGGAAATGGCCGACGCCGATGTCGATTACCAGTTCATCGCCTACGGCAACGCTGTGCATTCCTTCACCCACCGCTCAGCGGGTGACGATCCGTCCAAAGGCTCCGCCTACCATGCAGACGCCGACCGCCGGTCATGGAATCACATGCGTCAGTTTTTCGCGGAGATTTTCACGAAGCCCGATGATGGAGCAGCTCCCCGCGCGGACTGATACGGAGCGCTGCAAGTACACGGTCGGCTAAACGCAAGCTTACTGCGGTCTCACCGCAATTGCCGCGGTGCCGGGGGCACCGCGATTGAGGGGCCTGGGATGACGCCATAAAAACGAAGGCGCTCGTTGACTTCGTAATTGCCCGGCGCGATGTAGTAAGCGCGATAGAGCGATTCCTTAGCGTTGGCAATGTCGCCCACATGTGCGTAATGACGCGATGCGTGGAGGTAGGGCGTCACGTCATCCGCTGGCGCGATGTTCATGGCCTTCCGCAGCGCGACATCCGCTCCGTCATTGTCGCCGACAAGACTCTGGTACTTCGCCAGGCGCAGGAAATCCCTCACGGTCTGGGTCCGCGTGGCCCGTTCCTGAAGAAGCGTGATGAGCCGCGCACGCAGTCCCTGGCGATAGAGCGCTTCGCCCAAGGCGTCATAGATATCCGCAGTATCCAGGAAGCCATCATCGTCCTCGTCGAAAGCCGGTGCTGCCATCACGCCAGTCCCAGGCGGGCGGCGGTTATCAACCGCGTGCATAGCCAGGGACTGTTCGGCATTGAGCTGCGCGTCGAGCGGTTTGTCGAGGGCCAATTGCACCCTCGCCAGTCGCAGACGCGTCTGCCAGTCGCCGGGGTTGTGCGCTACGACGGCTTTGAGCTGTTGTTCAGCGGTCGCGTAGTCGCCGATCTTGACGGCCTCGGCAGCCTGCTGTTGTTGAACGAGGCTGCGGACGCCACAGCCGCTTAGCAGCAGCAGTGAACTAAACATCACCATGCTGACGACCACTGGACTAAAAACGCGACGAACGAAAATCGATGGCATCTGATATCCTCAGCTTGAGGTCTGGCCGACGGTGCAGGCAATCCCCGCCAGCGTCTGGCACTGCTATCAAGATACGCCCTGCGGGAAGAAGCATCAAACTCACGGCCCGGGATATTATTGCTCATGCTCGCCCTTCCAGCCGTGGTCCTGCATCATCGGACGCCCAGCGGCAATCATTTCGACTGGCTGCTGACGGATGCCGCGGCTCCCGGCGGCTTGTTGTGGGCGTTGCGTGGGGCGATTGCCCCGGACACGGTGTCGAGGCGGATCGATCTGACGGAGATGGCACCCCATCGCCGACGATATCTGACCTACCAAGGCCCGATATCGCCCGAGGGTGGGCGACATCGCGGCGACGTCTTGCGGGTGGATCAAGCCACCTACCTACCCCGCCTATGGACGCGCCATCGCCGGGTTGTCGAGTTGACGTGGCGACGGGCTGGGAGCATGGTGCTGGACTTCCGTCTGATCCACGGGCCGGTGTGGTGCGGGGCGGCGTGGCGGGAGACGTGTGTTGTTTGAGTTCGTTGTACTTGCGCATCAGCGGTTGAAGTCAGCAGAAACAAGGAGCAATCATGGCCAGGATTCTCGTCGTGGGACCGCACCCGGATGATCAGGAACTGGGGATGGGCGGCACGATCATCCGCCTGGCCAAGCAGGGTCACGATGTCCTGCTGTTGGACATGACCAACGGTGAGCCGACCCCGCATGGCTCACCCGAGATTCGCAAGCGTGAATGGACGCGTGCGGCGGAGATCATGGGCGTGCAGCGAACGCTGTTGCCTCCGGAAGCTGGCGTGAATAATCGCAGCGTGCAGCACACCCTGACGGCACGACATGCTGTGGCGGGCGTCATTCGTCAGCATCAGGCGTCAATCGTCTTCCTGCCCTACCCCGAAGATGCCCACCCCGACCATGTGGCCACGACGCGCATCGTCGAGGATGCACGCTTTGACGCAAAGCTCACCCGCATCGATCTGCCCGGCGAGCCCATCTACCCCAAGTGGATGTTCTACTACTACTGCACCCACCTGCGACATGTGGCGCAACCTGCTTTCTGCCTGGATATCAGCGATCAGATGGACGACAAGGAGCGGGCGATCCTGGCCTATGAATCGCAGTTCATCACGGCTGTGGCGAACCAGCAGGTCGTGACGTGGGTAAGACAGTTCAACGGCTACATGGGCAGCCGCATCAAGACGCAATACGCGGAACCGTTCTGGACACGCGAGCCACTGGGACTGGTGTCGTTGGACGGTCTGGCGCTCTAGGCGTTTTACGAGCCGAGCGCAACGATAAACACACGCATGGCTATTTTGATTGGCTCCGGATAAGGTGACGGGGCAGAGCGCAGGCTCTTTGGAGTCTGCCCTGATTGATGCACACCGCCGCCGGGGCAGAGTGGAACGTTGCGATGATTGATGTCAGTGTTCTTTACGCAGGTCTGGAAACGCCCAGCACACCGCATCGTTACGGTCGCGCCATCACGCAGATCGACCCGCCCGAACACCAGCGTATGGCAGTTGCCAAAAGCGCGGCCGATCGCCGGCCGATCGTGGTGTGGAACCTGACACGCACCTGCAACCTCAAATGCGTTCACTGCTACACCGATTCGGAAGCGAGAAAATACAGCAACGAACTCTCGACAGATGAGTGCAAAGCGGTGCTGGAGGATCTGGCAGCCTTCAAAGTCCCGGCTGTGCTCTTTTCAGGTGGTGAACCGCTGGTCCGCCCCGACCTTTTCGAACTGGCAAGCCATGCGCGACAACTGGGGCTCCACACCGTCCTGTCAACCAACGGCACGCTCATCGACCGCGCCATGGCACAGCGATTTGCCGACCTGAAGTTCGCCTACATCGGCATCAGCCTCGACAGCGCCAGCGCCCAAGTGCATGACGAGTTCCGCGGGATGAAGGGGGCCTTTGACAAGACCATGCAGGGCTTTCGCCATTGCGTGGCTGTGGGGCAAAAGGTCGGGCTTCGCCTGACGTTGACGCGTCAGACGGTCAAGGACCTTGATCGCATTTTTGATTTCATCGAAGCAGAGAACATCAACCGCGCGTGCTTTTATCATCTTTGCCCCGCGGGTCGTGGGCTGAGTTTGGGGACATTGAGCGCTGCGGAGAGCCGCAAGGCCGCGGACACGATTTTTACTCGCACGCGGGATTTTGTCGAGCGCGGTAAGCGGATCGAAATCCTGACCGTGGACAACCATTGCGACGGGCCGTATCTGTATCTGCGCATGTTGCGCGAAGGTCATCCGCGGGCTGAGCAAGTGTTGGAAATGTTGCGGTGGAACGGCGGCGGGCGTTACTCCAGCGGCGTGGGCATCGCCAACATCGATTTTCACGGCGAGGTCCACAGCGATCAGTTCTCGATGTACCGCAGCTTCGGCAACGTCAAAACGCGGAAGTTTTCCGAAATCTGGCAGGACACCAGCGACCCGATCATGGCGGGCCTCAAAGACCGCCTGCCGCTGCTCAAGGGCCGATGCAGCACCTGCCGCTTCAAAGGCGCGTGTGCCGGGGGGCTGCGCGCCAGGGCCGAGGTGATGACGGGCGACCCCTGGGCATCTGACCCGGGCTGCTACCTCACGGATCAGGAGATCGCCACGACTTCCCACGCGAGCGAGCACTCCCACGCTTGATTTGGGCCACGGGTCGACCCGCTATCCGATGCGTTGCAGCGCCAACCCCCCACCCCCCCACCAGGCGGCCCAAAACCACTGCGAAACGCCGTCAGGGCCCGCAAGCCGTCGCTAAAGTGTGAGGGCGTAAGGTGTTAAAAAGGCGCATGTGAGGTCTCGACAGGTGCCTGTAAGCTCGTCTCAGGTACCTGTAAGGGCTTGACGGAAGCCCGTAAGGTCCTTACGGACGTCGCTACCAGCCGTAAGGAATTCCCTAAGGGTCGTAAGGAATTCCTTAAGAGTCGTAAGGAACTCCTTAAGAATCGTAAGGAACTCGGTAAGGCCTCGAAGGAACCCCGTGCAGGGTGCAAGGCGCAGCACACGCGCGGGCAAGGTAACTGGCCGATAACCAGGCAACTCCATCGCCCGGTGGCACACTCGTCAGCATGGCCGCTGCCGAAGAATCGCGGTCGGCCTCCTCAACCGTGGCTTACAACCCCCCTGGGCTACCACCCGATGGCGGCGATTTTTGTTCTTTGCCGCCGGTATTTGGGGATATTGGAGACAAATTTCACCACAGGCCGATAACTCGTTTAACGGCCATGTGGCGGAGCGTGCCGCGCTGGTCTATTCTGTATCCATGGCCGCAAAGAAAGAACCCAACGACATGGTTGCACAACGCCAATCACTTCCGTTTACCCGGCAGTCGGTGACGCACAAATTCCAGATCATGGGCCATGAAGGCTACCTGACCGTCGGCCTCCACGAAGACGGGCAGCCGGGCGAAATCTTCATCAAGATGGCCAAGGAAGGCTCGACGATGTCGGGCCTCGTTCAGGCCTTTTGCCGGGCGTTCTCGCTGGCGCTGCAGTTCGGCCTGCCCCTGCAGGAAGCTGTGGCCCGCTTCAAAGGCATGCGCTTCGAGCCCATGGGCCACACATCCAACCCCGATATCCCCGAGGCCTTGTCGATCATCGATTACGTGGCGCGGTATCTGGAACTCAACTTCCTCGAAGACTTGAACAGTCGCCGCCGATGATCGTGGCGGTCGCTGCGGGTCTGCCCGCCTATCGGCGGTACTCATCTTCCATTTCATCAGGGACTGAATCGTCCTGGTCTTGGTCGTCGCCGTCAGCGCCGCCGCCAGCATCACCGCCAGCCTCGTCGCTAGAACCAGCCTCGGCAGCGGCGGCGTCGGCGGCCATCTGTGCTTCCATCGCTTCCCATTCCTCAAGACTGATGGCTACCTCACGGGCTTGAGCGTTCTTGTGGTCGCCCAGGATTCCCGCTGCTGCCATCGCCTCGATGAGCCGCGAAGCACGGGAATAGCCGATCGTCAAACGGCGCTGCAACAGCGATACACTGCCTCGCTTGGTCTCCAGCACGATGCGAACTGCGTCTGCAAAAAGCGGGTCCTTGGCGGCCTCTTCATCCACGTCGCCAGCGTTAGCGCTTCTGATCTGCACCAGTTGCGGCTCAAAGACCTGCTGCGCCACCGTCTTAAGGAATCGCACGGACTGGCGAATCTCACCATCGTCCACCAGCGTGCCCTGGGCGCGGATGAGTTTGCTCGACCGCGGCGAGAGAAAGAGCATGTCGCCCTGACCCAACAGCAACTCGGCGCCCTTCTGATCCAGCACGATGCGGCTGTCCATGCCGCTGGCGACCTTGAACGCCACGCGGCAGGGCATGTTGCTCTTGATCAGGCCGGTGACCACGTTGGCCTGCGGACGCTGCGTCGCCAGAATCAGGTGAATGCCCACAGCACGGGCTTTCTGCGCGATGCGAACAATGAAGCCTTCAACTTCCTTGTTGGTCATCATCAAGTCAGCCAACTCGTCGATGACGAAAACCAGGTAAGGCAGCTTGCGGGGAATCTGCGCTTCCTCGTCCTCGTTGGCGGGGTTAAAGCGCTCCTTGAGTTCCTCAGCAGAGAGGCTGTTGTAGCCAGCGATGTCGCGCACGCCTGCCTCAGCCAGCAGCTCGTAACGCTCATCCATCTTGCCCACTGCCCACTCGAGAATGGCTGCGGCTTTGCTCATCTCCGTCACCACCGGGCACATCAGGTGCGGGATGTCCTTGAACAGGCTCATCTCGACCATCTTGGGATCGACGAGCACCAGCTTGAGTTCATCGGGTCGTTTGGTGAAGAGGAAGCTGATGATGATGGAGTTCATGCACACGCTCTTGCCGCTGCCGGTGGTACCGGCGATGAGCATGTGCGGCATCGAGGCGAGGTCCTGGATCAGCGGTGTGCCCGAAGCGTCTTTGCCCAGGAACATGGGCAGCTTCATCTTGGCCAATTCCTCGGGATTGGTGGTCATCAGTTCCTTGAGACGGACGCGCTCCTTCTTGATGTTGGGCACTTCGATCCCGACGGTGTCCTTGCCCGCCATGTTGGGCACGATGCGGATGTTCTGTGATTTAAGGGCGCGTGCCAGATCGCTGGAGACAGCCGAGAGAGCCGACACTTTCGTGCCCGGTGCCAGGCGGACTTCGAACAGCGTGATGACGGGGCCGGAGTCGATACCCACCACCTCGCCGTCGATGCGGTATTGCTGCAGGGCCTCTTCCAGATGCACCGCCTGCTCGCGCACCAGCGACTCCATCTCCTTGGTGAAATTGCCTTCGGGCTCGATGAGCAGGTCCATGCCGGGGAAGCGATAGCCTGAAAGGTCGAGCTCTCGCGGAGGCGCTGCTGCGGACGACTTAACCTTGGGAGCGATGTTGATCGGCAGACGCTTGATCTTGGCGCGCAGTGCCTCGGGGTCGAAGCGATCGCTCTGCGAAGCCAGGTACGCACCTGGCGCATCAGGGGCGGCAGCTTCGTCGGTGGCATCGTCGTCGGCTGCAGGCGCTGGCATCTTGCTCTGGCGTCCAGTTGGAGCCGGGTCATCGGCGGCGTTGGCCAGGTTTGTTTCAGTGTCGGGGTCCTCGATATCCAGTTCGCCCTCGACTTCGTCGTCGCCGTTGGCCAGGCGCTTACTGCGGCCACGGGGCGTTAGCGTTGTCAGGTCATCGCCACGGCCTGCCCAAGGCAGGTTCCAGCGACCGGCGAGCACCGGCTTGGGCACCCTGATTTTGGCGATCATGGCGCAAAGCTGACCCACCCAGCGCGAAACCACGATCACCACCTGATCCATCGCCAGCACGGCTGCGATCCAGAAGATGATCGCCAGGATGAGCATGGAGCCCACCACGTTAAACCGCTCGACCAGTTCCGTGGCGATGTAGATGGCGATGAGGCCCCCTGCTCCCTCCGGCCGCTGCGACCATCCGGCTGCGGCCACAGCCACGATGGCACTGGTGGTCAAGCCCATGAGCACGATCCCGATCGTTCGCAGTACGGGCTGACTCAGCGGACGACGGACGGCAACGCCAACCATGAACGCCAGCCACCCCGCCAACAGAATCCATACCCCCGGCCCGATCATAAGGTAACTCTGGTGAGCAATGACGGCTCCCACGCGGCCGGCCCAATTGGCGGGTTGAGCGTTCAACGGCGTCACGGCGTAACCCGGCCAGTCCGCTACGTCATAACTCGCCAGCGACAGCACCGCCAGCACCCACGCCCCCGCCAGCGCCGCCCAGACGATGTAGGGCCAGGTGCGCGGCTTTGAGCCCTGGGCGGTGGACTTGTCGGTGGAGGCGGCTGACTTCTTGGCCATGGAAACGTCTTTCAAGTCACGAGGTATCAGGGGCACAAATGAATATCGCGATGGCAACGCCACCGCAGTGGATGAGGGAATTATCGGCCGCCCACGCCATCGCAGACGAAACTTTCCCCGCCTCCGACGTCACGTTGGCAGCCCCGGGTGCCCATAGTGCACGAGTCTTTTGATCCGCCTATGCTTAGCTCTATGACAACAGATCCAAACGCTCGTATCGAACAATGGGAAAAGATGACCCGGGAAGCCCCCGATGACATGGCGTGGTTTTCGCTGGGCAACGCCTACCGTGATGCCGGTCGCCAGGCTGAGGCAGCCGATGCGCTGGCCAAGGCCATCGAGGCCAACCCGCAGATGTCGCGTGCCTACCAGTTGCGTGCCCAGGCGCTCATCGAGGTAGGTCGCAACGAGGAAGCGGTGGCGACGCTGACCAGCGGTTATACGGTCGCGGCAGGCAAGGGCGACGTCATGCCGCAACGTGCGATGGAGTCACTGCTGGGCAAGCTGGGTGCCCCGGTGCCCCCGGTGGCCAAGCCCGCCCTGCCAGTTGCGGAAGGCGGTGGGGAAGCCAGGGCTCAGGTCCTGGATCGCAAGACGGGCCAGCTCGGCACGAAGCTGCCCGATCCGCCGATGCGGGGCGCGCTGGGCCGAATCATCTACGAAAATGTCAGCCAGGAGACATGGCGGCAGTGGATCGGCCAAGGGACCAAAGTCATCAACGAGTTGCGTCTGGACTTTTCCAACGCGGCGCACCAGAAAATTTACGACCAGCACATGATGGATTGGCTGGGGATCAGCGAAGACGAGATCAAGGAATTTCAGGCCAAGGCGGTGAAGTAAGGGTCGCGGCCCCGAGTCTTAAACAAGCATCTGAAGTTGCAGCCATACGCCGTCGTGACCTGCGGACCAATCGCACATCGGCATGGGCAGATTCAAGCTATTTCAAGTTCAGCGACGACGCCGGAGTGCTGTTGCCAGCGATGCTAAGCCCATAATCGCCAAGGCGGCACTGGCAGGCTCGGGAATGGCATTGGCATCAGCCGGCAGGTCCTCACCGGTACGCGCATGGCCTTCAACCGAGACATTGAGACGGTAGCTGGTGCCCGGCAGAATTCCCTTACCGATGTTGGGCCCCCCGCGAGTCACGATGAGATAGTACTGTCCGACGGATGGAAACACTGTGGTGAGAAACGGGTCCAGCGGGTTGTTGCTGCCAGGATCGGGAATGGCGGTGTTATCGTCGGAGTCAAGCACGACGGGATTGCCCTGGGCGTCAAAGAGCGCCAAGGCTAGAAAAAGGTCGTCGCCCACCGAGGTGCCATCGATGTCAAAAATGCCCTTTAAACCAGCGGTCGGCACCAAAAAAGTGTAGTAGTCGTCCGTGCCGTCTCCCGTGCCCGCAACAGACACGTGGGGAATCGTGGTACCCTCGGGAATCGTGGGATCCGGGGAGAGTACGAAGAGTGCTTCGAGGTCCTGTGCCGTGAGTATGCTGTTGTTGGGCTCGAGTTCAGAGACGATGGCCGCCGCGGGCTGTACGGCCACGCCAGCACAAAACGCCAAAGCAACACCACCAATGATTAGCTTCATCCCGATTCTCCACTTTCGTCCAGCCCTTCAGGCTTGATCCAGTCGCGCGGGACTGGACCATCGTAGAACTGACCTGAGGAACATCCCCTAGCCCGGTCCTTTGAACCGAATCATTGTTCGGAACGCCTAACATCCATTGTTGATCGGTGGACAGCATAAAGCAAGAGAAAACAAAAAATTACTTCAGCTAATCAAGACCCATAGCCGAATACACCGGGGTCACGGTTGTCAAGCTGACTCCAAGCCCCAGGCTGGCCCGTCGATGGGCCTGGGCCGGGGTGATCGGCTCCATTTTTGAAGAAGTAGCCGTCCCATTCAAGAGGTACATGAATGCCTTTGACTGCCCCGTCAAGATAGAGCACATTGACAAAAGCATGGTGGCTAATGCCCATTGTCGCCGTTATCCCTGGGGAGGTCATGTAAAGGTCGGAAATCATGGCCGAATTGGCCGTCACACTTCGGACTGACACCGGGCCGTCCTCATTAGCACCACGTTGATAATACGCGGCATTGGCAATTTCACCCGGGACGCCGATTTTGGGCTGTTCGTCCTTGGCGGTGATAATGCGGCTGCTGGGGCAGTAATACACGGCGGTATCTTGGTTTAGATAATGGTTGTAGAGGTGGCCGTAGAGGATGTATCGTGGCACACCCACAAATGATGTCCACACGCCAACCCCCGTGGTGGCTAAACTGGTGCCCTTGTCAATCGAAAGACAGGTCTTGAGCTTCGAATCCGTCGCATAGGCACGATTCGCCACGCCGATCTGGCGAAGATTGTTGGCGCAGATCGCCACCCGCGCAGCCTCACGGCCTCCTCCCAGCGCTGGCAGTATCAACGCCATCAACAGCGCAATAACGCCCACCACCACCAGCATCTCCACGATGGTAAAACCGCCACCCGTTGCGCCAAAACGCACTGTTCCGCCAGAAGTCCGTGAAATAGACATTGCACACCCCATTGCATGACCCTCGGAAACCCCATGATCAACGATTCGACTCGTTTCTCTTACCCTCCCAAAACCACCCGCATGGACATGGCGAACGATCCCTTCACCTCATCGATCAGATCGCAGCCCCATCCCCGACGTTCGTTTCACCCCTCTGGTTCCTCTTTTATCTAGATTATCCAAACACCCTAGGCGATGTCAATGAAAAAGATTTAAACTCGCCAAATTGATGTGTTACCGGACATGAAAACACTTACGTGACAGCGGCTCGGCAAGAGGAACCAACCTCGGCGGTTCCGTCGCGATTCAAGCGTTAAGTTTTCGCAAAACAGAAGCTTGGGTAAGTAAATGACCTCAGCGACGACTACGCCCGAATCGCCAGAAACCGCCAGTGCCAACCGGTTCGCTGCTGATTTGCACTATTCCAGCAAAACCCCTAGATCCCCAACGCTTTGGCCATCGTGGTACCCAGTTCGGCAGGGCTCTGGGCGATATGGCAGCCGGCGTCCTTAAGTGCGTCGAGCTTGGCCTCAGCGCCACCTTCGCCGCCGCTGATGATGGCTCCGGCGTGGCCCATGCGACGTCCGGGCGGGGCTGTCCGACCCGCGATAAACGCCGTCACGGGCTTTCGCACATGGTTCTTGATGAAGCGGGCCGCCTCTTCTTCGTCGCTCCCGCCGATTTCGCCGATGAGCACAATGCCATCGGTCTGAGCATCAGCGTTCATCAGCACCAGCACATCGACGAAGTTCATGCCACGCACGGGGTCGCCGCCGATGCCCACGCAAGTCGTTTGGCCGATACCCAGATTCGAGCATTGCCACACCGCTTCGTACGTCAACGTGCCCGACCTGCTGATGATGCCCACCGACCTGCGGCTCTCCGCCAACTCCGCGGGCTTATGGATATAGCCGGGCATAATGCCGATCTTGCAGGCCCCCGGCGTAATCACGCCCGGGCAATTGGGCCCGATGAGGCGCACCGTCTTGTTGAGCCGGTCCATCATGTTGCGCCGGACACGCGTCATGTCAATGACGGGAATGCCCTCGGTGATACAAACGATGAGCTTGATGCCTGCATCCGCGGCTTCGAGGATGGCGTCGGCAGCGAAGGCTGGGGGCACGAAGATCATCGACGCATCAGCACCGGTTTCCTGTACCGCTTCATAGGCGGTGTTGAAGACGGGCAGGCCGTTGGGGTCCTTGGTACCGCCTTTGTTGGGTGTGACGCCCCCGACCATTTTCGTGCCGTATTCGAGGCATTTTTGGGTGTGAAACGCACCAGCGGATCCGGTGATGCCCTGGCAGATGACGCGGGTGTTCTTGTCAACAAGAATGCTCATGGATTATCCCTAAACAGGTAGGTCTACAGCATAGCACACGGGCCAAACAGCGCAAGCTCAAGTCGCAGGCACCTGGCCCAGGTTGACGGTAACGATCGAGCGGATGCCCCCTCGGCCACGCCAGTCCGTCCGCACCGTCAGCCAGCGAGGCTCCATCGCGGCCGCCAAATCCTCAGCGATGCGATTGGTGACGGCTTCGTAGAAGATGCCCTGGTTGCGGAAGGCGTGGTAGTAGAGTTTGAGGCTCTTGAGTTCGACGCAGCGTGGCCCGGGGGCGTACCGAAGCGTCACCGTGCCGAAGTCCGGGTGGCCGGTCTTGGGGCAGACACTGGTGAATTCCTCGGCAATGTGCTCGATGATGTACTCCCGCTGAGGCGTGGGGTTGTCGAAGCACTCGAGTAAGGTTCTGTCAGCCATGGCGGGATTCTAACGCAGGGGATGGGGGAATGTCGCTTGCGATGGACGGCGGTAGTTGACGTTCGCATTGAAGGTGTCCACGCGTGTAAGAGGACCGAAAAGAATTTTTCGTTAGCTGTTGACTTTTCATCCTGAGTGTTCGATAATTTCTGTACGGACAGAAAAGAGTAAAACTCATGGAACTCTCACCCGCCACCAAAAAGTTCATCCTTCACTGGGGCGAAATGGGCAGCCGCTGGGGAATCAACCGCACCGTGGCGCAGATTCACGCCCTGCTCTACATCGCACCCCATCCGCTAGACGCTGAGGAAATCGTCCAGACGCTGGGCGTGGCGCGGTCCAATGTCTCGACGAGTCTGCGTGAGTTGCAGAACTGGGGCATCGTGCGAATCGTGCACGTCCTGGGTGATCGGCGGGACCGCTTTGAAACCATGACCGACGTCTGGGAGATGTTTCAGCTTGTGCTCACCGAGCGCAAGCGGCGGGAGATCGATCCAACCCTGGCGCTGCTGGAGGAATGCGTGGCCGAGACGCGCGGCGACGGCCGCAACGGTCCAGCGGATCCGCTGGCGCATGAACGTTTGAGTGAGCTGCTGGATTTTTTCCGCACCGTCAGCAACTGGTACGAGCAGGTGCGTCTCCTGCCTCGGGGGGCGGTGGTGCGGTTCGTCAAGATGGGCGGCAAAGTGCGGAAGCTGCTGGGCATTGCGGGCTAGATCGATGCGTTGCTAACCGGGCGGTGCGTGGATGGGGCAGATGGATCCGAGGTGCACGATGACGATGTTGGCACAAACTGAGGCCGGAACACTAAGCCAAGCCGCCAAACGGCAGTTCCTGGCCAGCGAAGGCGAAGCTCTGGCGCGGTGCGCCCTGCGCGATGCCCTGTTGATTCACTATGCTCTGCCACCTCAGGTGCTCCAGCCTCACGTGCCCTTCGAACTTGATGTGCGTGACCAGAGCGCATTTGTGTCGCTCGTCGTATCGCGGATGGATGGGCTGCGTGTTCACACAGGTCACCGGCTGGTGCCTTGGGTGCCGGTGTCACCTGTCAACGGCTTGCTCTTTAACGTGCGAACCTACGTGCGCCATCGCGGAGAGTCCGGCGTCTTTTTCATGCGGCAATGGGTGACGGGTGCCGTACTGGCGGCCATTGGTCCACGATGGTTCGGGCTGCCGTTGGCGCGGGGTCGGATGCAGCATGGCTCGAACCGCGAAGTCGCTGGCATGGCGGGGCAGATCACCGCGACGGGCATCGATGCGTCGGCAAGGCTCTCTTACCAGGTGATCGACATCGCCGATGCGAGCAACATCGCTGACAGTGCCACTGGCCACATCGCCAACGCCGACGATGTCGCGGCCCATGGCTTCGCCGCGGTTGACTCCCTCGACGAATTCCTCTTGGAACGCTACGTCGGCTTCACTCAGCAAAAGTCCGTGCAGCGACGGCTGGCCATTTGGCACGAGCCCTGGCTGATGCGTCGGGTCGAGGTGCAGGTCTGTGATGAAGGTCTGCTTGGCCTGACGGGAACCTGGGCTCTCGCAGCAAGGCAGGTGGCCGCACACCGCGCCGCTGACCTGGAGGAAGTCTGGATCGGACGGCCCACTTGCGTCAACGGCGAAGCCTGCGGAACGCACTGGTCACCCCGGGGCTGAACGTCGCAGCGGGATTCAGGGGATAATCAAATCAGACTCCGCCGCATCCTCCGAGCCCGACGCACGCCATGCAACTTGTCATTCTCGCCCTGGTCATCGGCGTCATTCTCCACGAGCAGTTAGGCCCGGCGGCTATCGCGTTGGACCTTGCGGGCGCCCTGGGGCTTTGGCTTGCCGCTCCTTTGACACTGGCGCTGGCGTACTGGGCGGCATGCGGTCGTGCATTGCGGCAACTCAATAAGGGCAAGGGCGTCGGCACCATTCGACGACTCGATCGCATCGCGGTGGTGTTTCGTGTCGGCCTGCTGATCCAATATGCTGCGGCGCTCTACCTGGGTGTGCTGACCGGGCTTCGCCATGCCACCGGCCTGACGCATTGGGTGCTCGTGGATGAATTGCTCTTCATGCTGCCCACGGCTGGGAGCCTGGTTTGGGCCTGGTGGGCCTACTACCCTGTGGACCGCCGCCTGCGCGATGCTTCGCTGCTGGCACGCCTCGATGCCGGTCTGCCCGTGCATCCGGTGCTGACCCGCGGGCAGTACGTCCTGATGCAGTCACGCCATCAAGCCGCCATGATCGGTGCCCCACTGCTGATCTTGATGACCTGGCAGGAGATCGTGCATGTCGCGGTCCCGTCGGGCAGGGCCATATGGGGAATCGATCCGCAGTATGTCCTGCTGCTGGTGGGATCGGGCGGCGTTTTTCTCCTGGCGCCGGTGATGATGCGGCACATCTGGGACACCACCCCCCTGCCGCCGGGCTTGATGCGTGATCGGCTCATTGCCATGTGTCGTCAGCATCACGTGGGCATTCGCGAACTGCTCCTGTGGCGCACCTTTGGCGGAATGATCAACGCAGCGGTCATGGGCCTCATCAAGCCCGTGCGCTACATCCTGGTGACCGATGGTCTTCTCGAAACCGTGCCGCAGCGACAGGTCGAAGCTGTGATGGCCCACGAACTGGCGCACATCAGGCGGCATCACATTCTCTGGCTGTTGGTCACCGCCATCGGCACACTGCAGGCAGCCTGGCTCGTGTGGGCTTTTCTCGTCGAACGGCTGCTGATCGATGCCATCGGCGCGATAGTTGCGGGGTTGGCGATGTCTCCGGAATCCGTGCATACGCTGCAACAGCCAACATCGTTGCAGATGGTGGCGCTGACGGGGGCGGGTCTGACTTGGATGTTGGTCTTCGGGTGGGTTTCCAGGCGCTTTGAGCGTCAGGCCGACACCTTTGCCGTGCAACACCTGACACGACAGCGGCGGGAAGAGATGGCGGCGGCAACGTCCGCTCCTGCTGATCTTGCCGCGCAAGCCTCTCCTGCTGCCGATGCCACGCTTACCGCAGATGCCGACGACGGCAACGCGCCCGCCAACGCTGCACCGTTGGTGATCGACTCTGGATCGGTCGCCGCAATGATCCAGGCACTCCAAGCCGTGGCTGACCTCAACAACATCCGCACACATCGCCACAGCTGGCGTCACGGGTCAATCACCTGGCGACAGAACTACCTCCGCACGCTTGTGGGGATGGATGCCGACCGCCTGCCCATCGATCGGCTGGTCACCCGCGTCAATTGCATCGCACTGGCGGCGCTGGTCATCGGCATTGCCTTGGATTACCTGCAGGCCACCGGCCAGCTTTGAGCGGCAGGGGGTCTGCAATATGCGGGTGTGACCTGCGACTCGGGCCGCACCGCTTGATCCGCTTCACCACGCGATCGCGATCATGCCCCCGCGCCCTTGACGTACAATCGCCGCCCATGTGGCCCGTTCCTCCTGATGCAACCCACTGGTACTTCCTGGCGCTGGGACTCGCGATGCTGATCACCGGCATTGCCAAGAGCGGCTTCGGCGGCGGCATTGGCATCCTCGCGGTCCCACTGACAGCAGCCGTGTTGCCTCCGACCAACGCCCTGGGCACGCTGCTGCCGTTACTCATCATCGCCGATGTTTTCGCCAATCTTCATCACCTCAAGAACCGCTCGTCCTATCACCTTCGCTGGCTGCTGACAGGCGGCGCGGGCGGAATCGTCGCGGGAACCGCCTTGTTCCTGGCCCTTCGCGTCATGAGCCCCGAAGACGGTACGCGTACGCTCAACAAAGTCCTCTATGTCGTCGTCGGCGGTGTCTGTATAGCACTGGTAGCAGTGCAGGTCTACCGCCTCTTTGGCGGCAAGGTTCCGCACATCTCCGGCAAGCCCGCACCCACCATGGCTGTCGGCGCCACGGCTGGGTTCGTCTCCACACTTGCCCACTCCGCCGGGCCCGTCGTCAATATCTATCTGCTAGAGCAGCGCCTGGAAAAGCGCCTCCTCGTGGGCACAGCCGCCGCCTTTTTCTTCGTGATCAACATCGCCAAACTTCCCACGTTCATCGCACTGGGCTTCACGACCACGAGCACGATCTGGCAATCGCTGTGGGTGGTGCCTGTCATCCCTCTGGGCAGCCTAATGGGTTACTGGATGCACAAACACATTCCTGAAAAGCCGTTTGTGGTGGTGATGTACGTCGGTGCGGCAGCCGCTGCGGGGCACATGATTTTTAAGGCTTTTGGCGGGTGAGCGCGCCGGGAAGACACGGCTCGATAATGACGATGACGCGGATGAGATGCGAACGACGACGATGATACGGATGAGTGCCAACAACACGCCAGCCCCCGCTTACCACGTCGCCATTCTTCGGCGGGTGTATATCAACATGATTCTCCGTGGCGAAAAGACCGTGGAGAGTCGGCTGACAATTCGCCTCCTGCCGCCCTACGGCGTGATCGCGCCCGGCGACCGGATTTACCTCAAGATTTCCTCCGGCCCCTACGCTGCCACCGCCATCGCGACCAAGGTGGTGTTCTATCAAGACCTCACCGCCCAGCGCGTGGAACAGCTCCGTCGTCGCTACCAAAAGCGCGTCGGCGGCGATGACGCTTATTGGAGCTCGAAGGCGACGGCACGCTACGCCACGTTCATCACGCTGGGTGATGTGCGACCAGCGAAGGTCGGCCCGCCGATCCGCTCCAGCGGCTTGGCGTGGTTTGTCGTGAGGCAATGGCCCGCGGCTGCGGGCGATGGCAACGACAAGGGCAACGGCAAAGGCGAGAGTGAACCCGTGGGCGACCGCGATGGCGTCAGCAATGACGATGGCAAAGTTGATCGGTCCGGAGCGAATCGTAGCCACGCAATCACTTGGTCAGCCGGTGCCATTCGCAACCGATTCATGCGTCTGCCCGCTGGACTTCGTCGGTGCCTGTCCGTGAATCGCCCGCTGCACCTGACGTTGCCGGATGGGCAAACCGTCGCCACGCGACTGGCCGACAACGGCATGATCCACTGGCGGGGTTGGGGACCGCTGTTGGCGAAGTTTGTCGTGACGCCGGGCGACATCGCGCGGGTCGATATGCTGGAGCCTCAACGCCTGCGGGTGCGCTTTGAGAAAGCGCCTTCCAACCGCGCCATCAGCACCACCGCCCGTCGGCACAGCGAGGCAGGTCAACCATGATTCGACTGGATTCCTATATCACTGCGAAAGAGCTTGGCCGACTCGTGGCCGTGACTCGAGCCGAGGACCTCGGTCCTGAGTCGCGCGATGTCACGAGCCTGGCGCTGGTCCCCGAGTCGCAGGTTTCACAGGCGATCATACGGGCCCGTCAAACGGGCGTACTGGCTGGAGCCGCGCTGCTTCCCGCCATCGTCGCAGCCTACGACCCGGCGCTGACTCTCAAGATCGAACGCAATGATGGCGAAGCCATACAACCCGGCGATGCGGTGGCGCGGGTGTGCGGATCGCTGCGAAGCATTCTGGCGATGGAGCGCATCGCGTTAAATTTCGCATCGCATCTGTCGGGCATCGCGACGTTGACCGCCCGTTATGTCGCTGCCGCGTCCGCTGCCAGCGGTGTCAAAGCTCGCATCTGCGACACGCGCAAAACAATCCCGGGACTGCGCGGCCTGGCGAAATATGCGGTGGCCTGCGGCAGCGGATTGAGCCATCGCATCGGCCTCTACGATGCCCTGCTCGTCAAGGACAACCACATCGCGCACATCCCGCTATGCGATCTGCCAGCCGAATTGCGTGCAGCCTTTGCCCAGGCGCGTAGCAACTGGCCCGATTTGAGCTTCATCGAAGTTGAGGTTGATACGCTCGAACAACTCCAGGCCGTGTTGCCCGTGGGACCTGACATCGTGCTGTTGGACAACATGCCGCCCGACGTTCTTCGCCAGGCTGTGGAGTTGCGTGACCGCATCGCGGCGAATGTGCAACTCGAGGCCAGCGGCGGCGTGAATCTGGACACCGTCGCTGCCATCGCCGCCACAGGTGTGGATCGCATCAGCGTCGGTGCGTTGACGCATTCAGCCCCGGCTCTGGACCTCGGGCTGGACATCGACTGAACATCCGTGCCATCCCGCCCCATGTTCGATGAACCTCTCATTCACGCCCGCTTGCTCGACACGCTGCTCAACGCCAAAGGCCCGCGCTCGCGGCAGCAACTGGCCGCGGATTTGGCCATGGATGATGCGACGCTGCGGTACGAACTGCAGCGACTGCGCCAAGCTGGCTGCGAGTTGGATGACCGTCCGCACGAAGGTGTGCGACTTGAGCAAAGTGGTCTCGGAACCTGGCGCGACTATCTGGCGTGGGCGTTGCGCGGGCCGGACGGATCGCCCCGGCTCATCGAGGTCTATCGACAGACCAGCAGCACGCAGGACGCTGCACACAGGCTCGTGGCCGCACGTGGCGTTGAGGCTGATGGAGCGCTCGTGTTGGCCGATGAGCAACTGGCG
>JBGSTK010000266.1:0-23096 GCA_041736565.1 Phycisphaeraceae bacterium | reverse complement strand
GTTGCGTTCGCTGGCCTGTCGCACACGTCAGGCGTTGTGGGAAACGATGCAAGCGGTGTTGGATCGCGTGACCGCCAGCGATGCCACCAACTGCTTCCAGCACTGCGGCTATACGCTACGATTGGAGGAGTGATGCTCTAGCTTCGTCGCGGCTGCATCTTGAGTACGCCCACCATCGCCCGGCAAAACGCGGGGAGGTCATCGGGCTTGCGGCTTGTGACGTGGTGGCCGTCGATCACCACCTCCTCATCGACCCACTGAGCCCCGGCGTTGCGCAGGTCATCGGTCAGCGCGGGCGTGCTGGTGTAACGCACGCCCTTGACGATCCCCGCGGAGATGTCGATCCACGGGCCGTGACAGATCGACGCGACCATGCGGCCCGCGGCGTTGATGTCGCGCACGAGGGTCTTGACCTCGTCGTATCGCCGCAGCTTGTCGGGCATCCACCCGCCGGGAATGACGATGCCGTCGAAGTCGGCAGCTTTGAGATCGCGGATCGCCGCCTCGGCTTTCTGCGGGTAGCTGTGCTTGCCGTGGTGCATCACACCAGCTTCGAGCCCCGCGACGATGACGGTGGCCCCGGCTTCACGCAGCCGGTACTTGGGCACCTGCAGCTCGAGGTCTTCGTAGTCATCACCCACCAACACGACGATCTTGTGGCCTTGTAGTTCCATGAGGTCATTTCCCTTTCGTGTGCGGCGACATCGGGGGCGACGTCGCGTGCGCTTGCTGTTAGGAAGTCTAGGCGACAAGAGGTTGGTGGGGGGGACGAGCAAGCTGTGCACGCGGCGTGTGCATGAGTGTGTTGTGCGTGGTCGTGAGATGAAAAGGGCATGCCGCGGATACAAAAAGGCGGAGCGCTGGGTTAGCAGCGCTCCGCCGAGTCGTGAGTGTTGGGATGAAGTGCTGAGACGCTCAGGCCTGACGGCGACGTGACGCGATCATCACCAGACCGACGCCCAGGAGAGCCAAGCTGGCGGGCTCGGGGATCAGGTTGGCGTTGAGTTGGAGATTATCGATCCGGTTGTTTCCACTGGTCGAGGTTGCGCCCGACAAGGTATAACGGAGAAACGCGGTGCTGTCATTGTTCAGCGCGTTGGGCGCTACGACCGAAGCCAATGCGAAGGTCCCCGAGGTGGTGGCTGTACTGGCACCGAAGTTCGTGAAAGCCACGCCATCGTTACTGTATGACCATTGTCCGGCGGAAAAGCCAGTGCTGGTGCCGCGGGTAGCGAAGGAAACGGCCAAGTCTTTATAGCCGGCCGTCGAGAAGCTGATCTGGATGAAAGAACCATTGCCAGCGTTGCTGACCAAAGAAAGGGACTCTTCCGCAGGGTCGGTACCAACGGCATTGATGGTTGAGCCTGCGAAGTCATCGACTGTGCCAGTCCAACCGGACAAGGAAAGTGTGGCCGTCCCGCTGTCCGAGTTGATGGCAGTCGGCACACCACCGACACCCGGGGCGCTGGCAGTAGCAATGCTAAGGCCATTGAAATTCCAATGAGCAATGAGGTCCGCGTTCGCCGAACCCGCCATACCTGCCGCAAGAGCGGCTCCAGCCATCCAAGTCATCATTTTCATATCATCTACTCCCGCCCCAGTGGGGCTAGTTTGTGTCATCGCCCGGGGATCACGACAATGCGATCCGTGGCGATTGACTTCCTTCGTTGTTTTGAGTGGGACACACGTCCGCCTCTCCCCGAGACCCCAGTAGAATAGACGCAGGGCGTGTGAGTAAGGTCAATCTAACGTTGATATGGCGTTAGGACTCGGTTAGCACGGAGGCGGCCAGGAATGGTCGCCTGCCCTCGCCTCAGCCCGTGCGGCGTCGGCATGGCCCGGCACGCTTCCTTAATACAACGATATCGTCAAACCTTTACAGGAAGCGAGCGACTCAGCCCTATTAGCCTTCAGAACCGGCGAACTCGTACGTGCGGTCGCTGAGCAAATGAACTTGCTGATTCGACGAAGGGCGCATCTCTGTCCGCGTGCCGAACACGCGGATCGTCCCGTCAAACCCGATCGAGCGATCGACCAGATTGCAGACAACGAGGCCCCCATCGTCCTGTGGCCACTCAACAGCCGCACCGTCATCGCGCAGCACACGATGCGTCAGCCGACGGGCTAGCGTGCGAAACTCGTGGATCACTGTGCGGTGTTCGTCGGTGATCAATGTATCGATGCGCTTGTCGTCATAGAAGAGTTGCAATACCGGTACGCTGCCGTGCGCGAGGATGCGGAACAATTCTGAGGGAGTCCAGAAGGCTTTGTTGCTTGCGGGCAGTTCAAATAGCAGGCGAAAGCTCATGAACAATGCGTCCCAGGATTGGTAGCCTCCGTGATGACCAGGACCCGGGCGGACGAAGGGGCCGCAGAGCCCGTCGAGCGCGATCCCCGCATCCTGCAACGCCTTGACAGCGTCGAGGGCTTGGCGCCACATCGTTCGTGGGTGCATATTGAGGTAGTTGATTGGTATGTAGGATACGTTGGCCGCCATATCCCAGAAGTAGCCATTGATACCGGCTTCGTCCTTGATCTTCTTGAGGGAGTCGACCCAGTAGTTGCGAGGCTTGCTCGAAGCAAGGTTGAGAAACTGGAAGTCGGTGCTGTGCGTGCCGCCGAAGGTTTGCCGTCCATCCTCCATGCGAACGAACCACTCCGGATCGCCACGATGCTGTTGGTAGATTGGACTATTGGGGCTCTGAGCGGTGCTCGTCCACGAGTAAACATCAATCCCGTGACGGGATGCATCCTGGACCAATGCCTTTAGCGACGCAGCCCCCCCCAAGCTGTCGGCGACTACGTATTCGTGGCTCTCACATTGGTTGCCCGGCAGGCCTTGGCTGGCATTACTGCGGTTGATATTGCCCAGGCGTATGGATTCGACGCCGGTAGCAATCGCGGCCGACAGCAGGTCCTGACGGTAGTCGTCAAAGGTGTGTGGCTTCCAGAAGTCCTGGTGCAGACACGTGGCCAGCGGGATCGGCTTCATGCCGACCTCAGCCAGGGCGCGGCGACGGGTCGTGTCGAGGATTGACGTCCACAGGTTCCGTCGCCCGGCTACGGATTGTTTCCCCACCGCCAGGAGAATGCTTTTGGGTACAGTGCGGATTTGCGTAGTTGCATCGAAGATATGTCGGTCGAGCGTCTTGAGTTCGCGTCCGCCGACGTCCCGCTTCAAGACCGAGCGGATCAGCCCGAGTCGGTCGAAGATGCCAACAAGGACTGCGCTGTCGTTGAACTGAAAGTCGAACGGCTGCAAGCTCACCCAACGCGGCCAGAACTGCAGTACATCGCGATTCCCTTTGTCGTTCTCCGGCTGCTTAAGTTCGGTTGACCACGGAGTGTCGTCATCGAAAGTCGCGATGGGGTTGGTGAATAAGCTCTGACTGTAGACCGTCGAGCCTCGCACATCACCACCAATCTCCCAACTCGCTCTATCTAACAACCAGTACAGTGGAACTGAGCCCGCGTACTCCCAATGGTAGGAAAAGCCCCGGAACACGACGTCATTGAACGTTTCGGACGCTGGCATGATGTGAAGCGTCAGCTCACCACCGCCGGTGCAGGCCTGCGTATCCCAGTCGGAAGTGTCCAGTACGTGGTCGAGATTCCAGTCCACCGCCTGTTGCTGCGCGACGGGCCGGAAGCCGACCGACAAATGTATCGATAATCGTTCGGGGCCCTGATCAATTGAACGGAGCGTGCAATCCGATGTCTCCATTCCGCGCAGGCTCTGTGAATAGGCGATCAGTGGAAGGCGACCCAATCGAACGGCAACGCCGTCGATGGCAATTCGCCCGAGGCCGAGAAATGAATCTGCGCGGAGGAGAGGTTCGAATGTGCAGCCGTGGAAGGTAAGGGGTGTCATGGTGAACTCACGGGCGTTCAGGAAATTCAGGTAGTAGCAAGGGGCCATCCGGCGCGATGTCGCGCGTCGCGAGGTGATAGTCCACCGAGGCGTGAGGACGAAGCGTGACCCGCATTTCATCAACATAGCCGACACGCGTGCTGGCTACTATGTCGCGTGTGAACACGTAACGCTTCTCGCCTATGCCCAACTCGCTCAAGCGGATGCATTCCCGTACGGGGCGGTCGCTGGAATTGAATACGAGCACGATGTGATCGCCCGTCGCCAGGGATCGCACAGCAACCAGCGGACGGTCGCGCTGGGTGAGAAAGGGGAGCGTTGCGACAGCGCAGTCGGAGCTGGGTTGTACGAATCGCCAGAGAGCTCGCCGTGATTCGGCGATCTCGTGCAGCGGGTCGGACGTGGCGACCACACCGCCGAGGATGGATTGCCAGAGCGCGAGGCTGGTTACCTGGTCTTCGTTGAGGTTGTTATGAAAGTCACGGATGAGTAAGACGTCAGGATCGTTTTGCCAAAACACGTTATTGAAGTGCTGGCTACCAACGGTTTCGCGGAGCATGTTCTGCGGTCCGAACCCGCCGGTCCAGGAAGCACCGACGTCGCCGCCGATTCGCATCGCGTCGGCATATCCAATGAAGGGCATGTATGGCGCGATGCACCCCAACCAGAACGTCTCCTCGCCGATCTCCTGGCGGATCATCTTCAGCACGTCGCGAAAGTACTCAACGCTCGTCTTGCCTGGCGTGTGCCGACGCACCTTGGTCGAATCCTGAAGGCCCCAGAACATGAAGTCGGTCTTGAACATCTGCGCGCCCCATTCACGCAGAGTGCGAAAGACAGTTCGCAGATAGTCGAAGGCATCAGGATGGCTGGTGTCGAGGACGTAGGTTTCTTCGTCGCGATAGCCCCAGACGCGGTTCTCTTCATAGTGTCGCCATGGCGTGACACGATTGCCGTCGTTGTCGTGAAGTAGCCAACCGGGATGATCCCTGGCGAGTTGTGATCGGTTGCCGACCATGAACGGGCCGATCCATACGCCGGGGCGATGTCCGCGTGAGCGGATGAGATCGAACGCGGGCTGGAGCGTGCCGGGGAAGCGATGGCTGGGCAACAACCAGTCGCCGGTGGAGGGCGCATAGCCAGCGTCGATCTGGATGAAGTCTAGCGGTCGTTTGGTGGCGACCTTCTCGAAGCCGTCGAGGTACTCTCGCAAAATCGACATGTCGAGATTTTGATAGTTGTAGTACCAGGAGCACCAATGATAACTCGCGGGTCGGGACGGTCGGACATTCATCGTCCGGGCGATTGCCTCGGCTGCGTGACGCAGGCCGATGGAGTGATCGTTTGTCATCGATAGATGCAGTGCGGGCAAGTCCAATCGATCATGGGAGAGTGCCACACCTTCAGTCTGGAACCCGGCCGTAAGGTTAAAGACTCTTGCCGACGAACTCGCCTCTGCCACCCGTGTGCGCTGTTCGAACTGGGCATGATCGAGCGAGTATAGGATTAGTGCGTCCTTGCCTTCACCGACTAGCGCAGTGATGCCGAAGGATTCGATGGGTGTTCCCTTCTGCAGATCTGTGAGTCCCGATCCGCCCGCCATCCCGTGGGCTTGTTTGAAGACCCGAGTGACGCCGACCAACACGGCACCGTCGATCACCTCGAAGGACCGCGGGGCGGACTTCCACCCCAAGAGCCTCGCTTCGATGGTTGTCCCCTCGTGATCGGCCGCCAGACGTAGTTCAACAAATCCGCGCGACGTTGTGTACACGACGGTCGTCAGCCGGTCGCTTCGCTCGATCACCACCGCAGTGGCACGCAAACTAACACCATTGATCGACGGGTACGCGCCACGGAGCGAGACGTGGGGCGTGACCAAGTCGAATGAGCCATCGGGATGAACGTGCCAGTTGGCCATTGGGGCGAATGCGCGATCGTGTCAGAATCCGATCGAGTTTAGTCAGGTTTGACGAAAGTTCAATGCGGAAGCGTTTCGGCAGTTGCCTCGCCAGGCATGAGCGGCTCGATGGCTGCTTTGAGTTTTTCCCCCGCCTTGCGTGCGCCATCCTTGGTGAGATGGACACCGTCGAGGAAATCCGCAGGCTGTTCAAGCCACCCGGTCGTATCGACATAGTGCAGTCCGGTGGCGTGCGTACCCTCCAGTTTCGCGAAGGCCTTCTTCGGTTCGCTGCCGTACTGGCCACCGAACGGACGCATGCCGACGATCCGCACTTGAGGATAATTGGTACGGATCTGCTCGACCAGTCGGACGTAGCTGCCGACGAAGTCCCCCCGCCAGTCATTGGCTCCGAGGTTAATGACTACCAGGGACGGCGTGTAGGTTGGCTTCCACGCCTTGGTCTCCTTGCCGCCCGGAGGGTTGTCCATCCGATAATTCATCTCCATGCCGCCATCGCCCACCAGAGGAATGCCGCTTTTGGCGATCAAGATGCAGTCGGCATCGAGCAGTGCACACGCCTGCCATGAATAGGCATTGACAACGCGATTGTCTTCAAACTTCGGATGATTCGCTGCGCCAAGTGTGATCGAGTCGCCAATGAACTCGATGATCGGACGCTCAGGTACAGGTACCGTACGGGCCTGAGAATCGAGTTCAAAGCCCTGAAAGTGCAGCCGGTCCGCCTCCCTGCTGGGGACCAGCAGCAGCGTGTGCTCGCCTGCTGTCAGTGGCTCGGGCGTCAGATCGCCCCAGCCCTTCTTTGCGCGGAATTCACGGAACGGCTGACCATCGAAGCTCGCCTGCAGCCAGACATCTGTCCCAAGCCGAACTTTCACGGTGCTGCCGGTGAAGGACATGCGGATATAGGCCCCGACCCACTGACCTTGGGCGACAGTGGGATCCGTCCTGTCCCATCTCCCGATGAACCGTAAATTAGGATCTGCGAGCGAGCCGTCGCGTACACCCTCGGCGGGCGCAGCGGGGCTCGACACCCACATCAGCACCGCCGCGAGGATAATGCATATCCATTTCATCGATTACTTTGCAATTCGAGCGGTTAGTTCGCGACGCCAATTCAACTTTCAAATCGATAGCTACCCGTCAGGGCACGTGAAAGAGGGCCTCGGCCGGAATCGGTTGGTCCTTTACACTCGGGCCGCTCCAACGGACCGACAATACCTTTCCGCCGTCCACTTGGAAGTATCCGATGCGCAGCGGGTAAGTCCCCGCGGCAAGTTTAATTGTGCGAGACTCATCCTTCGAGAAGTGAACCCCGTCATTGTTAACCAGCAATACGTTGCCAAGCCACAGTCGAGTGCCGTCATTGCTATTGGTGGTGAATGTCCATTCGCCATCGGAAGGGATGCGGACGAATCCTTTGAACTCCAATCCAAAATGATTGGCGTCCTTATCGTCGCCGACCAATCCCGGGACCGGCAGTACGCCGGATGCCGTCGGCTTGAGCGATGAGAAATCCGGTAGTGTCTGCCAAGTCCCCTTGTAGCGTGCATAGCTGAGACCTGGCACGGCATTCGCCGGCAAACCGGCGGGCTTCAACGCAGGCAGCGGCGGGTAGGCTTCGACCAGTTTCCATCGGCCCCAGTTGCCCGGGTGGAGGCGGGCTTCGCTGGGGATATCGCTGACGATAAACGTGTCCAGATTATTCCAGTAAATGCGCTGAACGGTCTGCTGTCCATCGCCGCGCAGCAAGCCGATGTCAGCAATGATCTCCTGTCCGAGCGCCGGCTTCAGACCGAGCAATTCGAGCGGCACACTGATCTCGATATCGCCGCCGGACTGAATAAGTTTGATACCGTCGCTGACGTCGGTTACTGAGTCGAACCAGACCGACCCGATGGGTGAATCGAACAGCACACGCTGATCCTGAGGCGTGCCCGGAACGACAGGCTGATAGAGGACGGCCTTGGTCTGGCCATTGACTTTGGTGATGAGTAATCGCCTGTCGCCCGCAACCGGCTCGCGGCTGCCGCGATCATCACCGGTGGCGGTGCGAATCATCAAGTCGACGCCACCACCACGTTTAAACAGATACTTGAAGTCCCCACCGCCGTTATCCAAGGCTGCGGGATCGCCGGTGCGATACGCGGCGGTGAGATACTTGGGCCCGATACGGATTGCAGCCCGTCGGTCCGTTGTTGAACCCAGCTTGGCCCAGAAGCCATATTCCTCGACCTTGCCGTCGACGGGGGTGTCCTCCGTGCTGATTTCTACGTTCAGCGTGTTGGCAGTTTGCTTGCGACTGACGAGTACGTACTGCTCGGGGATCTTTGCCAGCATTTCGGTAGTCATGTCGAGCGTCGCAAATTCTCGCCGCTTGATCGATTCGAAGCCATCTGCTCGGAAGATGGAACTATGCTCCTTCCCAGCGACCACATAAATATCTCCCTCCTTCGTCTGGGTGATAGTGGGATTGTAATGTTCATCCTCAAAGCTGACGTGCTGCCCAGGCGCATCGACGATCATTCCGCGTTTAGCTTCGGGGAACCGAAGTAGGGGCGTGTTGCGCATATCACCGCCGAGCGTCTGGAGGAAAAGTCCATCCGCGGTGATCAGGAACATATTGCCCTTTTCGCCGTTGATCGCGTGCCAATGGCCCGCCTCGCCCCTGGTTGCCGGCTGGCTTGGCCTACCCATCAAACCCCGTGGGTGCACAACCTCGCCGCCGACCATCGGCGCCGGGTCCGCACCCATCAACGGGTAGGTCCACATGGGTTTTCCATTGCGCCATCCGCCCCAGCCGCCTTTGGAGACGATCCATCCGTCCGTCGTCGGCCACACGCCCGTACCCCAGTGAGGATCACCCTCGCCGTAGATGAACATCGGTTGAGGTGGAAGGATGAAATCCGCCTTTGAAAGGTCCCACGACGGGATGCCCTTTTCGTCGAACGTAGGGGCAGGGACACGCAGACCCCAGTTGGCCGTAATCGACAGATCGCCGTGATAGGAAACTGCTGGGAATCCCTCGACTTTCCGCGTTTCTCCCTTGGCATCGACCCAGGTTTCAGTAATGCGACGGAAGGAATACTCATTTTCATCGACTTTGTGATTCCCGTTTCGGTCAGACCAGGAGACAATCAACTGCCACCCGGGGACTTTCTCGAAACCGGCCTTCTTGACGGCATTGATGTAGTTTTGATTCAACTCCGGCGGATGTGAGAAGTGATTGCCGCCGACCAACCCCACCGGCCAGGCAATATGGTCGTCGCCTACCATCCAAACGACGCTCGACCCAGTGATGTAGGTCCGACCGTTGGTATGGATGGGGTGCTGACCCACGAACGACCAGCGCGTTCCCCGGTTCGAGTCGTGCTCGATCCCGTAGGCTTCGACGAGCGATCCTTTCTTGTTATTTCCGTTAACGAGAATGGCCTTGGGCTTGGAAGTGCCAGCCTTCCAATCGAGCTCGAATTCCATGAGACCGTAGTAATCGGTGTAGAACATGCGGGTCTTGTCGGTCGGGTCGATTACGCCGCCGCCGCCGTACTTTGGCGGGCCGTAGTGCGACCGGATGTAGGTGCCGTCCGCAGCGTTCCAGAGGCTGACTCGCTTGGGAAGATGGTGCGCTTCAACGACCCACAACTGTCCCCGATCATCGATCGCCATTCCTTGCGGCATCTGCATCTTGAGCTCGTCATAGAGCCCGAGTTGACTACCGTCATTTGCCTTGCCGATGACGCGGAGCGGCTTACCGTCCGGAGTAAATACTTTCACTTGATGACTGTTTCCCCAGTCGGAGACGAAGAGCTCTGTTCCCTCGGGATTGAAGGCCAAAATGCGGGGGTTTTCCAACCCCTTGTCGATCAGAACGGTCGGTGCGCTCAGTGTCGGGGCTGCGGAACTCGCACGCGTCAACTCATAGCGGAGGACCTTGCCCTCAGTAATGACCAACAGACGGCCTTGGGCATCGAAGAGTAGTCCGCGCGGTTTGGGCATGGGCACTGTGCCCAGGACTTTCTTTTCTTTGAGATCGGCAAAACCGATTTCATCATCGGTCACGAGGCTGGTCACGATCAGTCCGTCATGCACCGCCACCGAGTGGCCTTCGTGTCGTGGCTCGCCAGGCCCTGCGTTCTTGGGCCTGAAGGTCACGACATCGAATCCCGTGCCGTTCGTTTTGAAACCCTTGATGACGATCGTCTTGGGCCAGGCAATAACGCCGAACGAAAATATCTCTGGATCGGCTGCCTTGCCTGCATCACGTGCCAGGGCAATGGCTCCCCACCAGCCCCAGAACTGCTGGCGGTTAAGCGTCTTGCCGTCCAGGTCCGCCCAAACGAACGGCGCACCGGCCTCAGCAACGATCGCCGTGAGCATCACTTGGGAAACGCCCTTGCCATAGGGAGAGCCGCTGTTGGCAGGAAGAAACAGCGCGCCCAGTGGCGCCGAGTGGTCTGCAAGCCACGCGCCCGTACGGTCTTTTGTCGGCCAAGGCGGGTTGCCGCCGCTGTAAGCGGTGAATTCGTACACCAGCTTAATGCCGTCATGCGTGAGCCCCCTTGCGCGATACTTCCCCGGAGGTACGCGGGTTCGCGTCAAGTTGCCCACACTCTTCTGATCGTGACGCTGCGTGAACGGAACTTCCCGGACCCCGTCATCGTAGCCATCCCAACTGAGCCGATTCCGCCCGGCTGGCAACTGCATTTCGGCGACCAAGTTGCGAACGCGCACGCCCTCTTCATTCTCAATCACCACGGTGACGATCTGCGGCTTGTCCAACTCGATCCAGATTGGAAAGTCCACGACCGATTCTTGTGCGGGTTCAGCCGCCAACACGCGTGCATCTGGCCAGCAAACAATTCCGAGTACGAGAAGCAGAGCAGATATCAGGCGTATGCGGGGAGTCTGTGTAGGAGTTCTCATCGTTAAAACCTCATAAGGATAGATATTTGAATTAGGTTGGCAGACCACGTTGTTCAATGGAACCTCAGCCTCAGGGCATGACGGTCCACCGAATGCTGTTCGATGGGCTGGGTGACCAGTAGGGGTGCAATGACAGGCCGTTGCTCTTGGTTGCACCCGAGCGTTCGCCGAACTGAATCCCGCCTCGGTCCGACGCGTTGAAACGGAAGGTAAACCCCACATCGCTTCCCGCTGGCCAAGGTTCACCGCCCAGATCACTCCAGGGAATTACGGCGCGATACGTCGTTCGTCCGTCTTTGTTCTCAACCGAGCACTCGGCCTTCACTGCGTGCTGGTTGATCTTGCCGCGTTCCTGTCGTGGGAAGTAGTGTCCGCGTGGAATGTCCGGTCCCAGAAGACACCACAACTCGGCCTTGCCATCGTCGGTCTGGTAAAGCGAGAACTCGTAGTCACTATCCGGAACGGCGATCCAGCGGACCGGGAGTCCGGTTGCGGGGTACGTCAGATCGTGAGTCTTGGTCATCACGTCCGCGGGTGAATCGACATCGATCGCGAATTGCAGGGCGTCGCCTTCGTACGGAAGTTCGCTGGAGAACCCGTTGCCGCCGGGGAGGTAGGCATAGTTGAAGGTGTCAAACGATGCGGATGGCCTGCTGAGGGCTTCGGCCCAGCGCTTGGCCTGGCCACTTTCGACCAGTTGTTTCAAATCGGGCCGACTTGTCAGCAGGTCTTGAAACGCCTGCCAACCAGGCTCGCCACTTGCTTTTACCCAGTGCCGATCGTCACCGCCCCAGATTCGCTTCTCGCCATCCAGATTGAGGAACTTGAGGTGTGGACGTAACGGACCGAACAGCTTCTCGGCGTAGGCATTACTCCAGAAATACGCATTGTCGTTGCGGTTCGCCAGGCGCGGACGCGGCCGAATCATGTCCGCATCTACGACAGCGTAGATGTGCAGGCCTGTCTTGTCATACGCCAACTTCAGTTCACCCCGGCGAGTGCCGACGGTGATCTGCTCTTGCTTGACGAACGGCAACCAGATCGCCTCGATTTCGCTGCCCGTGATTTTTCCTTCGGGACGAAGCACCGTCGCACCGGGCAGTTGATCCCACAGCTTGGCATCAGGCACGCCGGCAATTCGACTGATCACCGTGGGCTGCACCACTTCCGTCCACTCCGTCGCAGCAATCCCATCACCGTCGGGCGTGAAAGTAAAGCGAACCGGCAGGCCGCCGAAAATCCCTGCGGTCAACGGGATCTCGACACTGAGAATCTCGCCAGCCGAAATCTCCACAGTCGACTCAAAGGAAAGCCCCGCCCTGTCGTTGAGTCCGGTGGCGACAAACCTCCCACGTACGGCGCGATTTAGCGCGTTGTGGAGTTTCACGGTCAGTATGCTGCCAGCCCCGATCCCGCTGAGCCCGCTGGGGGCGATGTGTACCGATCGGAATCCGACGATAGTGCCAGCGCGCACCGCATCGGCCACTGCACCTGCACCCGCGGATGACGAGAGGTAGTAGCCACGCGTATCGAGAACCAATAGGTAGCTTCCATCGGGCTGGCGAGGTACGAGGTTTCCGTTCAGATCGCGCACCTCGACGCTTCGTTGCGGATCGGGCAACTTGAACGTCCCCGATGGGCCGTTGAGCACCTGCCACCACGGATTGTCGTCAAACCGCGAGCTGTTGATCGAAATCAGCTTGCCGTAGAGCATGAAGCGGGCGTCGTTGTCCTCGCCGAACTGATAGAGATAAGGAAGGTGGTTGGTAAATGCCAGACGTTTGAACTCGCGGTCCTGAATGATCGCGTTCCACACCGCAAGGCCGACCGTCGTAGTCGTGGGGGTCACCGCGCGAGTAGGGCTATGATCCACTCCATCGGCCCCCGCACCCCGGGCTTGGCCGGGCGCATGGTGCCAGACCATGCTCTGGTGAGCGGGATTGAGCCACTTCTGGCCGTTCGACAAGAACTGGGTCATGAACTGGCCCACCAGCACCTGGGAGTGTGCGCCCCAACCTTCGGTTTCGGCGCTGATGATGCCATGCTTCTCCGCTACCCGCGGCCCGTAGGCTGCGAAAAGACTCACGTAGTGATCCGCCATAATGTCGAGCATGCCCATATGCTCACGCGCATCACCCGAGAGCAGTTTGTCCTCCGTATTCATCACCGAGCCGGTGCCCACGATCTTGATCTTCTGATCCACAGATTTCGCGCCGTCGTACAGGCATTTGAGTAGTTGCCTATAACGCTGCGAGTCGGAGTTCCATCCGCTGATGCCCTCGGGTTCCCACGGCTCGTTGAAGTGTTCCATCGCCCAAAGTCCCGACTCGCCGCCCGTCCAGTGACGGCGTGCGAAGCTGGCGAACCACTGGGTCAGTCCAGGGTCGTATGAAGGCGGCAGCTGCCGCGTTACCGTCGCACCGGCCTGCTTGAGGTCCGGGTCCGTGTGACAACCGGCGGTGATCATGACCTGGATGCCGGCATCGCGGGCAGCGGCAAAGAAACTGTCCAGTCCACCGCCAGCGGACTTGCTGTCATCACCCGGTTTTGCATATCCACTCTGAATTTCCTTGCGGACCAACCCGATCCCGGCCCTCGCTAGCGCCTTGGCCGTCACATCGTGGCTGTGCGCCGGATCGTAGGTAGTCCCGCCGGGCAGGCCCCACTCGCCCATGATCTGCCGGTACCGTCCGACCCGTGGCTGCGGCGCGGGCACGCGGGCGATACTACCAAGCACCGTGCGCGACCCATCGGCACGTTTGAGCACCAGTGCATACATGCCGTATGCCTCGGGAACGGAGATCGTCCCGGTCCACGTTTCGCCGTCGATTTTCATCGCGGACAATTTGGTCTCTACTACCTCCACCTCGGAGGTACGCTGAATGGAGCGAGGCTTGGGCGGATGCACGAAGCCGTTTTCGCCCACCTCGAAATGGCCGGTGTTGAACGCGACCGCTTCAATACTTCCTCCCTCAGCGATCCGCTTGGGTTGCGTGGGGCGTGCCAGTGAGAGCGTTACCGGTTCTTGAGGAAAGTACAGACCGCCGATCAACGACAAGTGAGTAAGTGTGTACTCGCTTTCGACCCCCTCGGCTCCGACGACTTTGAGATTCTCAGGGTCCTCGGTCCACGACCAGGTAAACCTGCCATGGCTCGGTGCAGACAGCGTCAGGATCAGCAATAAGAACAGTGCAGCACGAATTGAGGCAAAATATACTTTGCGCATCGGCAGGACTCCGGCGAAGTAAGGTGCCACACGTCGAACGGGCGTGAAGCAAATGGGGGTGATTCAAGGGGCAAACTAAAGTACTCAATCCCAAAGCCGCAGGATGACCTTTCGGTCATGGTGCGACGGTTCGCCTATCGGTCTTTCAGTCGAACTTTCAAAGCGATTAACTATCACGGGCGGGTTGCACACGGTTGGTATTTAAGGTTCCAGCACACCCGTGCATAAACAGTGAGGCGAAAGTCCGGTCAGGACCGAGAGATCGCGGTCCTGACCGGAGCGGAGAGCGTTACTTTAATGCGAACGACGACGACTCATCATCAGTCCGAAGCCCAGCAGCGCCAGCGAGAGGGACGCCGGCTCGGGGACGGCGACATACTCGAGTTGAATGTTGTCCAAGAGCATGGTTCCGTAGGCAGTACCCGAAGTAGGACCTTGGCGGATCACTACACTATCGAAGCTCGTGACGACACTTCCGCCGTTGTGCGTGCCCGTCACCGACAGGTGGGTGGTAGCGCCGCTGCTGATCGTCATCAGCGTTATTACTTGAGTCGCGCTGACCCGTTCCACCTCGAACAGGACGTCGTAAGTGACCGATCCATCGTTTGCGAGGTTATAAAGAGGCACGCCGGGAGTTGCCAGTGGGGTAGTAGTCTGCTCGGTTGGGGTGTCGAGCCCGCCAGTCCAGATGTTCGTGCCCGTTTGATGGGCAGCGAGGCTGTTGTTGGCGTTATTGTCCCGCAGGTATGAGTAGTAGCCACCAAAATTGCCGATGGTACCGGCCGTAGCGTTTACTGTCGTGGTGCCATTCCATAGCCATCCGTGCGATGCGATTGTTCCCGCAATATCAAACAGACCGACACGTATAAGACTGGCCGAATTGTTTGTTTGCTTCCAATCAAAGGTCAACTGGAGCTTATCGCCATCGTTAGCGAGGGTTTGAGCCGCAAAGGCACGCCCCACAGATTGCCGCTTCAAATCTGCGCTAGATATGGCCCAAGAGAGCTCGCCACTGGCATTCGTCAGCGACCCTTGGTTACTCGCAGTGCCACCAGCGCTCTTGTACCAATTGCCCGTACCGGAATCGAAAGTGTCGGTGAAGACCACATCGGCGCGAGCGGTGGTGGAACCGACCAGCACCGCGACAGCCGCCGCCAATGTCAACACGCTCACGCCGCTCATGATCCTGTCCTTGCACATTGCCGATCTCCTTACGAAATTAGGTTCCCAAGACATGCCTGCATACCGATTGGGGCGACGGGCCCCACACGCTGCCAGGCGACAACCACAGTGAACTTCCGGAAAGTCCGGTAGTCCGGCCACGGCCGAGTAACCTCGGTCCGGGCCGGAGCGGAGGACGTAACTTCAATGCGCACGTCGACGAATCATCATCAGTCCGAAGCCCAGCAGCGCTAGTGAGAGGGACGCCGGCTCGGGGACGGGAATCACGACCGAGTTGACGGTTATCGTGTCCACACGCCAGAAAGTACCGTTCAAGTCGCCCGCATAAAGCCCCACGGACGAAAGGGAGCCGCTCGCACCATGGGCACTCAGCGTCTGAGCAGTTCCCCCTACGACTACCGAAACTCCCGGATTGACCACAAGCGTGCGCCAATTGGCCGCCTGGATATCGACCACGTGATTCTTCCAAACGTCGGTGACGGTGCTTGAGTAGTTAGTTTCGGTGACATACCACTGCGAGCCAATCTGCAGGGCAAATTTGGCGTTGCGAATAGTGTTCATTCGCAGCCAAAAGTCGGCCGTGGTCAGGTTTCCAACGCTGAGATAGGCACCCGACTCCAGAAACGTTGGAAGGGAATCAAACACGAAAGGGTTATCCGGATAGTTAAAGCCGTCCACAGTCAGGCGCCCATTGGTTGTAGCGCCGGTTGAACTGTCTCCACTAACAAGCCCAAAGAGAGGGCTGGTGATGCCTACCCCGCCCGGGCCCTTCTGGGTATTACCATAGTAGTTCCGCCAAGTGCCGCCACCGGGGGCAGCGCCGTTTCCGTCGTAGGTCAGAAGCTGATTACTGCCCGACGTATTGTCGAACGTTTCGGTATAGATCACAGCAGCATCGGCTGCCGTGGAGCCCACTAACACCGTTGCGCCTACCGCCAATGCCAACACACCCACGCCGCTCATGATCCTGTCCTTGCACATTGCCAATCTCCTTATCAAATGACTTGATTGAAACTCGCCAGCAGACACCGTGGAGTAACACGCCCCATCGGCTGCGAAGCGACAAACGCGCAGTACTGCCGGAACATCCGGCAGTGTTGTTTCATCCACTCGATATCTCACCCGTAGACTCAACGGCGCCCGTCGCTGCGAACCGGTCGTCGAGTACCAACAGCCTCGGCTTGATCGCTCGCAGCGCTGGCTGCTCGGACAGCTTGCCTGCGGCGCGGTCCATCAGGAGCTGCACCAGGGCCCTGCCAATCTCGGGGTGGCATTTGTCCATCGTGACCTGCGGCCCGCACGGCTCGAACTTGCGTTCCCACGATCCCATGCCATACCCGTCGTAGCCTGCGATCAGGACATCGGAGCCGGGCTCGCGCCCCAGCAACCGACAGGCTGCGGCGACCGGATACGCCAAGCCATCGCTTTCAAGCATCAATGCATCGACTGGCGTGTTACCACTCAGCTTCGAAACGTGGTCCACCAGATAACCGACCATATGTCGCGAAGTCTTCGTGAAATATGCTTCGGTCAGCTCAGGTGAGAACGGGCAGGCTTCGAAGTGGATGGTGTCGAGCGGTTCAATCCCCGCTTCCCGCATGGCGCGCTCGTAACCGGCTCGCCGTGAACGCACCCAGTAGAGGTCCGGGGTGTGATGAAAGAACATCGCGATCCGCCGCCGACCTTGAGCAAGAAGCCAGCGAGTCAGTTCATAAGCACCGGCTTCGTGGTCTGAGATAACGCGGTCCAGATCGTCATACTCAGGCCGACCACCATAGACGACGACCTTCAGCCGCAAGTCGTTGAGGTCATGGATGGCTTTGACGAAATCTTCGTTGACGTCGTACAGGTCCGGGATAATGAGCCCACATGGATTAGAGGTAACCAGGTGAGCGATCGTCTGACCGTGAAGCTTTTTCGGATGCAACGACATGAAGTGACGCCCGACGCGACCGACCTCTCGGCGGGCATTGTCCTCAACAGCTTCAGGCCAGACATGCCTTCTGGGATCCGGCGCCGCGAGCACGGGCTCCGTGAGCACGCCGATGATGACGATCGTGTCACGCATGATGGAATTGGTGCCGGGCTCTGCGGTCCCCGGGTTTGAGACGACCCGCGTGCGTGGTCCTTTGGCTTCGATTCGGCCTTCACGCTGTAGCTGCGACAGCGCCCAACGCACGGCGTTCCGGTTGACGGCGAGACGGGCCGACAGTTCTCGCTCGGGAGGAAGGGCGTCGCCAGGGCGGAGTTCGCCACTATTGAGCCAGGAACGCAGTTGAGTCTCGACGCGAATTCGCGGCGATTTGTTGCGAGGAACCGATGATTCGATCGTGATGGCTGACATGCCCCAATCGCTCCGCGGCAAGCAATATGCTCGGTGACGAACAGGATAACCCGAAACGGACCAAAAGTCAACAGCCGACGAAGGATCTAGTAATCTTTCCTCCAATGGCGGTCGACGTGCGACTTCCCGGGGTGGCCCCTGGCGAGGCATTGCCAATCGCCGATAAACCGCAAAAAGCAACTTTTATCGCGGTTTCGTTCAAATTCCACGCGGTGACTCGGTGTCCTTGGACCTCAGATCTAGAGGATGGTCCAATTTGGGTGTTTTCGACATTTTGGTTGTTGCTTTTTCGAGTCGGAGGGGTTAACATATGGGAGATTGAACAGGAAAATTGCCTGGGACGTCAGACGACTGGGTACACCGCACTCATTCGACGAACGCAGCGCCTACCGGTACCCGAAGCATCTGACGTGACCATGCACATCGGTGGGCGATCAGCCTGTGCGGAAAACTTATGCAGCCTCCAGAATCTCACGTCCGTTTTATGGAGACCATTTCATGACTCTTCTTCGCCGCGCATTCACCCTGGTCGAGCTTCTGGTTGTGATCGCCATCATTGCTTTGTTGATCGCGTTGCTGCTGCCGGCTTTGAATTCGGCGCGGGACGTCGCCAGAGGTGCTATTTGTTTGTCTAGTAGCCGCCAACTTGCATTATCGGTCATGAGTTATGCGGCAGACAGCAGCGATAAGCTGCCGCTGGGTTCCAACAATAACGCCACATTGCTGGTTGACCCCTTCCCATTCGCCTTGCTCAACGGCGGGTACCTCCCCCCACCGAGGAAGATGCGGATGTACGTGCAAGCGTACAACGCAGAGGCCAACGTGGAGTTGATTCCCACGCTGGGATGCCCTGCAGACCCTAACCAAACGGCGGGCGGTCCCAGTCTCTACCGCCCGGCGGCGTTTAAGAACGTGTCGGGCGTCGATGTACTGGTGAGTCGTGGCTACAACACAGTGTGGGCGAACTCCAGGAACTATGTGGCCAACTACTGGATCAGCATGTGGAGTCATAACTACGGGTGGCCGGGTTATCAGGCTACGTTGGATGATGGATCAAAAACCAACCTCAACTTCGGCTTTGGGGCCATGAGTCCGGTTGGCGGCAATCCATATGTCTTTTTCCCGTCTAAACGTGTGAGTGATTGCGTCACACCCTCCGAGACATGGCTTGGCTACGATTCTGCCAGTACCGAAGTCCCTTCTGTCTTTGTGGTCTTTCGGCATTTGAACACAAGCGCGAACTTCAGCTACTTCGATGGCCACAGTAAATCCGTTTCTTCGACCGAAATCAACTCGACGTACTTCCCCCACGGGTGGGGTTCGTTGCAGGGACGCCGCGATGTGGTCGGCGACGAGCGGCTGATTTTTATTAAGTAGTAGCAACTCCGCTGTGTCGTCAAAAGATGGTGGAGCTGCTTTGGGTTTCGTTGGGGCCAAGCCGTGGCCCGCATGCCTCGCAAAGAGGCGTTAGTCGATTTCCTCACACGGCACCTGAAAAACTATGCTATCTTCACTCACCATTAACCACCTAGGACAAAGGTCTTCCTTTGACGACATCGTCACCCGTGCTTTCTCGTGAACTCAACCGGTTACTCATTGATTGCGGCAACGGATGTCGTGTCAGTGTGAACTGTTCGGATGATGTTGTCCGGGGCATCGAACATGTCGAGCTGGATGGCACGCCCTTGCGCGCAACAGCCGAGTGTATCTGGCCCCAGATTGCCACGCCCGACGGCTTGGAAGTGGATCACTACCAGTTGCTCGATGTTCGAATGGAGGACGGCGCGGTGACCCTCCAGACCCGACCGTGGTGGCGCACCAGCCACCGCATGGAATGGCAGGAACACGGCGGGCACCAGCGGATCAATACCGCTTCATGGTCCAACGGATCGTGGCCCGGCAAAGACCAATCCCTAACCTGGATAATACGCCCGTGCACCGAAGTTCTCGGCGGACGCACCTATCGTGGATTCAGTTACGGCTTCATCTGGAACGCGCCTGGCGCGGCGATCTATCAGATCGAGGACAAGGCGACTTGGGAAATTGGTGGCGGCGCTAAAGGCAACACATGGATCATGCGCAGCGGCTTTTCCGCCCCCGTCAAGAAACTGGGGGACGCGGAGATCTTCAGCAGTGGTTGGACGCTCCCAGGCCTGACGAATCCCTACATTTTCCAGCACTTGCCACTGTATACCGGAATGAGTGGTTTTACGTTTCAACACACCGAGCGTCTGGCGTTGGTGACCTCTCATACTCGGCCATCACATGTGCGAGCGCTTTTTCAGGAAGATCGGTCCCGTGATCTCCTGCTTCACTTCAATCAGTTCGTGTTTGATCTAACCGAGCAAATCGATCTACCAGCCCGGCGAATTCTCGCAGCACCCATCGAATCTGATTCGACCACGGTTGCCAACCACTACCTGGCGGTGCGAGACCAGCTTCAGCAGGACGTTCGCGCACACTACGGCATTGAACGACAACACGCCCGTCCCGCGGGAACACTCGAATGCTGGGATTTGGCTCAGCTTGACCGATTCCCCCAGGCGTTGCAGTGGCTCAACGATCACGGTTTGCGCCAGATCTTCGTGATGCCGCTGTGGCGATCAAATGAGACGGATGTGAAACGCGTGCTCTGCGCAAAAGCCGGCGGCCCTGAGCGATGGGGTGTATTGGGAAACATGTGTTGTGTGCTCGAGCCCGAGATCGCTGACGAGTACGGGGGCTGGACCGCTCTGCACGACGCATTTGAACCCGCGAGCAGGCTCGGACTCGAATGCTACATCTGGTATAGCAACTGCTTCAGCTCGTTGAGTCCACTCGGGGAGCGTATTCCTGACCTTTTCGCCCACGACCAAAGCGGCCAGGGCTCACGGAATAACTACGGGCATGTGCTCTTCGCGGTGAACAACCGCAGCGATGGCCATCTTGAGTTGTTCAAGCGCACGATGAAGAAGTTACAGGCCGCTGGATTCCGCGGTGTCTTCCGCGATAGTCACTTCAATATGGGTACTGACACCATTGACTATCGCGCTGGCGGCGACCGCAGCAAGGGAAGTGCGACACCCGATCAGGTCGATGTGCATCACGCCAAAGGTAACCTGATACCACCCACGATCTACTCGATGCATGACGCCGAGTTCGAGCAATTGCGGTTCTGTCAGAACGAACTAGATTGGCTTTACATTGTCGAATCCCCGGGCATGGTCGGACTACCACGGTGCGGACTCAGTTTACAGCATGTCCGTCAGCACGAATGGTTGTTCGACGACATGTCATCCACATTGTTATTGTCAGCGCTCCGACGGGTTGGGATTGACGCAACGGATGCATACTTTCGCGGCATGGCTAACCGGCTTTTCTATACGGTGGCGGTCGATCCCAACGTCTGGCCCGACCCCAATGGTCTCAGCGACTGGTGCGATGCGCCGGCCATTAAACGAATGAACGAAGCCTTTTTGGCCGTCGAATCCGACATGAAGCAACGTCGCGTATTACCCGACGACCACGGTATCGCGTGGTCATCCCCCGACGGCACCGAAGTCGTCTTTGCGTATCAGGAATTTGAGCACATGGCGCAGGATGGTGCCTCCATCGAGGATATGCAAACCCACGCGTTGTCCACCTCCGGCGGGACCTTAACCTGCCACCGACACGGTATCTACCGCATCCGGAGCCAACACCGATGACGGTCGGAGTTTGTTTTATTGGCAAGCTACCACCACGAGAAATGGATGAAGCGGGAAGCGGCCGTGGATTGTGGCATTTGTAACTAATCACGGCGTTCCAAACGTTACAACACACCGAGGCCAGGCATGAAATCGCGTACGGATCTATCGGGTGCTGCTGGCAGTATCGCTCAGGTCACGACTTGGACAGATGAGGATCTATGCATTGTGTCCGTCACTGATAGCGACGGAGCCGTGGGCTGGGGGCAGTGCGCCCCGTACGCCGCCACGGTGACTTGCGAGGTCCTCCATCGGATGATCGCGCCCCGGGCCGTCGGCCGCCCGTCGGAGCCGATCGGAGCGTTGGTCGACGATCTGTTCGATGCCTTCTACAAATTCAGCGGCTCCTTCCTGAGCCGAGCAATCGGTGGACTTGACACCGCTTTGTGGGATTTGGCCGCCCGTCGTCGCGGCATCCCCGTCTGCGAGTTGGCAGGCGGACAACCTCGGGCACTGGCCGTGTATGGGTCCAGCATGCGCCGGGATATCTCGCCCGAGGCAGAAGCTGATCGAATGCTCGCCGCCCGCGAGGCCCACGGCATCAACGCGTTCAAGTGCAAGATCGGAGCTGAGCTTGGCCGACTCGGGAAAAATGAAGACGCAGCGCCGGGACGTAGCGAAGAGATCGTCCCGCTGCTGCGACGTCGGCTTGGTGCGAACGCGACCCTGATCGCCGATGCCAACGGGGCCTACACCCCGGACCAGGCGTTGATCCAGGCGCGGCGACTGGCCGAGTATGGCTTCGCCGCTTTCGAAGAGCCCTGTCCCTCGACTGAGATCGAGTGGACCGCCGAGGTCCGCGCTGCGGGCGGCATTGCGATCGCCGGGGGCGAGCAGGACTATCTCATCCCGAGTTGGCGACGACTGACGGGCATTCCGGCGATTGATATTTGCCAACCGGACATCGGATACGTTGGCGGCTTCCATCGCGCCTTGACTGTAGCGCGGATGGCTGACGCCGCGGGTCTGGCCTGCACGTCGCACGTGGCCAACCACTCCGCGCTACTCGTCTTTGGCATGCATCTACTGTCCGCGATTGCCCGTCCATGGAGCCACCTCGAATACAGCCTCGAGCGCGACTCACGTTTCGAGGGTCTTCTCTGTGACCTCCCTGTCGTTCGCGATGGTCTTCTCCCTGCACCTCACGGCCCCGGCTGGGGCCTCACCTTCGATCCGTCGCGACTGGCGCGAATGACGCGCCGCACGACTCCCGCATGAGAGATTCAAGACAGGTAGGTCACCGTTAGCGATAGTTCCCGCGTTGGGCATGGTCTTCAACGCGGCCGGAGTGAAGATCGATTAAGACGCGCGTTGCTCGCACCGATCGCTGACGTTCAATAGCTTTATGGCGATGCCACTCGACCGCGCAGGTTGCGTCTCGCCGCAGTGTCTTGCCGCGCCCGCTCCCCGTCGAAGCCGATCAGCGACATTCCACGGTCCACCGTGTTCTTGTAGATCGCCTCCATATCGTTCAAGTGCGGCTGACTCATGTTGATGGCGGTCAGTCCATCGCGCTGCATCGCGGCCATGGACGCGATGAAGTGGTCGCCGCGGCCGCAGAAGTGGATCATGCCGCCGCCCAGTTCGCGCAGACAACGGGCCTCGCGGTCGCGGATGAACGTGGTGTAGATATCGTCCGACAGGTTCATCAGCGAGTCGTCACGCAACACGATGTGGCCCTTGACCATCAGCCCCCATTGCGTCGAGTAGGGCCCGCGCGGCGGGACCAGGGTAAACCAATGCTTTAGGAAAGCGATGTAATGCTCGGTCATCAGGTCCAGAAAAGCGTGGACTAATTCCGGCTCGTCATAGAATGCCAGAAAAATCTCGCTGCCCCAGGCGATCTCGGCGTTGTCCATCGGGCCCTGTGCATCGGGGTGATAAAGGTGGACCCATCGCCCCAGCAC
>JBGSTK010000213.1:0-1913 GCA_041736565.1 Phycisphaeraceae bacterium | reverse complement strand
CATCCTCGTCACCGGCGGCATCAACCAGTTGGGCGCGACGAGCGATGCGGTGCAACGGCTGGACCTGACGACGGGGCTCTGGTCGCAGCCTGCGATGCTGGCCAAGGGGCGTGCTTTTCACGTGCAGGTGGCATTGGCTGATGGGCGGCTGCTGGTGGCTGGCGGTCAGGCGGGGCAACTGCCGTGGCGTCTGGTGCCGTTGGCGGAGGCGGAGTTGATCGATTTTGCCGCTGAGGACGGCAAGCGCAATGTGGCACTGCCGGGCGTGCCTGCACCGGCGGGTCAACCGACGGGGCATCGGCTTGCTGACGGTCGAATCATTGTCATCGGCGGCAAGCGGGCGTCGATCTTCGATCCCGCAAAACTGGCATGGACGCAGCACATCACGCTGCGGCAGGAGCGGCAGGCGCACGCCTCGGTGGTGCTGGCGGACGGGCGGGTGCTGGTGGCTGGGGGCCTGAATCAAGCGAGTTTCGAGGTCATCAGCGTGGCGGATGGGCGGAGCCGATTGCTTAGCGCCAAGCTGCCTGTGGCGACGGATGACCTGCGGATGGTGTTGGCGGAAGATGGCAGGGCGTGGGTGCTGGGCGGGCAGGATGGCAAGACGGGCAACACGCTGGCCACTACGTGGCTGCTTACGGTGGGCGAGCAAGGCGGTGACTCCGGCAAGCTGGAGGCTGGGCCGACGTTGCACATTGAGGGCGGGCAGGCCGATGCGGCCGTGGCACAGTTGGGGCGATGGGTGGTGCTTGCGGGGGGCGAAGCTCAGCAAGGCAATCGCGACACGGAATGGGATGTAGCACGGCTGCTGGATCGGCGGAAGCTCAAGGTCTTCGGCTTGCCAGCGATGTCGCAGCCACACGACGACGCGGTGGCGGTGGCTGTGGGGCGTCGGGTGATCGTGCTGGGTGGGTACTTGATCTCGCCCCAGTTTGAAGGCGGCCCGCCATTGCCCTCGGCGTCATCGGTGGTCGAGGCGCTTACGCTTCCCGATGCGGCGTTTGACCAGGGGGAGTGATGTGGCGGGCCGGGCTCGGGCCAGCCTCACGGGCGCATGATGAGAGTCTCGGCAGGGACTTGCCGAGGGCCTGGGCAGCAGATGGCAAGACACGCGTCTGCAGGTCCACTTTTTCTGGAGAAAACAGTGGTTCTTGACCGGCGCGGGGCGAGTTGTCATACTGGCGATTCACCCTCGTGGTTAATCCGGGATTCGCGGTGCCAAGGTGCTCTTGGCGGAATCGGACGCGGGGAACGAGTCGCGCTAACTTAGACAGGGGCATGTCTTTATGGCCACCATCACCAAGAAGGAACTCATCGATCAAATCGCTGATGCCACGGGCGAGAAGCGCGTGGACGTCAAGAAGATCGTCCAGAGCTTTCTCGACAGCATCATCGTGGAACTGGGCCGAGGCAACCGGCTGGAGTTTCGCGACTTTGGCGTATTTGAGGTCAAGCAGCGCCGTGCCCGCATGGCGCAGAATCCCAAGACTCTCGATCCTGTGAAGGTGCCGCCCAAACGCACCGTGAAGTTCAAGGTCGGTCGGCTCATGAAGCAGACGCTCGTCGATGACGGGCGCGTGACCATGGCGGACCTGTCGGCGAACTCCGACGGCGACGAGTGATGCCACCCGTGTCGCTGCCCGTCGAGGCTGGCGACCCCTCCATGCCCCGGAAGCCCCCGGATGCCCCTGAAGCCTCTCGCATGAAACGATGGCTGGCTCAGCTCAGCGCGGATTTGGCGGCGCTGGAGTCGCGACATCTGCTGCGCCGGTTGCGTTGCACAGAGCACGATGGCGATGGGCCGCACGTTACGCGCGAGGGGCGAAGGCTGCTGAACCTGGCGGGCAATGATTACCTGGCGTTGAGCCAGCATCCGATGCTGCGAGCGGCGGCCATCGCGGCGGTGGAGCGCA
>JBGSTK010000094.1:0-5438 GCA_041736565.1 Phycisphaeraceae bacterium | reverse complement strand
GCCGCGAGGGGCCTCGGAAGCTTAGCCGACCATTGGTGCGGGGCAAATTTCTTTTCGTCGGGGGCCAAAAATACCTGGTTAAAGGTGTGACCTACGGACCGTTTGCGCCGCGAGACAACGGCTGCGAGTATCACGATGCCGCGGCGGTGCAGCGTGACTTTGCCGCCATGGCACATCAAGGCTTCAATACAGTGCGGACCTACACCGTTCCACCGCGCTGGCTGCTGGATATCGCTCAGCAACATGGTTTGCGAGTGATGGTCGGGCTGCCGTGGGAACAGCATGTGGCGTTTCTGACGCAGCCCAAACTAGCGAGAGGCATCGTCAAGCGCGTGCGTGAGATGGTCAAGCCCGTTGCGGGACATCCAGCCATTCTGGCCTGGGCAGTGGGCAACGAAATCCCCGCCACCATTGTCCGCTGGCACGGCTCACCGGCCGTCGAGAATTTTATCCTTCGCCTGTTCCGCGCGGTGAAGCGGGAAGACCCCCGGGCACTGGTTACGTACGTCAACTTCCCCACGACTGAATATCTCCAGTTGCCCTTCCTCGATTTCGTGAGTTTTAATGTCTATCTCGAAAGTCCCGAGAAACTCACTGCCTACCTCGCCAAGCTCCAGTCCCACGCGGGGGATCGTCCGCTGGTCATGGCGGAACTGGGGCTGGACTCGATACGCAATGGGGAGGAAGCACAGGCCCAGGCGTTGGTCTGGCAGGCGCGTTGCGCTTTTGAGAACGGTTGTGCGGGTCTGTTCATCTTTGCGTGGACTGATGAATGGCATCGCGGGGGCATGGACATCACCGACTGGGCCTTTGGGCTCACCACTCGGGATCGCCAACCCAAAGCGGCGCTGGCGGCGGTGAGCGAGACGTTCGCTCAACTCCCGTTTGCCGGTAGCCGCGATTGGCCACGCATCTCGGTGCTGGTGTGCACCTACAACGGCAGCCGCACCATTAACGACTGCTGCGATGGCCTGCGTGCGGTGACGTATCCGAACTTCGAGGTCATCGTCGTAGACGACGGTTCGACCGACAACGTGGGCGACATCGCGGCGTCGTACGGCTACCGCGTCATCCGGCAAGCCAATGCCGGCCTGAGCAACGCCCGCAATACCGCTATGCATGCGGCCGAGGGCGAGATCGTCGCCTACCTCGATGATGATGCCCGGCCTGACCCGCATTGGCTCCACTACATCGCCCACACGTTCATGACAAGCAACCATGCGGCGGTGGGCGGGCCCAACATCGCGCCGCCTGGCGATGGTCCCATCGCTGACTGTGTCGCCAATGCACCCGGCGGGCCGATCCACGTGCTCATCACCGACACCGTCGCTGAGCATATCCCGGGCTGCAACTTCGCTGTCCGCCGCGACTGCCTGCTGGACATAGGCGGGTTTGACGCGACGTTCCGCATCGCTGGGGACGATGTGGACCTCTGCTGGCGGCTGCAGGAGCGCGGGTGGACCGTCGGCTTTGCCCATGCCGCCATGGTCTGGCATCACCGGCGTAACAGCGTCAAGGCCTACCTGCGTCAACAGAAAAACTACGGGCGTGCTGAGTCCATGCTCGAAAAGAAATGGCCTTGGCGTTACAACGCTGCGGGTCACATCCCATGGCATGGGCGAATCTACAGCCGGGGCAACCTCGCATCGTTTCAGGCCCGGCGGGGGCACATCTATCAGGGCGTGTGGGGGTCAGCTCCCTTCCAGTCGCTTTATCAATCGCCCCCAGGAATCATCAGTGCTCTACCCCTGATGCCCGAGTGGTACCTGGTCATCGCTGCGCTGGCGGTGCTGTCGGTCATCGGCACGTGGTGGGCGCCGTTGCTACCTGCGATTCCGCTGCTGATTGTGGCGCTGGCGGCACCGGTGATTCAAGCTGTGATGGGTGCCCTGCGGGCAGAGTTCATCAATCCGCCCGCTTCTTACATCGACCTGGTCGACAAATATATCGTGGCTGGGCTTCTGCACTTCCTCCAACCGATCATGCGATTCTGGGGGCGGCTACGGGGCGGGCTGCATCCGCTGCGACCGCGTGGCACCACGGGCATGGCGATGCCTTTGCCGCGTAAGGCTGTGGTCTGGCATGAGACCTGGGCAGCGCCCGAAGCGCATCTTGAAAAGATCGAAGACCGCATGGAGCGTGGCGGTGCCGCAGTGCGACGCGGTGGCGAATGGGACGACTGGGATCTCCGCATCAGCGGCGGACTACTGGGCGGGTCACGGCTGCGCATGGCGGTCGAAGAACACGGTCAAGGCAAACAGCAACTGCGCTTCAAGCTCTGGCCTACATGGAGCATCGTCGGCTTGATTATCATGGCGTCGCTGTTGGGGCTTAGCGCCCTGGCGGCATGGGACGAGGCATGGACAGCCTGCGGTGTTCTCGGGTTCGGTGCCCTGGGCCTGGGCTTTAAGGCGCTGCGTGAAGCCGCCGCCTCGATCGCCGCCATGCTCGCCGCGGTCAAGGCCAAGTGAGTCATGGGCAAGACCAATTGGCCTCGGCTGACACCCGCGAGCATCCACCACCCCAACCCGGGCAATCGCCATCAACCTCCGGAGTCGCACAACGATGACCAGAACGGATAAGCAGGGCTACGTCGCGTTTGATCTTGGTGCCGAGAGCGGCCGCGCCATGCTGGCGATCCTTGACACCAGCTCCGGGGTACGTGGTGGAAAGATCGAACTTCACGAGGCCCATCGCTTCGCCAACAACCTGCGGCAACTGCCCAGCGGGCTGCACTGGGACCTGCTGGGATTGTGGGGGCATCTGGTCGAAGGCCTCGCCCAAGCGGGCAAACTCGCATCCGATAAGAGCATCAAACTCGTGAGCCTGGGCGTCGATACCTGGGGTGTGGACTTCGGGTTAATCGGCCGATCGGGCCAGGTGCTGGGCCTGCCCTTTGCCTATCGCGATGCCCGTAATGCCCCGGCCATGGCCAAGGCGTTTCGCAAGCTCGGGCAGAAACGCATCTACGACGCCACGGGCATCCAGTTCATGCCCTTTAACACGCTCTTTCAACTCGTGGCCACCCAGGAATCCGAGCCCAAGCTGCTCACCCAGGCGCGTGCCATGCTCAACATGCCCGACCTGCTGCATTACTTCTTCTCAGGCAAAGCAGTCAATGAGGCCACCATTGCCTCGACGACGCAGATGGTCAACCCCAAGACCGGCAAGTGGAACAAGACGCTCCTGACGGACCTAGGCCTGCCTGTGCACATGCTCGGCGGGATTGTCCCGGCTGGCACCCGCATCGGCACGCTGCGATCCGAGGTCGCCAAGCAGGCGGGCGTCGATGAGATCGACGTGATCGTCCCAGGCAGCCACGACACCGCCAGTGCTGTAGCCGCAGTGCCCGTCGATGTCGCCACCACACCACGCTGGGCTTACCTCTCCAGCGGAACGTGGTCACTCATGGGCGCGGAACTCGATCGCCCCATCATCAGCGATGCCTCACGGACCATGGGGTTCACCAACGAGCGCGGCGTCGGCGGAAAGATCCGCTTCCTCAAAAACATCGCCGGCCTCTGGCTGGTGCAGGAAGTCCGACGCGACCTCAAACGCAAAGCCACGCCGGAGGACTATGAAGAGCTCACCACCATGGCGGCCGAGGCTCAACCCTTCCGCACGCTGATCGACCCCGCCTACGAGCCCCTGGCGTCGCCGGGCGACATGAAGGCCAAGCTCCAGGCCTATGCCCGTGCCACCGGTCAACCGCTGCCCACCACGCCCGGTCAACTGGTGCGTGCCTGTCTCGAAAGCCTGGCGCTGACCTACGCCCTGACCCTCGATGCCCTGGAGAAGCTGGTGGAATCACCCATCGACGTTTTGCACATCGTGGGGGGCGGCGGCAAGAATAAGCTGCTTAACCAGATGACCGCCGATGCCATCGGGCGGAAGGTGATCGTCGGGCCTTATGAAGCCACGGCGGTGGGCAACGCTTTGGCGCAGGCCATGGGCGCCGGCCAGATCGCGGATCTGGCGGAACTTCGCCGCATTGTTCGGGCCTCGTTTGAATTGCTGACGGTCGAGCCGAGCGATACCGGTGCCTTTGCAGGACAGCGTGAACGTTTCGCAGCCTTGGTCAAAGGGCCCACGATCTGAGCGGCCTGGGCCCCTCACGGTCGAGATAACGTTTATCAGGCCCGCCGCTACGGTCGGCCCCTGCACAAGCTGGATATACTCCCCAAGGGCGTCCCACGGCTTTGCCAGCGCACCCCAAACATGCGACAATGACAAACGATGTTCGGTGTGGTTGCTTGACGCCTTCTGATGGCGTCGATAGATTGCCGATAACCTAACCCCCCACAGGGAGTTCTTTCTCATGCCGAGGCTGCGATCCGCTTTCTTGAGCCTTCTGCCCCTCCTGTTGATCTGTCTGCAACTTGCAGCCACGGCCAACGCACAACAAGCCGCCGGTTCCAACGCCGCCCAGCAGTGGGCCGACTGGAACCATTACGTGATCATCGCCCGGCCTGATCTGGCCAAGGCTGCTGGTCAAGAACTGCTCAAGCTCGAGGGTGGCGCGCTGCTGGATATTGTCGAAGCCAGCGATTACGCGGCGCGTTACCAGGACACGCTGACCCGCGCCCGCAAGGTCCAAGAGACCTCCGACGTGGCGACGCAACTGGCGTCGAAGATTCAGGATGCCCGCGTGGCCCGCGCTCGCGAGAGCACGCGCATCGCTGCTGACATCGAGTTGCTGGGTGGCACCGCCCGCGAGTATGTCAATGCCGTGACACGTCTCCGCGCCGCCGGGCAGTTCGCTGTGCCGCAACTGCTCAAGACCCTGCAGGACGAAAGCAAGACCAGGCTTCACCCGTATGTGCTTCGGGCGCTGGTTGAGATCGGCCGCCCCGTGGTCTATCCGCTGTCAGTGGCGCTGCCCACCCTCGAAGCCCGTGTGCTGTCACAGACGGCCCAAGTGCTGGCGGAAGTCGGCTACCCGATGTCGCTGCCCTACTTGAGGCAGGTCATCGACGACAAGGAGACTGATGCCGCGGCCAAGCTGGTGGTCATCGCCGCTTACAACCGCCTGGCGCAGGAAGCCAAGCTGCCCCCGGGCCTCAGTGCCGCAGACCTTTACCTCAACCTCGGCCGCAACTACTACACCACCGCCACCGCTGGTCAGGAATTGCCCGGCTTCGATGCCCAGAACAACAAGGGCATCGTGTGGAATCACGTCGGCGAAGCAGGCCTGGTGGCCACGCCCGTCGCCGGTGAAATCTTCGGCGATGTGCTGGCGATGCGTGCAGCACGTCAAGCTCTCGCGCTGGACCCCAGCCTCGATAGCGCGCTGTCGCTGTGGCTGGCGGCCAACCTCCGCCGGGCCCACCGCCTGCCCCAGGGTCAGGAAGACCTCAGCTACCCCCGCGAATTCCGTGCACCCGCTTACTACCTGATGATGGCCGGCCCGCAACGCCAGCACGAAGTGCTGGATCGCG